>JAJZUM010000042.1 GCA_021848605.1 Pseudomonadota bacterium | reverse complement strand
CATACCATGCTGGCACATGAGAGCCCGGCCTACGCAGCCCTGATCCAGGGCAAAGCCTATAAGGGCTGGACACGTCTGTTTGGTGCCAACTATGTAGCTGATTATGAACCCATCAAGGATATGCAGGGGCAGTTGATTGGCTGTCTTTTTACCGCAGAAAATGCAGAAGAGGCATTGACGTCACTGACGAAGAGGATCACTGAAGAAGCTCTTGGAAAAACTGGATTTTTTGCGATCGTACAACGACAGGAAAATGGTTTTGTTCAGGCTTTGCACTTTCCGGGACATGAAACAGGAAATCTCGAGGATGACACCATGCTAGGTGCCTGGGCTAAAGGGCTAGCCGCTGAACGGCAGGAGGGCTCATTAACCTATCTCGACCATGATGGTGAGCGATTACTTAATTATGTTCCTATGGCCGGGCTTCCCTGGTATGTAGTGTCCTCACAGACAACGGCTGAGATGCTGGCACAAGTCGCCATCATCCGAAATGCGATCCTTGTCTCGACTTTGTTACTGATTGCTTTGTTACTCACCGTGCTGAACCGTATCCTGAAACTCAAGCTCAGTCAGCCCTTGCTCGCTGTGGTGGATGTGTTTTCCGGGATGGCGAACGGTCAGTTTGACCAGCAGATTGATATTCAGGGCGAAGATGAAATAGCCCGCTTGTGTCAATCCTTAAAACAGATGCAGGAGCAGTTAAGGGCGCGCGTTGAGCAGGACCGAGAGCAGCTTGAGCAAACCACCCGTATTGTGACAGCACTCAATGCCACCAGCAGTGGCATTATGATTGCGGATAACCATGGAATCATTATTTTTGTTAATGGTGCCATCGACCGCATGTTTCGCGACAAACAACAGTCCATCCGTCAGGAGTTACCTGCTTTTGACCTGGATCGACTGGTTGGGACGTCCATTGATGTCTTCCACAAAAACCCAGCCCATCAGCGGGGTATCATGGAGCGCTTGAATGGTACCCATGTGGGTAAAATCAGCATTGGACCTTATCACTTCCGGCTTTCATTGAACCCGATCATCAACCAGAAAAATCGCGAACGGCTTGGTTATGTGGTTGAATGGACCGATATAACGGATTTGCTGAAAAGGGAAATTTATACCCAGAGAATCTTGTCCTCACTGGATTCTTCTTCGACCAATATCATTATTGCCGATGCTGAAGGCGTTATTATTTATACCAATGGTGCCTTTCAATCGATGTTTCGCAATCGCCAGGAGGAAGTTCGCAAGCAATTGCCGCATTTTGATGTCGATAAGGTGGTCGGTTCAAATATCGATATCTTCCACAAGCATCCCCAGCATCAGCGTCGTTTGCTGAAGGAGGTTCAGGGAACGCATCGTTCGGATATCAAGATTGGTTCATTGCACTTTCGTTTGACCCTCAATCCTATTCGTGCTGAAGGTAGTGAGACGATTCTTGGCTATGTGGTTGAATGGTTGGACCAGACTCAAGAACGTGCCATTGAGTCCGAGATTGATGGCGTGATGCAGGCCATTCTGTCTGGTGATTTGACCGCACGCACCAGCCTTGAGGGCAAATCCGGATTTTTTGCCTCGGTATCCAAGGGCATCAATGAAATGGTTCAGGTGATGGAAGGCATCATTACCGATGTGGCGCGGGTGCTGCAGGGCCTGGCCCAAGGGCGGCTGGATCAGACCATTGATCATCCTTATCAGGGACTGTTTGGCCAGTTGCGTGAAGATGTCAATCGTTCGATTGATCAACTGGCTGAAGTGGTTCGGCAGATTCGTGAATCGGCGCAGTCGGTGGCGCGTGGAGCTTCGGAAATTGCACAAGGTAATCAGGATCTCAGTCAGCGCACCGAGGAACAGGCGGCCAGTCTGGAAGAAACGGCATCCAGTATGGAGGAAATGACCTCGGTGGTGAAACAGACCGCTGATAATGCCACTCGGGTCAATACGCTGGCCTCAACCACGCGCGATGAGGCTCAGGCAGCTGGCCAGGTGGTGGATCGTGCCGTGGTGGCCATGGAAGCGATCAATAGTTCGAGCAAACGCATTGCCGATATCATCGGTGTCATTGACGAGATTGCCTTTCAGACCAATTTGCTGGCCTTAAATGCGGCCGTCGAAGCGGCACGGGCGGGTGAGCAGGGACGGGGTTTTGCCGTGGTTGCCGGTGAGGTCCGTAATCTGGCGCAGCGTTCGGCGGCAGCAGCCCGGGAAATCAAGGAACTGATTCGCGACAGTGTCGCAAAAGTGGCAGATGGTTCTGATCTGGTCCATGCTTCTGGCAAGACCTTGGGCGATATTGTCCAGGCGGTGGAACGGGTATCAACGATGATCGCGGAGATCAGTAGTGCAGCCCGGGAGCAGAGTATGGGGATTGAGCAGGTCAATGTGGCGATCAGTCAGATGGATCAGATGACCCAGCAAAATGCCGCACTGGTTGAACAGGCGGCGGCAGCGGGTGAGTCGATGAGTGAGTAGGCCCGAACCATGCTGGGTGTGGTGCAGTTCTTTAAGCTCTCGGAGCGTTCGCGTGAGGACTTTGTGCCTCATGCCCGCCCCCAGACTCCTTCCGTACAGAAGGGCATGAAGCAGCAGTCCGAGGATTGGGATGAGTTCTGATCGAGATGATTTCTTGCGTCGGGAGTTCCCGATGCGCGCTGAAGACTATGAGTTTTTGCGTCGTCTGGCTGTGCGTACCACAGGGATTGAGTTGTCGGATGCCAAGAAAGAGATGGTATACAGCCGGTTGGTGCGGCGTATCAGAGCCCTGCACATGGACTCTTTTGCGACCTATTGCCGGCACCTGGATCAGAATCCTGCGGCCGAGTTGAGCTTTTTTGTCAACGCCATTACGACCAATCTGACCTCCTTTTTTCGTGAGGGGCATCATTTTGAGGCGTTGCGCACAACCATTCTGCCCGATCTGGTGCGGCGCAATGCCGCCAGTCGCAAGTTGCGTATCTGGTCGGCGGCCTGTTCGACCGGAGAAGAGCCCTATTCGATCGCCATGTCGGTGCTTGACAGCAATCTTTGTTCGGGTTGGGATGTTCGCGTTCTGGCCACGGATATTGATTCAAATGTTTTGGCTCATGCCACTGCCGGTCGTTATGCGCTTGAGCGGGTTCAGGGTCTGGCAGCGGATATTGTGCAGCGGCATTTTACCCGTTTGGATCAGGATGGCATCCTGGAGGTCCGTCCTGCCGTAGAGGCACTGGTCAGTTTTCGTCAGTTGAATCTGATGCAGGAGCCATGGCCGATGACGGGGCTCTTTGATGTGGTTTTTTGCCGCAACGTTGTGATTTATTTTTCCAAAGATACTCAGAGACTCCTGTTTAACCGAATCGCCGAACAGATGCCCGTTGGTGGATATCTGTGTATTGGCCATTCAGAGACCATGCATGGCCTGAGTGATCGTTTTGAGAGTTTGGGACGTACCATGTATCGCAAGAGGTTTTAAGATGAGTCGGGAACAACCCCGTTTGCCGGGATTTGAAAAACTGAACCGTTTCCACGACCGGGAAAGTGGGCTGGTCATGATCAAGCTGTTGCCGGGAGAGTACTATGTCACCTGTCAACCGGAGATTATTACCACCGTTCTGGGTTCTTGTGTTTCCGCCTGTGTGCGCGACAAACGGCGCGGTATTGCCGGCATGAATCATTTTATGTTGCCGGGAACCTACAGTCATGATGACCCCCTCAGCCAGTCGGCCCGTTTCGGAAATTGGGCCATGGAAGTCATGCTCAATACCATGTTCAAGGCCGGTGCACAACGCGAAGACCTTGAGTTTAAAATCTTTGGGGGTGCCAGGGTTATTGCCCATATGGAACAGACCGATATTGGTCGAAAAAATGTTGAGTTCATGGTCGATTACGCTCGCCTTGAACAGTTTGATATCCTCGCTCAGGATACCGGCAATATCTATCCGCGCAAAATCCAGTTTTATACCGAGACAGGCAAGGTCCGGGTGAAACGGCTGGAAATGTTGCGCAATACCACGGTGCTTGAACGTGAACAACGCTACCAGCGTCAGTTGCAGATTCAGGACAACGATTCTGTTGAACTGTTTGGAGAAGGTTGATGCCGATCCGTGTGGTGGTGGTAGATGATTCGGCTCTCATGCGGACCTTGATTGCCTCCTTGCTGAATGCTCAGGAGGATATGGTGGTCGTCGGACAGGCTGTTGATCCCTACGAAGCCCGGGAGTTGATCAAGGCCACTAATCCGGACGTGCTGACCCTCGATATTGAAATGCCACGTATGGATGGTCTGACCTTTTTACGCAATCTGATGCGCTTGCGGCCCATGCCGGTGGTCATGGTCTCGACACTTACCGAGCGTGGTGCCGAGGCGACTTTGCAGGCACTGGCTTTAGGTGCTGCCGATTTTGTCACCAAACCCACCAACCCTGAGGCCGACTGGGATTTGGTGGCTGATGAACTGGTCGCCAAGGTTCGGGCTGTTGCCACGGCGCGCCTGCAGGCCGGCTCAGAGGGAAACTCTGCCCCGGTACTTTCATCCTATCAGGGGCAGGGGCAAAGTCTGATTGCTCTGGGGGCATCAACGGGTGGCACCGAGGCGCTGGCCACGGTCTTGCAGTCTTTTCCAGAGCAAGCGCCCCCGGTTGTGCTCGCCCAGCATATTCCACCGGTGTTTAGCAGCAGCTATGCACAGCGTTTGAACCGAACCTGTACCATTACGGTGCTCGAGGCTGAACAGGATATGCCTTTGCAGAGAGGACACGCCTATTTGGCCCCTGGTGACTACCATTTACAGGTGGTTGGCCAGCCAAACGCCTGGCGCTGCCGTATTGTGCAGACGGAACGGGTGAACCGTCATCGTCCTTCGGTTGATGTAATGTTCCGGTCGTTATTGCCATGGGCCAAACGGGTACGTGCAGCCTTACTGACCGGTATGGGGCATGATGGTGCGGCGGGATTGCTGGCTTTACGTGAGGCCGGGGCCTGGACTTTGGCACAAGATCAGGCCACATCCGTTGTTTGGGGCATGCCGGGTAGTGCCGTTGCCTTGGGGGCTGCCTGTGTGCAACGTCCGCTTGGCCGCATTGCATCGGCCTTACTGGATGAGCATTGTCCCATTGAAGGAGCATTGTGATGAAAAGACCCTCGGGACTGCGGTTGCTGGGCTGGGAAACCCCCGTCATCGTTGTACTGCTGGTTGCATCGTTGCTGATGCCGCGAGCCGAATGGCGCATGGTCCTAGGTTTGGCGGCGATCATGATCGTCTTGATCCAACAGTGGCGGGTGCACCAGCAATGGCTGCGTGCAGAACGTAGTGCCCAGCTGGAAGATGCCCGGAGTGCGCAGCGTATGCAGGGTTTGATGGGCGTCAAGGAACAACAAACCCAGCTGATTCAGGCACAGCTTCATCGTAATGAACAGCGCCTCGAGCAGGCTTTGGGGCTGATTCACGATGCTCTTGACAAGATGGCGCAGTCGTTTTTTGGTTTGAATGATACCAACGTGCGCCAAAAAGACCGGTTGCTCACCCTGATGCAGCAATTATCCTTGCATGATGAGATTGGCGGTGATGCTGAGCATCGGGTGGATATGCGCGGCTTTGTGGCCAATACCCGCGAGGTACTTAATTACTATTCTCAGATCATTATCAAGGTGGCGACTCAAAGTCTGGTTACTGTACAAAAGATTGATGACATGTCCAGGCAGATGGACAAGATTGTCAATCTGGTCAAGGATGTACGTTATATCTCCGATCAAACCAATCTCCTCGCCCTAAATGCTGCCATTGAAGCAGCCAGGGCCGGTGAATCGGGTCGGGGCTTTGCGGTTGTTGCCGATGAAGTGCGTAGTCTGAGCAAAAGCTCCGATCGTTTCAGTGATCAGATTGGTTCGACGGTACAGGACACCAAGCATGTCGTCATGGTCGCGCGTGATATTGTCAGCGAATTGGCCTCGATGGACATGAATCAGGCATTGGCAGCTCGCGCTGAACTGGACAGCATGCTGGAACGTATCGACCGCTTGCAGGAATTTCTTGGCGATGGTTTGTTGGAAATGACTCAGGTGACCAGCATAATGGGATCCTCGATTCAGGATGCTATTCGGGGGCTGCAGGTTGAGGACATCATTCGCCAGTTGCTTGAGGAAATTCAGGGGGAGCAAGGAGCTTTGAATCAGATGATGCAGGAAATGGAAGATCGTTGTCATCGTCTGGAAAAAAACTGGGATCCGGCATTGTGCTCCAGTGTTCAGCAGTTGCTGGGTGAGCGTCAACGCCAGCTCAAAGAAGCACCCAGAACCGTGGTTCAGGCAACTGATATGACATCTGGCGATGTTGAGCTATTCTGAATGGTATCGATTCATGGAGATGTAAGGGAGTGAGTTCATGACGGTTTTGACATCCACATCCCAAGATGGGAAAACCACAACCATTCGTGTCAAGGGTCGCTTTGACTTCAGTACGCATCAGGAATTTCGCAACGGCTATGAGAGTGCTCCGGCAGCAGCTCAGACTTTTGTGGTTGATCTGCGCGAGGCCACGTATCTGGACAGTTCGGCACTTGGCATGTTGTTGCTTTTGCGTGATCATGCCGGTGGTGATCGGGCTGAAGTGAAAATCATCAATTGCAGTGCCGATGTGCGCAAGATACTGACTATTTCCAATTTTGAACAGTTGTTTACGATTCAGTAAACCAGGAGACGGCTTTTCAAGCTGTTCGGTTGAGGCACTCGGAAAAGGTTGCAACATTGGACAAACTTACCCTTTTGATTGCCGATGACAATGTTAGCGACCGGATGATTCTGCGGGCGATTGTACGTCGTCTGGGGCATTATGTGCTTGAAGCCGAAGATGGTGTTAAGGCGGTTGCCTTGTTTGAACAGCACCGGCCTGATCTTATCCTGATGGATGTGTTCATGCCCAATATGGATGGGGAGCAGGCGACCTGGCTGATCAAACAGAAGGCCGGTGATCACATGGTGCCGGTTATTTTTCTGACATCACTGACTGAAGCTGGCCAATTGGCGGACTGTCTTGATGCCGGTGGGGATGATTTCCTTACCAAGCCCTACAATCGGGTTATCTTGCAGGCCAAGATTGCCGCCTTTGCCCGTATGCTGGCCCTGCACAAACAGGTTCAGCAGCAGCGTGAACATCTGGTCCGCGAGCAGGAAGCTGCCAAGGCTGTCTTTGACAGCATTGCCCATCATGGTGCTCTTAATCTTCCGAACCTGCGCTATCTGATCTCGCCCATGTCGATCTTTAATGGCGATGTCATGCTGGTGGCACAGCATCCATCGGGCGGAATTGCCGTTTTTCTTGGCGACTTTACCGGTCACGGGTTGCCTGCAGCCATTGGGGCAATGCCTTTGTCCGAAACATTCTACGGTATGATCAGCAAGGGTTTTTCCTTAAGAGATGTGACCACGGAAATCAACCGGAAGCTCAAGTCAATTTTGCCGGTTGGCGTATTCTGCTGTGCCAATCTGGTTGAGCTTAGTTTCCGTAATCGAACCATTGAGGTGTGGACGGGGGGATTACCTGATAATCTGCTCTATAACCAACGCTCCGGTGAAGTGAAACGGCTGGTATCACGTCATATGGCATTGGGCGTGTTGTCGCCACAGCGATTCCGTTACGAACCCTATTTCATTGAAATGGATCCCGATGATGTCCTGTATCTATGGTCGGATGGTATCCCCGAGACCATGAATCCTCAGGGCGAGATGTTTGGTGATGAGCGGATGTTCGAGGTCTTTGCCGATGCCGGTCCTGCGGCCCCACTGTTTGATCGTTTGGTGGGCAAAGTTCGGGATTTTTCCGGACAAAGCGTGCAAGGTGATGATCATACCCTGTTGCAGATTCACATGATCAGTGAGGATGAGTTACCCAGCGTTGATGATCACGCGACCACACATGCTGCTGGGGGCGGAGCGCGCTGCTGGTCTATGGACTTCGAGCTTTGTGATGATTCGATTGCCCATTTTGACCCGCTACCGATGTTTACCCACATGATTATGGAGGTGCCCGGCCTGCGCACCCGTTCCAGTCAGGTGTATACCATACTTGCTGAGTTGTATGCCAACGCTCTGGATCATGGTATTCTCAAACTGGATTCTGAATTAAAAAAATCTGCTGCGGGCTTTTCACGCTACTATCAACTCAGACAGGAACGCCTGCAAGCTTTGCAGAGTGCCCGGATTTCAATTCGGTTGCAGCATGAGCCAGAGGGTGAGGGTGGAATTTTGCGTATCGAGATTGAAGACTCGGGTGAGGGTTTTGACTACCAGCAATCAAGTTATACCCATCATGCTGATGGCTACTCCGGTCGCGGTTTGCCATTAATCCGATCCCTGTGCAGTTCCTTTGCGTACTTGGGGGCGGGCAACCGCGTTCGGGCGGAGTTCAGTTGGTCATGACAACCTCGGTAGATCAGCAAATTCTTCTAAACCATCCTGTGCTTGACGAAGAGGTCATTGCCTCCTTGCGTGACATCATGGATGATGATTTCATTGACCTGATCCAGACCTTTCTCGGTGATTCAGACCTGCGTATGCAATCGCTGCGTGAAGCAGCCGCCAGCCGTGAAGCTGAAACAATCCGCAAAGCAGCCCACAGCTTCAAGGGTTCAAGCGGTAATATTGGTGCCCGCCGATTGAGTGAACTTTGCCGTCAGCTTGAGGAATTGATGAGTGCAGGCAAGCCAGCTGATATGGATGCCTTTCTTGAAGAACTTGAACGGCAACATCAGGAACTTGTCGCCTTGCTCCGTCCTATGGCTGAAGCTGCACCCGGCTAGCATGGGAGGTTTTATCAGTAAGTGCGTAAAACCCCGCCATTTGAAGTTGCAACCCTAAGCGAAGCCATAGGGAATTATATCTCTGTTTTAAGCAAAACATGGTTTGCCCAATGTTCATGTTCATCTTGACCTGTAAAGACCGGTCTATATACTGGTCTATATGGAGCGATGGATCGAGCAGTCATGAACATAGTTGTTGGATCATATGAAGCAAAGACAAAATTGCCGGAATTACTGCGCGGCATACAGGCCGGTAATCGTTATACCATTACCCTGCGCGGTGAGGCAGTGGCAGACCTTGTGCCAGTGCAAGTAAGCAAAAAAATGGATGCAATTTCAGCCGTTGATGACATGCTTGCGATCATGAGGGATAACAAATTAGGAGCTGGTATTGATCTGAAGGCGCTCATTGACGAGGGGCGTGTGTGACTTTTGTTCTCGATGCCTCGGTAGCCCTGCTCTGGTTGGTACCAGAAACCACCCCCTCTGGTGCGGATTATGCTGGTGAGATACTGACAGACCTTAAAAATTCTCAAGCTGTTGTCCCATCGCTGTTCGCACTCGAAATTGCTAACGTGCTTGCCAAGCTCGAATCCAAGGGTATTGTAACTGAAGCTGACTCGTAGCACTATATAGCCGTCCTTGAGCGCCTTAACATTTCGGTTGATCAAGCGACAGCGACACATGCCCTAGGCAACACATTATATCTTGCCGGTCGCTACAAACTGTCGGCCTACGATGCTTCTTATTTAGAGCTGTCGCTACGGACAGGGATGCCGTTGGCGACACTGGATGCCAGTTTAACAAAGGCCGCTTTAGCAGCAGGTGTTGAAATTTTTAGCACCAACCTTAGCCCCTGATGAGCCTGTTTGCTACCGAGGTCATGATGACTGAATCAGATCATACTGTGCACCATAAGCTCGCTTGGCCTGCATGAGGCTGAGTCATAACGAACCTGCTGTGATCCAGAGAATGTTCAAGGAACATTCCAATAGCTGATCTCTGCATTGTTATGAGCGCTGGTAATGCTGAGCGCGACTTCATGACCGTAAAAGAAAGGAAGTCCCAATACCAGGGTGTTATTGTCCGGTGCCGCTGCGCCTAGGTTGGCAAAAGCGTAATTTGTGGGAAAACTGGCAAAAAGCTGGTCAGCATTACCAATGTCAAGCCGGAAACTTGGCGCTGGACTGCTGGTTCCGGAGGCGGCGAATACTTGGGCTGTTCCAGAAATCTGCGATGCAGGGCAATCAAAGCCATCGCCGGAACTACAGGATGGAATCAAGGATGCTCCAATCTCAAGAACACTGGTTCCGGAATCAAAATAGCTGGTGCTAAAAGTATTGAGTGTTCCATTGCTCCAGGTTGCTCCACCAAGTTGGCCGTTGATATCGAGCATGAGTAACGGGGCGGTACCGGGAATCTGGTTATTCGACTGGGTGTTGATACCAAGCAACAACTGCCCTGAGACATTGGACGCACCCGTACTGGAAACACTGGGGAGGATCAGGATGCTGCCGTTGTTGTCCTGCTTCAATGCTGTAATCGGGTTTTCCACCTGTTCGGAAAGTGGGGGTGGAGCTGAGGGATAACTGCAGTTCGCGCTGGAACAATAATAATAGGGTTGTGGATAACAGGATGGACCACAATCTTGAGTAAATGCGCCAATGCCGATAATGCCATTGCTGGCCAGTGTACTTAAGTTGTTTTCTGCTTTTTGTACGGTGGCATTTTGAATGCAGCTGGCTGGTGTAAGGTCTGTGCGTGCGCCGATAACCTGTACCGGCAGGGTTACCGGAGTTTCACCGCCCAGATTAACTTGTGCCTGATTCATGCTACCCCAGGAATAGCCATCAGCAAATTGGGTACACTCATAGACGGCCGTTCCCAGGCTGCTGGTTACTGCGGGTAAGGGTAAGGAAAGTTCACCACCGGCAGACTGGGCAAGGAGTCTAAGTCCTACCGAACCGGTATCGACTAGCACATGGTCAATGTTCTGGCACTGATTGGTATTGGGCATACAGACGGTTATGGTGGTAAATACACCATTGATATAGGGCTGCGCGCCACGCAAACTTGCAATGCCACCATCAATACTGAGTGGCAGGGAATTTAAGGCCGTACTGTTCTGCATGGATACGGGTAAAGTCACTGTATTGGATGAAGGATTGGCTGTATTGACGGACCCGGCTGTGGAACTGGATACCGCCGTACTGGAAGCTATGCTGGAGCTTCCTCCACCACAGGCAGACAATGCCAGGCAGGCAGCAATAATGATCAAGGCTGTTTTCATGGCAAAGTCCTCGCATCGAAACCGGCAGGGGTGTTCTGAGCTTGCCATGCCCGTCCAAAGTATTGACGTAAGTAGACTTGGGACTCAATCGTGGTGTTACCAACCTGAATGGTCAGGGCATGATGATTGATGGGGTGTCGTTGTGCCAAGGCAGCATGTAAAAGAGTTGGATCGACAATCTGGTTCAGGGGGTAGGGATGGGAACCGCTCCAGGACATGGCAAAAATCCGGTGTTGAACCAGGTCGCTGTATTCATGAACATTGAGCCCATCCCCAGAGCTGTAGCTGATTTCATTGTAGAATGCATGGTGCTGAATCATTGCTTTAGCGTGTAGGGCAACGACTCCAGATTCAGTATCTCCAGGTTTCGCAAAAGCGGGTTGCAGGAAAACCAACGGCGCCACCAGTGTGGCCACAAAAAGATTAAGTCTCAACATGTGTTCCTCGCACAAAAGCCATGATGATACGGGACCGGTTCCAGATTGGTATTACCGCAGTCCTTGGCAAGTGCCTTGCGATGATTGGATTCTATCCTGCGGGAATCCCATAGGCATGTCAACGTTTCTCTGACGGTGTCGTTGACAAGTTAGAGCCAATTCAATGTTCTGTATTGCTGATGTCAAAGCGTTTTCAGGGGAGTGAACCAAGATGCACAGGCAAAAAACAGGAAGTCTATGGATGCTTATTCTGCTGCTGCTCACAGCCAGCCAAATGGCTTGGCCGGATCACTGGCGGGGGCACTGGGATGCTCGTCATTATGATCATCAATACTGGCGGACAGGGCATTGGGTCAATGGCTGGCATGCCGGTCGAGCCGGATGGTGGTGGGTTCTGGGTGGCACCTGGTTACTGTACGACACCGTGGTTTATCCATATCCTAGTCAGCAACTTGTTCCGGCTTATATCGTTGAGGAACCGGTTCAAGCGCCGACACCGGTTCCACCACCACCACCTCAAGCTCTAACCCCACCCTCGGCCATGGCCCCTGCGGTTGTCAATTCTGGTCCCCAGGTCTGGTACCACTGCCGCAATCCGCAGGGCTATTACCCCTATGTGACGTCATGCCCCTCCGGATGGCAGACTGTCCCAGCGGTTCCAGCTGATTTGCATCATTGATCCGTTGATTGATCTCGTGGAGTTAACGATGAATGCGTTCATGAAGGTAGGTGTCTTAATCTTGGGATTTCTCCTGGGGTTGAGTGGGTGTACGACGATGCCGCAAGGGCCATCGGTGGCGGTGATGCCGGCGCAAGGCAAGCCATTTGATCTGTTTCAGCAGGAAGATGCGCAGTGCCGGGCCTGGGCACGCCAGTCATTGGGTCCTGATGCTGCTCAAGCTGGAGCACAGTCGATGCTTGGTTCAGCGGTGGTGGGTACGGCTGTGGGTGCGGCCATTGGCGGTATCGCCGGGGGCAGTCGGGCTGCTGGCGGCGGGGCGGCCGTGGGACTCGGATTGGGCAGTGTGGCGGGTGCAGGCCGGGCACAGGACACCCAGCGCCATCTGCAACGACGCTATGACATTGCTTACGAGCAATGCATGTCTGCCAAAGGCAATATCATTCCTCCGCAACAGACCATGACTGCACCGGTGTATTTGGTGCGTCATCCTCGTTACTGGGGCTATTGGTGAGGTAAGCATAGTCGCGGGCTGATGTCAGATTCCGTCGGGAGCGGAATCTGACACAAGCAACATGCAGTACTATTTCGGAGCAATCGGTTCGTGAACCTCGTCCCGTTGATGATGTGGAGCACTGCGAGGTACGCCGAAGCAGACAGCATAAGCAGCCGGCAGAGAGAGTAAGGTGAGTGCGGTTGCAACGATCAATCCACCCATGATGCCAGCAGCCATGGGTCCCCAGAAAATGCTTTCTGACAGCGGAATCATGGCCAGTACAGCGGCAGCTGCGGTTAACAGGATCGGGCGACAGCGTCGCACGGTTGCTTCCAGTACAGCCGTCCAGGGATCAATACCCAAGCGACGATCCTGCTCGATTTGATCAATCAGAATCACCGAATTGCGAATGATCATGCCGTTTAAGGCAATAACGCCCAGCATGGCGACAAATCCAAAGGGTTGGTGTGAAATCAGTAAAGCCATGGCTGCTCCGATCACGCCCAAAGGGCCGGTACAAAAGACCAGCAGTGCCCTTCCCATACTACGCAGTTGCAGCATGAGCAAGGAGAACATGATAAAGAGCATCAGGGGCAAATTGGCAAATATGGAGTCTTGACCTTTGGCACTTTCAGCAACCGTCCCGGCTTCCGTGATGCTGAATCCTGGGCGAATCAACTGATAGAGATCGTGAATCTGGGCTTTCACTTTGGCAGAGGCGGTGGCAGGTTGTATATCTCCTTTGACATCTGCCTGAATGGTAATAGTAAATTGCTTGTTTTCCCGCCAGACTATGCCGGGTTCCCAGCCAAAATCCAGCCGCACAATCTGGCTGATCGGGATTGCTTGGCCTGACGCGGAAGGTACATAGGCGTCCTGAAGCGCTGAAAGCGTTGAACGTTCATCATAAGGCTGTTTCAACTCAATGGGAATCAGTTTGTTGCCTTCACGATACTGGCCAATCGTTTGGCCTGAAAGCAGTTCCTGGGCGGCAGCGGCCACCGAGGCACTGGAAACACCCAAAGCTCGGGCACGATCCTGATCAATAATCAGATGCAGCGCTTTGACCGACTCATTCCAGTTGTCGTTAACGCCACTGAGAAAAGAATCAGCACGCATGCGCTTTTCAATAATATTGGCGATCGAATGCAGAAATTGTGGGTCATTGCCGCTGACCCGGAAGGCGACGGGATAGCTGATCGGAGGACCATTGGGCAGGAAACGGGCCCGGACCCGTGCCATGGGAAGCTGTGTTCGAGCGATGTCGAGAATGTGTTGACGCAGGCTGTCACGATCCGCCAGTTTTTTGGGCATGATGATAAACTCGGCCAGATTGCTATTGACCAGTTGTTCATCCAGAGTGAGGAAAAAACGGGGAGCACCGCTTCCGATAAAGTCACTGTAGATACCAACACGAGGATCCTTGGCCAGAATGTGCTCGAAGCGTTTGGCGGCTTGTTCACTGGCTTGAACGGTGCTCCCCTCAGGCAGCCAAAGATCAACCAGAATTTCCGGTCGACTTGAATCAGGAAAGAACTGTTGTTCAACATGCGACATACCGATCAGGCCAAGCAAGACGGTCATCAAGGTCAGTCCCAATGTTTGCCAGGGATAACGCAGGCACCAGGAGACCATGCGACGAAATCGTCGATAGAACGGGGTATCAAAAACATCATGGTTTGAATGTCGGGATGGTTTGAGCAACCGGTAGCCAAGATAAGGTACAAAGTAGACGGATACACCCCAAGAAATTAACAGAGCAGCGGTCGTTACCGCGAAAATGGCATACGTGTATTCGCCAACGGCAGAACGAGCCAGGCCAATAGGTAGGAATCCGGCGGCTGTAATCAGGGTGCCGGTCAACATCGGCATGGCAGTCAGTTCATAGGCTGCAGTCGATGCGCTCAGTCGATCAAGCCCTTCATCCAGTTTTCGGACCATCATTTCGACCACAATGATGGCATCATCGACCAGCAGGCCAAGGGCGATGATCAAGGCACCCAGCGAGATTTTGTGGAGATCAATGTGGTGAATATCCATGATCAAAAAGGTCACTGCCAGAACGAGAGGGATCGCCAGACTCACCACGAGTCCGGGACGCATGTCAATGCGCCAGGGATCGGTTTGCAAGCCAAGACTGATAAAGCTGACCAAAAGCACGATGACCAGAGCTTCAGTCAGTGCAATCAGAAACTCCTGAATGGATCGCTCCACAGTTTTAGGCTGATCCTCGATTTGTTGCAGATTCACCCCGGCAGGCAGAATTTGTTGAATGCGTTTTTGGGCAATACGCAGTTCCTTGCCAAGGCGAATGATGTCTCCACCCTTGATCATGGAGACACCAAGAGCAATGACAGGGTGTCCTTGGGAACGAACCAGTGGCGCTGGAGGATCTTCGTAGCCGCGAATGATTCGGCTGATATCGCCCAGCCGGAAGTTGCGCCCATTGGCACGCAAGGACAAATCACGCAAGGCCTGGACACCGGTAAGCTGGCCACTGATACGAACCTGAACCGTATCACCCGTGGTTCGGACGACGCCGGCATTGCTGATGGCATTTTGCTGTCCGATCTCGTTGACGACTTGATTAAGGTCAAGTCCCATGCTGGCCAGTCGCTTTTGCGAAATTTCAACGGAGATGACTTCATCCTGAACGCCATACAGTTCAACTTTGGCTACATCAGGGACTTTAAGCAGTTCCTGTCGGACCTGATCGGCCTGATCATGTAGTTGGGCAAGCGAATAGCCATCACCGCTGATGGTGTAAAGAATGCCAAAAACATCACCAAACTCATCATTGTAAAACGGCCCCAGTACCCCTTGCGGCAGTTCATGATGCATGTCGCCAATCTTTTTGCGGGCGGTATACCAAAGCCAGCGTACTTCATCCGGTGGGGTGCTGTCCTTGAGAATCAGAAAAGTGGTGGATTCTCCTGGCTTGGAGTAGGTACGTAATGAGTCAACGTGCGGAATTTCCTGCAGCGTTCGTTCAATCGGGTCGGCAACCAGATTTGACATCTGCATGGCGGTTGCACCTGGCCAGTAGGACTGGATAACCATGGCCCGAAAGGTAAAGGGCGGATCTTCATCCTGGCCCAATTGAAAAAAGCTGGCAACACCGGTCACCAGGAGCACCAGAAGAAAATAAAGTGTTAGTGAGGGTTGCTGGATCGAAAAACGGGCAATGTTGAAGCGGGTGTGCAGGCTCATGTTTCGACCTCACCGGGCATTAAAGTCGGGTTGGACATGTTCGCCATCAGTCAAAACATGCACCCCCTGAGCGACAATCTGTTCTCCAGGGTTGAGGCCAGCAACAGCGATATCATTAGCAGAAATGCCGACAATCTGCACGGCTCGGGCGGTTACAATCTGCTTGATGGGGTTGAAGACCCAGACTCGCGATTGATTGTCCTGCTGGAATAACGCCGTGGTTGGAATGAGCAGCTGAGTTTGCGGATGTTCGGGGCGTAGATGAAGCACGGCGGACTGGCCTAGGGCAAGGTCGGCAGGTGCATGTGTCAGCGCATAGCGAACGGTAAACGTACGGGTGATTGGGTCGGCTGCAGCTGATACTTCACGTAATTGCGCGGCCAGTTCATGACCCGGGTCTGCCCAGAGTGTGGCAAAGGCACGGCTGTGATGCAACATCGGCAGACGGTCCTCGGGGATGACGACTTCAATGTCACGCTGACCATCGGCAGTGACCTGGAAAACGGATTCACCTGCGGCAACAATTTGACCAATGTCGGCATGTAAAGCCGTAATGATGCCATTGACCGGTGACTTGAGCACGGCATAGGACTGTTGATTCAGTCGGATGGCCAAATCCGCTTCAGCTTGCTGGAATCGCGCATCTGCGGCATCCACGGCTTCACGACGGTGATCCCGCTCTGCAGTAGAAAGATAACCGCCTTGTTGCAAGTCTGTAGCTCTTTTCAGGTCCGTGCGTGCCAGTTCTCGGTCGGAACGAGCAGCAGCCAACGCAGCTCGAGCCTCAATGACGGCAAGATCCAGGTCTCGAGCATCCAGACTGGCCAATACTTCACCGGCATGAACACGATCTCCGAGTTGAACATCCCGGCGGATAACGCGCCCTGAAACCTGAAAACCAAGATTAGCTTCATGTTGGGCCTTGACTTGACCAGCCAGTTGAACCTGGTCCGCATCCTGATGCAGGCCTACCTGAACGAGCTCAACAGTACGAGGCAAATTCTCGACAGGGGGGGCTTTATGACAGCCTGACAACAAAAAAACCAGAATAAGCCAGCCAAATGCGTATTTCATGGAGCATCTTCTCTTTTTAGTTCCCTCAATCCAGCAAGATTAGCGCAAAGTTGCTAAGGTCGTACAACGGTTTGTTGGTTCATGAAGTATGGCGCCGTCATTCAGTTGTACCTAAAACTCCGCCGTTTTACGGTAAACCTCCCTGTTCTCGTATGAAAAATGTTCGGGGCTTTGAATGTGGCTCAGGGGGCTACTTGAGCGGTTCATTGATGTTTGCACGGGTTGTTGCTTAATACGTTCATGTCTAAAAGGCTGCACGCGCCAGGACTCCCCACCACTGAAGGTCAATTTTTTGCTTCTTATGGAGCCTATGACCGATTATGGAGTGTATGACCGTGAACCGCCCCGGGTATCGCGGAGGCTGATTGGTTTGAGTCAGGCTGCTTTCCGGCTATCTGCCTGACCCAGTTCAT
>JAJZUM010000213.1 GCA_021848605.1 Pseudomonadota bacterium | reverse complement strand
CAGCTGCATGATTTTGCCACTGTGCGCAACTGGCAGAGCTTTCACACACCGAAGAACCTGAGCATGGCGCTCAGCGTCGAAGCTGCGGAACTCATGGAAATTTTCCAGTGGTTGCAAAACGGAGAACAAAGCGAGCTTAACGATGAACAATATCAACATGCCCAACAGGAAGTTGCCGATGTATTCATTTATCTGCTGATGCTCGCTGACAAACTTGATATTGATATCCTGGAAGCCACAAAGCAAAAAATCATGCTCAATGCAGAAAAATACCCCGCGGACTCAACACAACAGGCTTAGGACAGTTCTTTATCAAACAGCGATGAATAGCGCAATATAGTCGGGACGGCAATAGCCCAGGCCAAGGCTAAAACCAACCAATCCATGTTATGAACCACCCTGATCGCCCCCAAGGCTTCACCGGCCCTATACGCCAATGGACCACCGATGACGCCCAAAACAACCAAAATAATCAGATGGGCATTCAATGCCTTCATAAGCACCTGGGTCTGTAATGCGAAGAGCAACCAAAGTACAGCCATCCATGCAGGAGCTACCACCCCGGGATTTTGCGGATACAACACCAGCCCTAGCCGAACCCAAACACTCTCAAACATCCAGCCACATAGGGCAAGACTTGTAATTCGGACCAATTCCAGTAGCCAAGTGGGATGCATCCAGACATGGACCGCTGCGCCTAAGACAATACCGACTGCAATGGCCCATTGTGCTTCAGGTTCATGGACATACCCCACTAAACCCCACCAGCCGAGTTGTCCAAGAACCACATAGACTGTTCTTAAAAGAATTCCTGACACACCTGTACCTTGCCTAAAATTGTCCTGAATAGAATCATCATGACAACGTGCTTATGCCCAACTACAATTGCAGATTGTAGCTCTGTGAAGGAAGAACGGCATGGATTACCATAAAATATGGGTTGTCACCGCCACCCCAAAAAAACAAAATGAGTTTTTTAGTTCAACCATGCTCGGCAAATGCCTTTCCCTCTACAAATCTCAGGATTATTATCAAGTCAAGGTTGCTGTTGAAAACAAAGAAAGTCTTTCCCGTGTTTATAACCACTTCATTGAAGCAACACGAAACGACCCAGCCATTCTTCTTTTTGTCCATGATGATGTCTTTATCAACGACTATCTTTGGGGACAACAACTACTCAATGCCGTGAATCAGTTTGATCTTGTTGGTGTTGTTGGCAACACACAGCGACAAAAAGGACAACCCTCATGGTGCCACGTCCCTGGAGCAAACAATATAACCCAACGGGATGATATTAATAATTTAAGTGGCGTCATTGGTTACGGCAACTCAGGTACACCAGAACTGATCGATTTCTGGGGTTACCCCATGCAGCCGGTAAAATTGCTGGATGGATGTTTCCTGGCCGCCAAAAGCCATATTTTTCATCAACACAACATTCGTTTTGATGAACGATTCCAATTTCACTTTTACGACGTTGATCTTTGCCGTCAGTTCGAAGCCAAAAGCCTCTCCATGGGCACTTGGCCGATCAGCATCGTTCATAAAAGCAAAGGCAACTACTCGGAAGAATACCAGCAAGCCTACAGACAATATTTGGCTAAATGGAACGATTGATACTGACTCTAGGGTCAAGACTTTTTCGGCCTGGCACGAATCACATACTGCAAAGGCATAGCATCATGGACTGCCTGTTCTTCCTGAACTCCGAGCACCTTGGCCATTTGGCGGATTTGCTCCAGAATAGGCGCAGCTTGTGGCTGATGAAAAATACGCGGGATACCTGCATCTATTTCAAAACCTGAAGAGACAAATAACTCAATCATCGTCTGACGGGTAAACCAGCGTAAATGCGTACGATCCAGCAAGCCTTGATCTTCATAGCGCAGATCGCCACAGGCCAAACGCGCCTGAATACTCCAATGTTGCATATTAGGGATACAGGCAACAACAACCCCATGATGGGAAAGTCTCTTGCCAATGCGCTCCAAAACCGCCCAAGGATCTTTCAGATGTTCGAGGGTATCTCCAAAAACCCAGCAGTCGGCCTGTCCATGTCGTTCAAAAAATGAATCATCAGCCATATCCACGTCTTGTACAACATGCTCATCACAGTGTCTTTTGGCGAGTTCAATATAGTCTGCACTGATATCAACTCCGACATAATGCACCTGCGCATTTTTTTTCTTGAATTCGCGCGCTAGAGCTCCTGAACTGCAGCCAATCTCAACAATATAGCGAGCGGCTTCCGGAATCATCGCCAGCAAATCAGGATTATGCTGTTCATGAACAGGGGTCTGCTGCATCTTGAATTTCCTTATGATTTTTATGCTATCTTGATGAGCCTTATTATAGTTCATAAAACAAAGGAGCCTTACGGCCCCTTTGTTTTACTTCAGATCATCAAGATATCACTTCACATCTTTCCAGTATTCCTTGTTTAGTAAATAAACAGGGATGAAAAGAATGGCAAGGAAACCCCATACCCACCAGCCAATATGTTCACGTTCAAGTTTGATTGGCTCTGCCATGTAGGCCATATAATTAACCAAGTCACCGACTGCTGACTTAAACCCTTCATCACCAAGCTCAACATGCAGTGTCTCAAGGGCGTTGGGCATGGCCACATCCTTGAATACACGATTGTTGACCCCCCAAGGACGCTTAACATCGGGATAGAAGTTGAGCAGATAACTATAGACCCAGTCCGGCGAACGAAGACGTGTTTCCAGGGTCAGATCAGGCGGAGCATTACCGAACCATTTGGCTTGTTCTTCAGGACGACCACCAGAGACCATATGATCACCGATCTTGTCTGAAGTCCACTCCATGTTGGCCAGCATCATTTTATGGTCAATACCAAGGTCATCGGCAACCCGCTCATAACGAACATACTTGGCCGTATGACAACCCAAGCAGTAGTTAACAAACAGTCGAGCACCTCGCTGCAGTGAAGCTGTATCATGAGGATTGACCGGAGCTGTCATGCATTCAGACAACTGGCCACAATCACCATCTTCAGCCCAGACACTTACTGATCCCAACAACAGGGTCAGCAACAAAACAATATTCAGTTTCATTAGTGCTTCCCTCCAGTTAGACGATCCGGAACCTTCTTGACATCTTCAATAGACGTGTAGAAGGGCATCAACAGGAAGTACAGAAAGTACAATAAAGTAAGGAATCGTCCAAGCATGGTTGCCATCGGAGACGGCTCAATCATACCCAGCTTG
>JAJZUM010000041.1 GCA_021848605.1 Pseudomonadota bacterium | reverse complement strand
TTCTGGCACCGGGCATATTTCGTTGGCAGCGTTGGCGGAGCAACACTAGAAACGGTTCGCGCCTACGTGGATGCACAGGGTACGGCAGAGCACGCAAGAAAATCAGCGGCAAAAGCCAAGCCAAACCAAAAACCGTCCGCTTGACCCCCTGCTGGCGCAAGGCTGGTTCGGAACTCGCCTAGCAAGGGGAATGCGCGGACAAGTGTTCATGAGTTGCAAAAGTTGGCGTGTGGGCCGGACAGGATCCGGCCCATGTCAATCAACGTTGCTGAAGACTGACGTAATCACGCTGAACAGCACCCGTATAAAGCTGACGGGGGCGAGCGATTTTGTAGGGATTGGCAATCATTTCCTGCCAGTGTGCAATCCAGCCGGGTGTACGTCCCAGAGCAAAAATGACCGTAAACAGGTTGAGCGGAATGCCAATCGCCTTCAAGATAATACCAGAGTAAAAATCGACATTGGGATAGAGCTTGCGGGAAATAAAATACTCATCGTTCAATGCGATTTCTTCGAGCTTCATGGCGAGCTCAAGTTGCGGATCCTGAATCCCAAGCGCCGTCAGGACTTCGTCACACGTCTGTTTCATGACCTTGGCGCGAGGGTCAAAGTTTTTGTAGACACGATGTCCAAAGCCCATCAGTTTTGTGCCATCTGACTTGTCCTTGACGCGACGTACAAAATCATCAACGTTCTTGACCGTGCCAATTTCACTCAGCATGCGCAAAACAGCCTCGTTGGCACCACCATGGGACGGGCCCCAGAGCGCGGCAATTCCGGCGGCAATACAGGCAAAAGGATTGGCGTCTGTAGAACCAGCCATACGTACCGTTGAAGTCGAGGCATTCTGTTCATGATCAGCGTGCAGAATAAAAATACGGTCCATAGCGCGAGCCAGGATCGGATTGACTTCATAATCATCGCAAGGGGTTGCAAACATCATCCGAAGAAAATTGCTGCTGTAGTCAAGCTCATTCTTTGGATATACAAAGGGCTGACCCACAGAATATTTATAACACATGGCTGCAATGGTTGGCATCTTGGCGATCAGACGAATCGCGGAAATCTGCCGATGTTCGGGGTTACGAATATCCAGTGAGTCATGATAAAACGCTGACAGCGCACCAACAACGCCACACATGACCGCCATGGGGTGAGCATCACGCCGGAAACCGCGATAGAAAAACTGCAACTGCTCGTGCACCATGGTGTGATTCTTGATTCGGTGGCGGAAATCCTGCATCTGAGCCTGGTTGGGCAGTTCGCCGTTCAACAGCAGGTAGCAGACTTCTTCATAGGTTGACTGGGTGGCCAGCTGCTCGATCGGATAGCCGCGGTGTAACAGGATGCCCTTGTCGCCATCAATGAAGGTGATCTTTGATTCACAGGAAGCGGTTGCCATGAACCCAGGGTCGTAGGTAAAAAAGCCTTTGGCTAGGACATCTTTGACATCAATGACATCCGGCCCAAGGGTGCCAGAATACATGGGTAGGTCGATTGACTGATCGCCAACGGTCAGTTTGGCTTGCTTGCCGGACATGGAAATCTCCTCACGATGATTGGCCAGGGGTTGGTATCGTCACTGAGACACCCCCGGGAATTACAGAACCGGGTTCGTGCGGCACCTGCACAACAGAATCACACAAGTACTCTAAGCCGAGATTATAGGGGGCTTTGTTGCATTGTGCCATGAAAAATTATTCTTTGGGGCAACAAGATACCATCCTGTTGTCGCTGGTTACATCCGAAGGCATGAAACAAATTTCATGCACGGTTGCAGGGCACCGATTTGATCGATTGTGGCAAGATCAACGAAGAATTGGTCATTGAAGTCATAACGTTTTGGAGCACAGAGTTGTTTGTAATCTGTCTGTGCTGGTCGTATAATATTTGCTGTCTTTCAGGACGTGTTGCATTTTCAGTGTTGCCTGATGGATGTGATTTTAGCCCTGTTGTATGCCCTTTCCGGTGTTGATCATCAAACAACAGATTTCGCTGACTGTCCTCGTTGCAAACGAGGCCCTTACAGGAACCATGGTCGTGAAAACCAGCAAAAGACCCGTAAACCTTGACCTTAATCAGGTTCTGGCGGTCAACCTTCAAAATCCGGTTGCTATTGCTTCGATCCTGCATCGTTTGTCTGGTGTGCTCATTTTTGTGCTCGTCCCTGTCCTCTTGTATCTTCTGCAAATATCGCTTGCTTCCGAAGCTTCCTTTGATGTGCTTGTCAAAGGTTGGCATCAGAATCTGGTGTTACAGGCTCTGGTATTTGTAACGCTTGCCGGACTTGTTTACCACTTTGTCATGGGTTGCAAGCATCTCCTGGCTGATTTGGGTATTGGAGAGTCGCTGGAAGGGGGGCGTCGTCTGGCCTTGTTTGGAATGGTGCTGGCGGCGGCCGGCATTGTCTGCTCTTTGCTGTGGGTGATGTCATGAGAAACAGTGCAACCAGTTTTAGTCGTTCCGGGCTTTCGGATTGGCTTGTTCAACGCGTAAGTGCCGTTATTCTTGGTATTTATACAGTCCTGATGGTGGTGGTCTGGTCAGGACATCCCACCTATGTTTCCTGGCATGCGCTGATGAGTAGTACAGGCATGCGCATCGCGACCCTGTTGGCGCTTTTATCGTTGGCCGGGCATGCCTGGGTTGGTATCTGGACGGTTCTGACCGATTATGTGACGGTGCGTCATATGGGAGCCAAAGCGGTTCCTGTTCGTATATTTCTAGAAGTGCTCACCGTTCTTGCTCTCTTTGTGTACCTCGTTTGGGGTATTCAGATCATGTGGGGTTGATCCGTCATGGCAAATCTTAAAATCCATACCTATGATGCAGTCATTGTTGGTGGTGGTGGCGCTGGAATGCGTGCCTCCTTGCAACTTGCCCAGGCCGGGCTTTCTGTGGCTGTGCTCACCAAGGTTTTTCCAACCCGTTCCCATACCGTAGCAGCACAGGGGGGCATTGGCGCCTCTCTGGGCAATATGAACGAAGATAACTGGCATTATCACTTTTACGACACGATCAAGGGCTCAGATTGGCTTGGTGATCAGGACGCCATTGAGTTCATGTGTCGTGAAGCCCCCAAGGTTGTGTATGAACTTGAACACATGGGGATGCCTTTCGACCGCAACCCGGATGGAACGATTTACCAGCGTCCCTTCGGTGGTCATACCAGCAATTATGGTGAGGCACCCGTACAGCGTGCCTGTGCAGCAGCGGATCGTACGGGTCATGCCCTGTTGCATACCTTGTACCAAAACAATCTCAAGTTGAAAACACAGTTCTTTGTTGAATGGATTGCCCTTGACCTGATTCGCAATCAGCAGGGTGATGTGCTTGGTGTGGTGGGTCTTGATCTGGAATCTGGAGAAATGGCTGTATTCCAGGCTCATTGCACCCTGTTTGCCACCGGTGGTGCTGGAAGAATCTATGCGGCTTCAACCAATGCCTATATCAATACAGGAGACGGCCTTGGTATGGCAGCTCGGGCTGGCATCCCTCTGCAGGATATGGAGTTCTGGCAGTTTCACCCAACGGGTGTCGCTGGTGCGGGTGTTCTGCTTACTGAAGGTTGCCGTGGCGAAGGTGCTATTCTGCGTAACAAAAATGGTGAGCGTTTCATGGAGCGCTATGCACCCAATTTGAAGGATCTGGCCCCACGTGACTTTGTTTCCCGTTCCATGGATCAGGAAATCAAGGAAGGTCGTGGTTGTGGACCTCATGGTGACTATGTCGTTCTGGATCTGACCCATCTTGGAGTCGAGACCATTATGAAACGCCTACCTTCCGTGTACGAAATCGGCAAGAAGTTTGCCAATGTCGACTGTACTCGCGAGCCGATACCGGTGGTTCCAACCATTCATTACCAAATGGGCGGAATTCCTACCAATCGTTTTGGGCAGGTTGTTGTTCCTGGTTCGGATGGTCATCAGAAGGTTGTGCGAGGATTCTATGCCATTGGTGAGTGTTCCTGCGTCAGTGTGCATGGAGCTAACCGGCTTGGAACTAATTCGCTTCTTGATCTCATTGTTTTTGGCAAGGCCGCTGGGGAACATATCATTGAAACGGTGCGTCAAGAATCAAGTGTTCACCAGACTCTGCCTGCTGATGCTGTCGATCGCTCCGTCGCACGTCTTGATCGTCTGGAACAAAGCCGGGATGGCGAGTATGCCCAGGATGTCGCCAACGATATTCGTGCCGTGATGCAGTCTCATGCGGGTGTCTTCCGAACACAGGAATTGATGGATGAGGGTGTACAAAAAATCCTTGAAATCGAACAGAGGGTTGATCGCATCCACTTACGCGATAAGTCAAAGGTCTTCAATACCGGCCGGATTGAGGCGCTTGAGGTTGAGAACCTGATTGAGGCCGCCAAGGCAACTATGATTTCAGCGGCTGCCCGCAAGGAAAGCCGAGGTGCTCATGCTCATGACGATCATCCTGACCGTGATGATGAGCACTGGATGAAACATACCCTTTGGTTCAAGCAAGAAAATCGACTGGACTACAAGCCGGTACAGATGAATCCATTGACGGTGGAAAGCGTTCCTCCGAAGAAAAGAACATTCTGAACTGCTGATGCATCCCAAGTGAGAGATTGCCATGAGTGATGTACGTGTATTTGAGATTTACCGTTATAACCCGGACAGTGATGCTGCACCCTATATGCAGCGCTACGAGCTGACTCTGACAGGCAAGGAACGTATGTTGCTGGATGCTTTGATTGCACTCAAAAAGCAGGATGAGTCGCTCAGCTTCCGACGTTCATGCCGTGAAGGGATCTGTGGTTCAGATGGCATGAACATTAACGGCAAGAATGGTCTTGCCTGTCTCATGAATATGAACGATCTGCCCAAGAAAATCGTTTTGCGTCCTTTGCCGGGTTTGCCAGTGATTCGGGATCTGGTTGTCGATATGAACATGTTCTATCGTCAATATGAAAAGGTTCAGCCCTATCTGCAGAACGACATGCCACCACCGCCTACCGAGCGTCTTCAGTCTCCTGAAGATCGTGAAAAGCTCGATGGTCTTTATGAATGTATTCTATGTGCATGCTGTTCAACAAGCTGTCCGTCATTTTGGTGGAATCCTGATAAGTTTCTCGGCCCTTCAGCCCTGATTCAGGCCTATCGTTTCTTGGCTGATACGCGCGATCAGCGTACTGCGGAACGTCTCGAGGAACTTGATGATCCTTTCTCGGTTTTTCGTTGTCGCGGTATCATGAACTGTGTGAGTGTCTGTCCAAAAGGACTGAATCCTACCCGAGCCATCGGGCATATACGTGAAATGTTGTTGGCACAGGGTACCTGATGCTTCCTGAATTTTAAACTTTTCCGGTAAGGTATTTGGCAGCAGTTCAGCTATGATTGATTGGGTTTAGATGAACTGCTGCATTCGGTTCACAATCAGATTGAAGGTGCGTGTGGTTTGTGCCATGCGCGGGTGGGGTAAAGGAAAGTCTTCCACGGTGAAGCCGATCCGGCTGGACGGCCTTAAATCCCCGAATTCGTGGTGAGGCGGGAAGGTGTACATGCCTAAAAGTCAGATGCAAGTCATGTTAGATACATCCCAATTGTCTGCTGAAAATGCAGCTTGGGTCGAAGAGTTGTATGAGCAGTATCTGGTTGCTCCCAGTGAAGTTCCTCCAGACTGGCGCGCCTATTTTGAAAAACTCCCACGCGTTCGGGAGGTGGCGCAGGATATACCGCATGGTGCTGTCCGGGAACAATTTTTGCACCTCTCAAAAAACCTCCGTCGCGCAACACCTGTTCCAACATCCTCTGTAAGTACTGATCATGAACGCCGCCAGGTTGCTGTTTTGCAACTGATTGCCGGCTATCGTAACCGGGGTCATCAAAAAGCAAATCTTGATCCTTTGGGACTTATGATCCGTGAACGTGTGCCTGATCTTGAACTTACCCATCATGGTTTGACGGCAGCTGATCTGGATACGGTATTTCAAACCGGCAATCTTTGCATCGGCAAAGATGAAGCATCCTTGCGTGAGATGGTTGAGGCGATGGAGGCCATTTACTGTGGCTCCGTGGGTGCAGAATATATGCACATTGTTGATACCACCGAAAAACGCTGGATTCAACAACGTCTTGAATCAGTGCGTGGTCGACCAAACTATTCCCGTGAAGCCCGTTTGCATGTGCTCGAACGTCTTACCGCTGCGGAAGGTCTGGAAAAATATCTGGGTAGCCGGTTTTCGGGTGCCAAGCGCTTTGGTCTTGAAGGTGGCGAAAGTCTCATTCCGCTGGTTGATGAATTGATTCAGCGTAGTGGCTCTATGAGTGCCCAAGAGCTGGTTATCGGTATGGCTCATCGTGGTCGCCTCAATGTCCTGGTGAATATACTCGGAAAAAATCCGCAGGACCTGTTCGAAGAGTTTGAGGGCAAGGTCAATGTTCGTCAGGGCTCGGGGGATGTCAAATACCATCAAGGGTATTCTTCCAATGTCATGACTTCCGGTGGGGAAGTACATCTGGCTATGGCATTTAACCCATCTCATCTTGAAATTGTCTCTCCTGTTGTTGAGGGTTCGGTTCGGGCACGCCAAGATCGTCGTGGAGATCGAAAGGGTGGGCGTGTTATCCCGATACTCGTTCATGGCGATGCAGCTTTTGCTGGTCAGGGCGTGGTTATGGAAACCTTCCAGATGTCGGGTACTCGAGGTTATGGTACAGGTGGAACGATTCATGTGGTGATCAATAACCAGGTGGGTTTTACCACTTCGGAACGTGAAGATGCGCGTTCGACTGAATATTGTACTGATATTGCCAAAATGGTTCAGGCACCTATTTTTCATGTCAACGGTGATGATCCCGAAGCAGTTGTCTTTGTGACCCAACTGGCGCTGGATTTCCGGATGGAGTTTCACAAGGATGTTGTCATTGATATGTTTTGTTATCGCCGGCGTGGTCATAATGAAGCCGATGAGCCGACGGGCACTCAGCCACTGATGTACCAGGTGATTAATCGCCTGTCGACAACCCGACAGATATACGCTGATCGTTTGCAGCAGGCTGGAGTGGTCAGTGCCGATGAAGCCAGTGCCATGGTGGATGAGTACCGGCGTGCACTTGAGTCCGGTGAGCATGTCGTCAAGTCTCTGGTGCGAGAACCCAACAAGAGCCTGTTTGTTGACTGGACGCCTTATATTGGTCACAGTGTGGTTGATGCCTGGGATACACGCGTTGATCTGCGGACTTTACAGACACTCGGCAAGAAACTTGATGTGTTGCCTCAGGGATTCGTGCTGCAGAAGCAGGTTCAGAAAGTTCTTGAAGATCGAAGCAAAATGTATGGTGGCTCCATGGAGCTGAATTGGGGGGCGGCCGAGGTGCTGGCTTATGCTTCCTTGCTGGATCAGGGTGTTCCTGTCCGTATCACGGGTCAGGATGTCGGACGTGGAACTTTTTCACACCGGCATGCCGTGTTGCACAGTCAGAAAGATGGTAGTTGTTTTGTACCGCTGCAACACCTTCATGACAAGCAGCCGGCATTTGATATCTATGATTCCCTTTTGTCTGAAGAGGCTGTGCTTGGGTTTGAGTATGGGTATGCGACAACCACACCGAAAGCACTGATCATCTGGGAAGCCCAGTTTGGCGATTTTGCCAATGGTGCTCAGGTTGTGATCGACCAGTTCATTACTTCGGGAGAAACCAAATGGGAGCGTTTGTGTGGTTTGACCATGCTACTGCCTCATGGTTTTGAGGGACAAGGTCCTGAACATTCTTCAGCGCGACTTGAGCGCTATTTGCAGCTTTGTGCTGAGCAGAATGTTCAAGTGTGTACACCGACGACTCCCGCCCAGATTTTCCATCTGCTTCGGCGGCAGGCAATTCGGCCTTTACGCAAGCCATTGATTATCATGTCTCCTAAAAGCTTGCTCCGGCATCGACTGGCTACTTCCCAGTTGGAAGACCTGGCTCAGGGCAGTTTCCGTACGGTGTTGGACGAGATGGATCAACTCGATCCGGACATGATCAGCAAGATTGTGCTTTGTGGCGGTAAGGTTTACTACGATCTGCTGGAGAAAAGACGTGAACTGGGTCTGCAACACGTAGCAATCATAAGGATTGAGCAGCTGTATCCGTTCCCGGAACAGGCATTGAGTGCAGTGCTGTCGCGTTACCAGCAGACTACCCAGATTGTCTGGTGTCAGGAAGAACCACAGAACCAGGGAGCCTGGTATTGTACTCAGCATCACATTCATCACGTGGTGCGGCAGTGGAAGGAAAGCTTGCGCACCAGCTATGTGGGAAGACCCTCAGCGGCAGCGCCGGCTTGTGGATCGCCGTACCTGCATGCCAAACAGCAGGCAGCGCTGGTGGAAGAGGCCCTGCAATAATCGTGCAGGCATGAAATGGTGAGGAAGAGAGTGGGTTATGGCTATTGAAATCAAAGCTCCAATTTTTCCAGAATCGGTTGCGGATGGGCAAATTGCAACATGGCATAAAAAAGCCGGTGATGCTGTCAAACGGGATGAACTTCTGGTTGAAATTGAAACCGATAAGGTTGTTATGGAAGTTGTTAGCCCTGCTGATGGTGTGCTGAGTTCAATTGGCAAACCTGAAGGCAGCACGGTGCTTTCCCAGGAGGTTGTCGGCGTGATTGAAGAAGGCGCTGTGGTGACAGACACTTCTGCGATTAAAGAGCCCGTTGCAGCGGCTGTTGTTGAAAAGCCGGCGTCAGCTCCAGCACTTGGGCCTGCTGCCCGCAAACTCGTTGCCGAGCATGGACTTGATCCAGCTGCCATCAGTGGCAGTGGCAAATCGGGTCGAGTCACCAAGGATGATGTCGTGCAACACATTTCATCAGCAGTTGTACCTCGTACCCAAACACCCACACCAGCCACAGCCGTTGCCATGCCTGCCATGGTTGGCGAACGTGTTGAGCGTCGTGTGCCCATGACACGTCTGCGTGCCCGTATCGCCGAGCGTCTGCTGGAAGCCAAACAGTCCACAGCGATGCTGACGACGTTCAATGAAGTTAACATGGCCCCGGTCATGAATCTTCGCAAGCAATACGGCGAAAAGTTTGAAAAGGCCCATGGAGTTCGGCTGGGATTCATGTCATTTTTTGTCAAGGCTGCTGTTGAGGCTTTGCGCCGTTTTCCGGGCGTCAATGCCTCGCTGGATGGTCAGGACATTATTTACCACGGATATCAGGATATTGGTGTAGCCGTATCTTCGGACAAGGGTCTTGTGGTTCCGATCCTGCGCGAAGCCGAGCACATGTCACTGGCTGAAATTGAGGCTAAAATTGCTGAATATGGCAAAAAGGCTCGTGATGGCAAGCTCAGTATTGAAGATATGACAGGCGGAACCTTTTCTATTTCTAACGGTGGTATATTTGGTTCTTTGCTTTCTACGCCTATTCTAAACCCTCCGCAGACAGCAATTCTTGGTATGCACAAAATCCAGGATCGCCCCATGGCTGTGAATGGTCAGGTTGTGATTCTTCCTATGATGTATCTAGCCCTTTCCTATGATCATCGGTTGATTGATGGTAAGGAGGCGGTTTCATTTTTGGTCGCCATCAAGGACATGATTGAGGATCCCACGCGTATCCTTCTTGAAATGTAATGGGAGTTGGGAAGATGAGTCAGGATTTTGATGTTGTTGTCATTGGTGGTGGTCCGGGTGGCTATGAAGCGGCCATACGAGCTGCTCAATTGGGACTGCGTGTCGCCTGTATTGAAAAACGAATAGGAAAGCAGGGAAAACCGGCTCTCGGTGGTACCTGTCTTAATGTTGGCTGTATTCCATCCAAAGCTTTGCTTGACTCGTCACACCGTTATGTGGAAACGCGCGATCATTTGGCTGTACACGGTATTAAAGTTGATGGCGTCTCGCTTGATGTGTCTGTGATGCAACAACGTAAGGACAAGGTCGTCGAGCAATTGACCAGTGGTGTTGCACAACTATTCAAGGGAAACAAGATTGAATGGCTACAGGGATCGGGACGTTTGCTTGCTGGCAAGCAGGTTGAGTTTACGGCGCTGGATGGCAGCCAACAAATCCTCAAACCTCAACATGTCATTTTGGCAGCAGGTTCTGAGCCTGTCACCATTCCAGTGGCACCCTTGACGGCAGACCGGATTGTTGATTCAACCGGTGCTCTTGAGTTCCAGGAAGTTCCGCGTCGGCTAGGTATTATCGGGGCTGGCGTGATCGGTCTTGAACTAGGTTCGGTATGGCGTCGTTTAGGGGCTGAAGTTGTTGTTTTGGAAGCCCTTGACAGTTTTGTACCCGTTTTGGACCGTCAGATTGCCAAGGAAACCCAGAAAATCCTGACACAGCAGGGACTGGAGATCAGGCTGCAAGCGCGTGTGACAGGAGCCAAAGTAGAAGGAGACGAAGTACAGGTTGTCTGGATGGATCCTGAAGGTGAAAAGAAGGCAAGCTTTGACCGACTGATTGTGGCTGTTGGGCGTCGTCCCTGCACGGCCGGATTAATGGCACCTGAAAGTGGGGTTGAACTGGATGAGCGTCGCTTTATTCGAGTCGATGCCCAATGTCGCACCGGTGTACCAGGGATCTATGCGATTGGTGATCTAGTGCGGGGGCCCATGTTGGCACACAAGGCAATGGAAGAAGGTGTGATGGTTGCAGAACTCATTGCCGGTCATCAGGGTGCACAGGTGAACTACGATACCATCATCGGTGTGATTTACACACATCCTGAAGTGGCCTGGGTGGGTTTGAGCGAAGAACAGGCCATTGCCCAAGGATTCAAAGTAAAAACGGGATCGTTTGCTTTTGCAGTCAATGGACGTGCTCTTGCAAGTCAAGACTCACAGGGAATGGCCAAGTTTGTGGTGGATGTGGCGACGGACCGGATTTTGGGATTGCATATTCTTGGGCCATCGGCAGGAGATCTGGTGCATCAGGCCATGATTGCCATGGAATTCGGGGCAAGTATCGAAGATTTGCAATTGATGGTATTTGCACATCCAACGTTGTCCGAAGTGATCCATGAAGCGGCATTGTCTGTGGACGGACGTGCCATTCATGCCATACAGCGGAAGAAACGCGAGCAGTAGGGATTTGGCGACCTGCAAGACGGGTTGTCATGGGTAGCGGCACAGTACCCCTGTGCCGATTTCATTTCAAGCAAGGGTAAAAAAATGAACCTTCACGAGTATCAAGGCAAGCAGTTATTCGCAGAGTATGGTCTTCCGGTATCGCAGGGCTATGCTGCTGCGACACCCGAAGAGGCTTGTGCTGCCGCCAAACGCATTGGTGGTGATCGCTGGGTGGTTAAGGCACAGGTTCATGCCGGTGGGCGTGGCAAGGCGGGTGGGGTCAAGCTGGTCTCTTCCCTGGATGAGGTTGAACAGTTTGCCCGGGAAAAACTGGGTACGCGTTTGGTAACGTATCAAACGGATGCAATGGGACAGCCGGTCAGTTGTATTCTGGTTGAGTCTCTGACGGATATCGCCAAGGAACTCTATCTGGGTGCGGTTGTTGACCGGGCCAGTCGCAAGGTTGTGTTCATGGCGTCCACTGAAGGTGGTGTTGAAATCGAGAAAGTTGCCGCTGAAACCCCCGAGAAAATTTTTAAAGTTACCATTGATCCTCTGTTAGGGGCACAACCTTTTCAGGGGCGTCAGTTGGCTTATCAGCTGGGTCTCAATGCTGAGCAAGTAAAGGAATTTGTCAAGATTTACCTTGGGCTTGGACGTATGTTCCTTGAACTTGACCTCGCTCTGCTTGAAATCAATCCTCTCGTAATTACCAAAGACGGACATCTGCATTGTCTGGATGCAAAAGTGGTCATTGATTCCAATGCCCTTTATCGCCATCCGCGCCTGAAGGCCATGGATGATCCGTCTCAAGTGGATGAACGTGAGCGTCGTGCTGCCGCTTGGGAACTGAATTATGTTGCCCTTGATGGAAATATTGGCTGTATGGTCAATGGTGCTGGTTTGGCCATGGCGACCATGGATATTATCAAGCTCAAGGGTGGCCGCCCGGCGAACTTTCTGGATGTGGGTGGTGGGGCGACCCGCGAGCGGGTTACCGAAGCATTCAAGATCATTCTCTCCGATCATAATGTCAAGGCAGTCCTAGTCAACATTTTTGGGGGTATCGTGCGTTGCGACATGATTGCCCAGGGAATTATTGAGGCTGTGAAAGATGTCGGGGTTACGATTCCTGTGGTGGTTCGCCTTGAGGGCAATCGTGCTGAGGAAGGTGCCCAGGTTCTCAAGAACTCAGGGCTGAACATCGTGCCTGCCGCTTCGCTCAATGAAGCTGGTGAAACTGTTGTAGCGACGCTGGGGGCTTAACCATGAGTGTGCTGATTGATCGTTCGACGAAAGTAATTTGTCAGGGAATTACTGGTTCCCAGGGGAGTTTCCATACCGAGCAGGCCCTTGCTTATGGGACGCAGATGGTCGGTGGAGTTACACCTGGAAAGGGAGGCACAACCCACCTTGGCCTGCCTGTTTTTGATACGGTGCAACAGGCTGTATCGGCCACTGGGGCCGATGCTACCGTTATTTATGTTCCTGCGCCCTTGTGTAAGGATGCCATTCTTGAAGCCATTGATGCCGGTATCAAACTGGTTGTCTGCATTACGGAAGGCGTACCAACCCTGGATATGATGTATGTCAAGGAATATATCCTACAGCGTGGCGATGTCCGTATGATCGGTCCGAATTGCCCGGGAGTCATTACGCCCGGTGCCTGCAAGATTGGCATTATGCCAGGTCATATCCACTTGCCAGGAAAAGTGGGTATCGTCTCTCGTTCAGGAACCTTGACCTATGAGGCAGTCAAGCAGACCACGGACCTTGGTTTTGGACAGTCAACCTGTATTGGTATTGGCGGCGATCCGATTCCGGGGATGACGTTTATTGATGCCCTGGCCTTGTTTCAGGCTGATCCGCAAACTGAAGCGATCATCATGGTGGGTGAGATTGGTGGTTCAGCGGAAGAAGAAGCTGCTGCATTTATCAAGGCGCATGTCACCAAGCCTGTCGTGTCGTATATCGCTGGAGTTACGGCTCCTGCTGGCAAGCGTATGGGACATGCCGGGGCGATTATTTCCGGTGGTCACGGTACTGCGGCCGAGAAATTTGCCGCACTTGAAGCTGCAGGTGTCCGTACAGTCCGCAATCCGGCCGAGATGGGCAAAGCCTTGGCTGAATTAACCGGCTGGCGTTAAGTGCTTGCAGGGTGGGTTTACGAATCCACCCTGCTTTGTGTGTTGACTCTATAAAATATGTTCGATGATGTTCAAGCCTTTCTTGGCTGTTCTACACCTGTTTCATGGCTACAGCATGCTGCCAGGAATCTCGATATTTTGTTGCAGGATCACGCTAATTGTGAAAAAAAGGCGGCCGCAACCGCGATTAACCTGATGTTCAGCTACGGACACCTACCTGATTTGCAGCAGAAACTCGCCCAGCTTGCGCGTGAGGAGTTGTTACATTATGAACAGGTGCTTGGGCATTTGCGCGCGCGTCAGCAAACGTTTGTGGCACTGTCGGCTTCGGGGTATGTCGCCCACTTGCGTCGCTTGGTGCGAACCCATGAGCCGGCGCGTTTGGTTGATATGCTGGTCTTGGGGGCCCTGATTGAAGCCCGATCCTGTGAACGTTTCGAGGCACTCATTCCTTGGGTTGATGAGGAACTGGGTCGTTACTATCGTTATCTGCTTCGGTCGGAGTCACGGCATTTTGCTGATTATCTTCACCTAGCTTATCAGTACGGTGCAGAGGACGATGTTTCTGAACGGATTCGTGTATTCGTTGAAGCGGAATCTTCATATATCTCATCACCCGATCCGCTTTTCCGCTTCCATAGTGGTGTTCCTCTGGTAGAGCCAGAAGAGTTCGTTTAGTATCACCATTTTTGAGGAAAAATGATCATGCTTGATCCCAGACTTTTGCGCAGCAATCTGGATGAAGTCTGTCAACGTTTGTCGTTGCGTCATGTTCAGGTTGATAAAGAATCGATTCTGGCCCTTGAATCTGAACGCAGGGCTGTACAGACCGAGACGGAGCAGTTGCAAGCTGAACGCAACAAGACATCACGCAGCATTGGTCAGTTGCGTGCCAAAGGTGAAGATACTCAGGTACTCATGGATCGGATGCACGTTGTCAATGAGCGTCTTGAAACTTTAAATACTGAACTGGCGCGAATTCAGCTGGCTCAGGAAGATCTTATGTTACGCCTGCCCAATTTGCCTCATGCATCTGTTCCTGAAGGCAAGGGCGAAGAAGATAATCGTGAAGTGCGTCGGGTGGGGACTCCCGTCAATTTTTCCTTTAGTCCGCGCGACCATGTCGATATTGGAGAAGCCTCAGGGCTTTTTGATGCCGAGGTTGCCGTCAAGCTTACCGGGACGCGTTTCACCGTGTTGAAAGGTACGCTGGCACGGTTGCAGCGGGCTTTGATCCAGTTGATGCTGGATACTCACACACAGCAGCATGGCTATCAGGAGGTTTATGTACCCTATCTGGTCAATGCCGATAGCTTACGGGGTACAGGTCAATTGCCGAAGTTTGCTGAAGATCTGTTCCGGCTTCAGGGGGACCGCCCCTATTATCTGATCCCAACTGCAGAAGTTCCGGTGACGAATCTGGTGCGCGATGTGATCCTGGCGGAGCAGGAAGTGCCTCTGCGTATGGTATGCCACACGCCCTGCTTTCGTTCAGAGGCAGGTAGCTATGGCAAAGATACACGTGGCATGATTCGTCAGCACCAATTTGAAAAGGTGGAACTGGTGCAGATTGTCCGTCCTGAACAGTCCTATCAGGCTCTGGAAGAGCTGACAGAACATGCCGAGCATATTCTCAAGATGCTGGAACTGCCCTATCGTGTTGTCGCGCTTTGTGGTGGCGATCTTGGTTTTTCTGCGGCCAAAACTTATGACCTGGAAGTCTGGCTGCCTGGGCAACAAAAATACCGCGAAATTTCATCATGTTCCAACTTTGAGGATTTCCAGGCCCGCCGACTTCAGGCCCGTTATCGAGGTGATGATGGCAAGCCTGCGCTGGTGCATACCTTGAATGGTTCAGCGCTTGCCGTTGGTCGCACCCTGGTTGCAATTCTGGAAAATTATCAGGACGAAGGTGGACGTGTGGCGGTACCTGATGCGCTTAAAACCTGGTTTCCGGGGACTCATTTGTTTTAAGGATGGACATGGACTATTTGCCCCTTGCTTTTGATTTGCGCCAACGTAGGGTTTTGTTGGTGGGGGGCGGTGCAGTGGCACTGCGCAAGTTGAGACTGCTGATGCGTGCTGGAGCCTTGGTGCGTGTGGTATCCCCCGATCTGGTTGAAGCTGTTCGGGAATATTTTGGCCCACAAATGGATTGGCGCTGTGGTCTCTTTGAAGATTCTGATCTGGATGGCGTTTGTCTGGTGATTGCTGCCACCGATGATCGGGAGGTCAATGCTGCGGTATCGGCGGCTGCCAGTCGCCGTGGAATCTGGGTCAACGCTGTTGATCAGCCTGAATGTTCAACGTTCATTATGCCGGCTTTAGTGGATCGATCTCCCTTGCTTGTTGCTATTTCTTCCGGTGGGACTTCACCCGTTCTTGCTCGCATGGTTCGCACCCGAATCGAGGCCATGTTGCCTGGCAACTATGGTCGCCTGGCTGAGCTATCAGGGGCCTTGCGACACAAAATTAAAAAAATGCTGCCCGATGTACATCAACGTCGCAGATTTTGGGAGGAGATGCTACAGGGTCGTTTTGCTGAATTGGCGCTGCAGGGACAAAATCAAGCCGCAACCCAAATTCTTGAGGAGTCCTGTGTTCGTTTAGCAAGCACAGATTCGGTCGGTGAGGTCTACCTTGTTGGTGCTGGACCTGGAGATCCTGATTTGTTGACCTTGAAGGCGATTAGACTCATGCAGCAGTCTGATGTTGTACTCTATGACCGATTGGTATCCCAGGGAGTTTTGGAGCGTTGTCGACGTGATGCCGAGTTCGTCTATGTGGGTAAAGCACGTTCTGATCACGCTGTGCCTCAGCCGCAGATCAATGAATTACTGGTTTCTTATGCCCGAAAAGGAATGCGGGTGTGTCGACTTAAAGGTGGTGACCCGTTTATATTTGGCCGTGGGGGAGAAGAGATTGAGCATCTGGCGGCTGAGGGGATTGCCTTTCAGGTGGTCCCTGGCATTAGTGCAGCTAACGGTTGCGCGGCCTACGCCGGGATTCCGCTGACTCATCGTGATTACGCTCAGTCGGTGCGTTTTCTGACAGGCCATGTCAAAAATGGTGTGATAGATATTCCCTGGAATGAACTTTTGCATCCCGGGCAGACGTTGGTTTTTTATATGGCTTTGGTAAGTTTGTCACAGATTTGTACCGCCCTGGTTGAACATGGCCGGGATGCCGAGACCCCCGTTGCTGTCATCGCGCGGGGAACTTTGCCGGAGCAAAAAATTGTTTGTGGTACGCTTTCCACGATTGCCGAACGTGTATCTTCAGTGGGATTGCGGGCACCAACAATGACCATTATTGGTGATGTGGTTCGTTTGCGAGACCAATTGGCCTGGGGGCACAATCCATAAGCTGTGCAGATTCATTGAACTGCAACCTGCTCGTCATTGAACATGCATGATTTTCTTTTAACGTTTTGAAAGAACTAGAGAATAATTTATTTTTGCTCAAGAAATAACCATTTGATTTTATTGGTCTTGAGTATTTTTTTTAGCGAGATATGCTAAGAAAGTATTCTTAATCTTCAGTCGGAGGCAGGGATCATGCTTACAGAATTTGAGGCACGAGTAACGCATCCGGTCAGTATGTTGGAACAGTGGACTGCCCTGGAAGGGCGAGCATTCGTGCTTGGCGTTCCGAACGCCCTTGGACAACATGTCCTGACTGTAGGTAGTAAACGCTGGATTGTTGCGCAAGGTGAGGCCAAACCCGGTGACCGTGTTCGGGTTACACATACCGATGATACTGTGCTTTGGGTCGAGCGCTTAATTGAGGTCTAGCTGCTGATGGGCTTTGTTCATGCTGAACAAAGTGTAAGATCTGTCTGACTGATGGTACCCGTCGGTGCACCGCCAAGTATCAGTACGTCTCCGTTTGATAGCGTGTATGTACTGACGCCTTTTGCTGAATTGGCTTGCAGGGTTCCATTGAGATAAACTTCCAGGTTTGCATTCCCGTTTGAACTGGACACTTGCGCTAAACCTATATCATTTCCATTAACCGTTGTGTGATAGTAAATATTGCCAGCTGAGTCGCTGGTTTCATAAAGTTGCGCTTGCTCGAGAATGGCATTTGGAGCAGGCGGCGTTGTTGCGTTGGCATGTTTATAGCAATTCTGTGAGGGAGTGTAGTTCCCCAGGTTTTGGTCTACGTAGGTTGTAATCACTCCACTGGAACTGATGTAGAGATAATCCTGCTCGGTAACCTGGGTATTATTGACGGTCACGGTACGGCTGATCGGATACATTCCAGCGAAGGGAAGGTTAACCGGAGGAAGAAGCTTGCCCTGATCACTGTTTGGACCAGCTACAAAGGTTCCTGATCCTGTTGAGGAATTGGTGGAATTATAATATGCAGCCTGATTATTGCAGCCTGAAAGCATGGAAATACCGGTTAAAACGCTCAAAGCCAACATGGGGCGAAATGTATAATAAAAGGGCT
>JAJZUM010000040.1 GCA_021848605.1 Pseudomonadota bacterium | reverse complement strand
GGTTGGTGAAGGTTTGCCTGCCTGGGACGTCGAGAAAAACACCGGTTCAATGATCGAAAAATCCTGTTCTTCCTGCATACGCTGCATCAGAACCGAGCCCACCATCCCTCTCCACCCAATCAATCCCGTTTTCAGTGTCATCGTACCGTTCCCCAATCTTTCCAAGCTGACACACCATCGTAACACGCCAACTTCAAAAAACAAAAAAGGAGGCATAGAACCCATTCAGAGTTCCGTCCTCCCACTTGTGCAAAAAATCTTTCAGCATACTGCTTCAGTAACGGCTTGACCCATGGCCTGAGTTCCAATAATTTTTGATCCTGCAGAAGCAATATCTACGGTGCGCAGCCCCGAATCCAGCACCTTGGCAACGGCCTGTTCAATGGCCAGGGCTGCCTGCTCTTCCTTGAAGGTATAACGCAACATCATGGCAACCGACAAAATCGTGGCGAGCGGATTAGCCTTGTCTTGTCCCGCAATATCAGGAGCTGAGCCATGACATGGCTCATAAAGCCCCTTGCCGTTAGCATCAAGCGAAGCCGATGGCAACATACCAATAGACCCGGTCAGCATAGCGGCCTCATCAGAAAGAATGTCGCCGAAAAGATTACCTGTTACGATCACATCGAACTGTTTGGGCGCACGGACCAGCTGCATGGCAGCATTATCCACATACATATGAGACAGGCTAACATCTGGAAATTTTTTGGCTTCATCACTGACGATTTCACGCCATAACTCGGTAACTTCCAGTACATTGGCCTTGTCAACCGAAAGGACACGACGATGACGCAGACGCGCCAGTTCAAAGGCCACCCGGGCAATGCGACGTATTTCAGATTCCCGATAGATGTCCGTATTAAACCCCTCTCGTTCACCGGATTCAAGGGTACGTACACCTCTGGGCTGACCAAAATAAATACCTCCAGTCAGTTCCCGAACGATGAGCAGATCCAGTCCACTAACGACCTCTGGGCGCAATGTTGAGGCCTCGGCAAGTTGTGGATAGAGCATGGCAGGTCGCAAATTTGCAAATAAACCCAGGGCTGAACGAATCGCCAAAAGCCCACGCTCAGGACGTATGGAGCGTTCAATCTGATCCCAACGCGGACCACCCACTGCACCCAGCAAAACAGCCCCTGCGTTCTGTGCCGCCCTCAACGTTGACTCAGGCAAAGGTTTTCCAGTCGCATCGATGGCTGCGCCGCCCAGCAACTGATGTTCCCAACTTAGCCCCAGCCTGTACACGTCGTTTACTCTGCCCAAAACAGATTCCGCCTGGGCCATAATCTCCGGTCCAATACCATCGCCCGGCAAAATAACAATATGACGATTTGAATGTTGCATAAAACAAACTCCGATTCAGATGGGATGATGGCTATGCAAGCCAAAATTCCAAGGACGTTGCTGACGACGCTGGTCTTCATACTGACGTATGGCATCAGCATGTTGCAAGGTCAAACCAATATCATCAAGCCCCTTGAGCAGACAGGTACGTCGAAATGGATCAACATGGAACGAATAGCTGTTGCCCGATGGCGTTCGTACTTCCTGGCTATACAAATCAACGACCAGGGTATATCCCTGATGACTTTGTACTTCCTGAAAAAGCTGACGCACGACCTGAGCAGGCAACACGACCGGCAACAGTCCATTCTTGAAACAGTTATTAAAAAATATGTCAGCAAAACTCGGTGCGATAATAACCCGAAACCCATATTCCAGAAGAGCCCATGGTGCATGTTCACGCGAGGAACCACAACCAAAGTTCTGTTCAGCAAGCAGAATGCTAGCACCCTGATATCGGGGCAAGTTCAGGACAAAATCAGGATTTAACGGACGATTCTTGGCATCCTGACCAGGCCGCCCCTCATCAAGATATCGCCATTCATCAAACAAATTAACTCCATAACCGGTACGAAAAATACTTTTAAGAAATTGTTTGGGAATAATCTGGTCGGTATCGACATGGGCACGATCAAGAGGTGCCACCAATCCTTCGATTCTTTCAAAAGCTTGCATCAAGTTGCTCCTATTTAAATCATGGTTCGGACATCAACAAAATGACCGGCCACCGCAGCGGCTGCAGCCATGACGGGGCTGACCAGATGCGTGCGCCCACCTTGCCCCTGTCGACCTTCAAAATTTCGATTGGACGTTGAAGCACAATGCTCCTGAGGCCCCAGCCGGTCAGCATTCATGGCCAGGCACATGGAACATCCAGGCTCACGCCATTCAAAACCAGCATCAACAAAAATTTGATGCAAACCTTCCTGTTCCGCCTGGGCTTTTACTTGTCCTGAACCGGCAACAACCAATGCCTGTTTCACGCTGGCAGCCACTTTACGCCCCTTGACAATTTCTGCTGCTGCGCGCAAATCCTCAATGCGGGCATTGGTGCAGGAACCGATAAAAACCCGATCCAGACAGATGTCCTGAAGCAACTGTCCCGGTTTCAACCCCATGTACGCATAGGCTCGTTGCCAGGCTTGCCGCCGGGCGGCATCCTGACACGCTTCCGGGTACGGCAACCGGGCATCAATGGCAACCACCATCTCAGGAGACGTACCCCAACTGACCTGCGGAGCAATTCTGGAGGCATCCAGAACCACAACCTGATCGAAAACTGCATCCGGATCCGAGTTCAGAGTATGCCAATAAGCCACTGCTTCGTCCCAGTTTTTTCCCACAGGAGCAAAGGGACGACCCCGTAAATAGTTGATGGTTGTCGCATCACAAGCCACAAGTCCGACGCGTGCACCCGCCTCAATGGCCATATTGCAGAGCGTCATGCGCCCTTCCATGCTCAAACCACGAATGGCTGAACCGGCAAACTCAATGGCATATCCTGTTCCACCATCCGTACCAATCTGGGCAATGATGGCCAGAATAATGTCTTTGGCACTGACCCCTCGCCCCAATGTTCCTTCGACATCAATACGCATATTTCGGGATTTTTTTTGCACCAGGCACTGGGTTGCCAATACATGTTCAACCTCAGAAGTACCAATGCCATGTGCCAGACAGGCAAAAGCCCCATGCGTTGCCGTATGTGAATCACCACAGACAACGGTCATACCAGGAAGTGTCAAGCCTTGTTCAGGACCAACGACATGGACGATCCCTTGCCGAGGATCATTGATGGGCCACTCCATGACCCCAAAATCAGCACAGTTTTCATCCAGGGTACGAACCTGTATGCGCGAAGTCTCATCTTCAATACCCTCCACACCCCGAACACGTTCGTCACGGAGTGTTGGCACATTATGATCTGGAGTGGCAATATTGGCGTCGATACGCCAGGGTTTGCGACCAGCCAGACGTAAACCTTCAAAAGCTTGTGGTGAAGTTACTTCATGCAAAAGATGCCGATCAATGTAGATCAGACTAGAACCATCGTCCCGCTCAAGGACAACATGTTCATTCCAGAGTTTATCGTACAGGGTAAGCGCCATAGCACACTCCAATAAATTCAGAACTGGGAAACCTCACCCGGATAATGTATGCAATCGATGCAAATAAATCCAATTCATGTTTTTCATCAAATGTATTACAATTTGGAATATGATTGATAGCCATGATCTGAAAACTTTTGCTGCTGTGGCCGAGCTTGGCTCTTTTTCAAAAGCAGCCCTGGTATTGCATCGTACCCAACCTGCAATCAGCAAACGCATCGCCCATCTCGAGACTGCACTCAACTGCAAACTCTTTGACCGCATTGGTCGTGATGTCCGGTTGACCGAGGCAGGTATTCTGCTCATGCAATCAGCACAAGGACTGATCCATCAACTGGAAGCACTGCCCGACCTGATGCATGGAACGATCACGGAATTACAAGGAACCCTGACCATCGGTACGAGCCATCACATAGGCCTGCACTACCTACCTGGCTTGCTCAAGTCCTTCAGCCATCTGTAGCCTAGTATGCATTTGGACATCCAGTTTATGGATTCTGAAGAAGTACACCAAAGGATACGCGCTGGTTTGCTTGATCTTGGCCTTGCGACCCTACCTCCCTATCAGGATAACACGCTTGAACTGCATCAGCTCTGGAACGAATCACTCTGTGTGGCCGTACCACTCAATCACAAACTTGCCCAAAAAGATTCTGTTGACCTTGGCGAACTTACTGACTTTCCAGCACTTTTGCCAGGAACCCATACCTTTACCCATCAAATCATTGAACAGCTCTTTCATGATCGCAAGTTGCACATTCGCATGGCGCTGTCCAGCAACTATCTGCACACACTGCTCAGCATGGTCGAGGCTGGTCTGGGATGGAGCATTCTGCCCGCCGGGCTTACTGGAGACAAAACAAAAGCTTTGCTCATCAAGGGTCATGACTTACATCGAAGCTTGGGAATGGTGCTGCATCCTCGACGCAGTCTGTCACGGGCTAACCAGCTATTCCTGGGTTTGCTCGGTTTGGTCAGGCATATTTAGAAAGCAGCAAACGCACTTCAGACATACGTTGTACCCCTGCTTGATCACACCCCCGCCCGTACCTATCGCAAACAATGACGGTTGCTCGCGGCAAAAACAGGGTAAACGGCGAGTCTGGCAAGGCAATAAAGCCGTGATGCTGGTAGAAAGCCGCTGCCACCTTGTCTTTGGCGTCCACCATCAGAGGAAAGGCAGCAATCTCCGAACCGGGCAGCACGGTCAAGCGCATCGGCCAGCAGCATGCTTGCTGATGCCAAGGTGTAGTAACCAGCGATGCGTTCCCCGTCCAGCAAGGCCATGAAACAGGCAGCCAAGCGACAGCGAATGTCCTGGGTAACTTGCTCGCGCAGGTAGCGATTCAACGGCTCTGAATCGCTATTAAAGCCGGTGCGGTCATATGCTGCATCAAGTGGCGCTAGTCGAAACGGTGCGTCGCTCATTCAGCGCGCAGGATCTTGCTTCGACGAGCGAAAGCACGTTCCAGAGCCGGGGCCGGTTTCGATGGCGACAACAGGGCTTGCGCAAAGCATTCCTGATCGGCCAGAGACAGGCGGATGACTTCAGCTTGCTCGATAGCACGTTGCGCAGCATCCTGTACGGCGGACACCACAAAATCGGTCATGGTACGCCCCTGAAGTTCAGCGGCACGCTTGAGCATCGCATGAAGATCTGTGCTGATTCGGGCTTCGAGACGGGCGTTTGGGATGGCGACAGGCATGATTATATCCTCCTTTTGCAACCTTACGGCTAATTGCCGTACAAGGCAAGGCGGATTTTTTGGCTGCACAGCAATGAGCGAATGTTAGCCGACCAGAAAGCTCCATCAGGAACTCGGGGCATCCCCTCGATCAGAGGCCTATATGGCAGCAATCAGGTTAGGCTTTATTGAAAAGCCTAGAATCAAATTCAAATTTTCGGATAATTTTAATGTTGACTTCTTTAAATTTTGAATGGGACGGATTAACGACAATATTAAAAGCTTCTGGCATAATAGCCGAAGGAATGATGAGCCCAAGAAACTTACATTCGGATAAAAAATTTTCACCGAACTTAGCCGATGTATTTGAGCTTGGTAAAGCGTCCCAGTCAGTAGGTAAATTTTCTTTAGTAGGGCGTATGTAAAGTTTATTGTCGTCTGGTAACGTAATTTCCACTAAAACAAGTTCAGGTAGAATTTGTGACGTGTGAACAAGTTTTTCCAATGCCGCAATTTCCGGGGTTAATCCAGCATATATGGCAGCAGTACCTTTTAGATTCCATCGTCCACCATAAATTTCTGCTCCTTTTCCTGTGCGTTCAAGAGCATGTTTTTCTAAAGAAATTCGCCACGCAAGCATTAGATAACACCACCATAGGCAATAGCAGAAAGTATTTTTCTGACTTCACATGCTCCTGTTTCAGTATCGAGCATTGACAACGGGGTGTCACCGAGAACTGTGTGTTTTTGAGTTAGCCAAGTACGGGCTTTATCAGATGACCCAAAAACACTTTCCGCCTCTAACTCAATCATTGCAATCCGGCTCAGACGCTCAGTTTCAGGTTGACCCAACAAGCCTCCTGATTTGATTTTTCGCTCAACGGTCGCTGGAGAGATGCCGACAAATCGAGCAAAGATGGCGCGAGATATTCCAAAGTGCTCACTGGCAGCAACAAAAACAGATGGTGAAGCACCATGTCGAACGATATGAATATGATCACCAGCACTTGCTCTGGACAGTGTAGTTTTCCATTGATCAAAAATTTCTGCATTTTCAGTAGCTGATGGCATACTTAATACTCTCTATAAAAAACCATCACATGATAAAAAACAATACATCAAATGATAAAAAAATTCAAATTAAATCGACGGAAGTTCCGGCTGTTAAAAATCATGAAAACAAAGCTTGGTAACCTGAGGACGACTATCGATAAGTATTGCTACTGCACACACTGCTCAGCATGGTCGAGGCTGGTCTGGGATGGAGCATTCTGCCCGCCGGGCTTACTGGAGACAAAACAAAAGCTTTGCTCATCAAGGGTCATGACGTATATCGAAGCTTGGGAATGGTGCTGCATCCTCGATGCAGTCTGTCACGGGCTAACTAGCTATTCCTGGGTTTGCTCGGTTTGGTCAGGCATATTTTGAAAGCAGCAAACGCACTTCAGACATACGTTGTACCATATTGCCAGCATCTTGCGCCGTAGCTTCGGCATGAACAACACCACCGACCACATTATGCTCAATCACACAAGCCATCATTTCAAAAAAAGCCTTGTCCAGAGCCTTGCGGGCTGCCGTTAGTTGTTGCAAGATTTTTTCACAATCTCGGGTATCATCCATCAACTTCTGAACACCGCGCAACTGCCCTTCAATTCGGGCCAAGCGCTTTTTCATGCTGTCCCGATGCTGTGGATCTGCCATCAATTCAATCATTTTAGCCACCCTCATGATACCCCCGCCAGTATATATCGCAAACAATGAATGAACAATCCTTATTGCATCGCGAACAGACAAGCGGATCAAAACTTTATTCAATCGGGATAGGAGCGGTCAGATATCCTGACCGACCCCTCCCACACCACCCGGCATGCGGGTCCGCACCGGGCGGTTCGAGAAGTTGAGGTTATGAGAGGCGAGGCAACCCGAGGCGATCAAAGTAAGCAATCGGCAGTGCCCCGTTGAGCGCCATGCGGCTGTTTCGCCACCAACGCCGACTATTGGCCGCCACCTTGCGAGCAACCGCTGTCGAGGCACCCAGTGCCACGAGTTCACGGTAGATGGTTGTGCCCCGACGCCACTGCTTGAGCTGGATGGCCCGCAGCCGGTGACGCAGCCATTCGTCCAGCCTGCGCCAGACTCCCGGCGTCTGCGCCAGCGTGAAATAGGCCTTCCAGCCTATCAGGTAGGGGCGCACGCGCTCGATGACTTCGGCCATGCTGCGCCCCCCTGAGCGACGGGTCAGTTGCCTGATCCGCTGCCTGAAGGTGGCCAGCGCCTTTTGTGACACGGCCCGTTTGACCTCGCCCTTCGAGGCAGCCCAGAGGCTGTAGCCCAGGAACTTGCGGCCAAACGCGTCAGCCACCGCACTTTTGGATGCATTGATCGTCAGGTGCAGTCGGCCGTAGAGACGTTGCAGCAAGGCCATGACCCGATGACCGGCCCGGAAGCTGCGCACGTAGACATTGCAGTCGTCCGCATAGCGGACGAAGCGGTGTCCCCGGCGCTCCAGCTCCTTATCCACTTCGTCAAGCAGGACATTGGCCAACAGGGGGGACAGGGGGCCACCTTGCGGTGTTCCACGGTCACGCTCGATCACCACACCCCCATGCATGATGCCCGCATTCAGGTATGCCCGGAGCAACCAGATCACTCCGGCGTCCGGTACACGACGCTGAAGGCGGTCGATGAGGATGTCGTGATTGACGCGATGGTGGGTAGAGACGGGCCTTGAGGTCACCCTCTTGTGCCCGTCCCCCCTCGCAGAACCCGCCGTGCAGATTTCCCGCAACGGGCTCCCCAGGCTGCTCTTGCTGGATGCCTGTCAGACTGTCGTATGGAGGGTCGAAACGGCGTAAGGTAGATCGAACCAAGATCGACTATTGAGATAGCACCAGTACATGCGATGGCGTTGACTACGTCGCCGTAGTGAGTGGCGCCACTGACATTGCACTTCTCTCCGGATAAGATCGAGCTTTGGTTTGCAATGATGCAGCCCAAAGTACTGGTAAAATCCGCGCAGCATCGAATCAAGCTGACGCTGTTGGTCACGGCGCTTCCAGTGCATATGCCTCTTAAGCCATTCTTTGGTCTTGGCCAGAAACTTGCGACAGCTTTTAACACAGGGTATCCGCACCAAGGTAAATTTTCCACCTCGATCTGTACCGCATACGTGTTTGAACCCCAAGAAATCAAACGTCTCTGGCTTTTCACCAGCCTCCTCCAGGTCCTCACGCGCGAATCGCCCAAAGCGTATCAACCGCGTTTTCTCCTCAGCCAATTCCAATCCGAATTTCTTGAACCGTAGCTTCAAGGCCTTTTGAAACCTTTCCGCATCACGCCTGTATTGGAAATTCACCACAAAATCATCAGCAAATCTTGTCAGGTACACCTCTCCCTTGCACCTCGGCTTGACCACCTTCTCAAACCAGATGTCGAGCACATAGTGTAGGTAGATGTTGGCCAAGATCGGGCTAATAGGCCCACCTTGGGGTGATCCTTCCTCGGTGCGCGTGACAACACCTCCCGCCATGAATCCCGCGTTCAGCCACTTGCCAATTAGGCTCAGGATGACCGGGTCTCCAATCCGATGAGCCACCATTTTCTGTAGCCAATCGTGCTGAATGTGATTGAAATAACCGCGAATGTCGGCCTCGAATAAGTGTCCAACCTTCTTCGTCACGATGACCCCTCGCAACGCCCGTAGAGCGTCGTGTGGGTTACGTCCTGGCCGAAATCCATACGAGCAGTCAAGAAAATCCGCCTCAAATACCGCTTCCAATATCCGTGCAACTGCTCTTTGCAGCAGTCGGTCTTCAACCGTCGGAATTCCCAACGGTCTGGTCCCCACCTTGCTAGGTCCTTTCGGGATTTCCACACGGCGAACCGGTGGCGCCCGATATGTACCTTTTCGCAGACGGTCGCACAGATCTCGAACTCGGTTGTCAAGATCCTGTTCAAACTCCTTCATCGTCTCACCATCAATGCCGCTTGCGCCGCGACGATTCATCTGTCTCCAGGTTCCCTTGAGAAACTCCGGAGTTAGCAAATGTGCCAGCGACGTAAAACAACACTTCGGGTCAGTCTTTGCCTTTCCAGCAATCCGGCCTAGTTGTGTTGACATTCAATTCCTACCTCTGTGTGCAGGGAATGTTTCCCCAGACCAGCTACTCAGCCTGCCCCGCCGCTTCCCCCTGTACGCGGCCTTCCCGCGCTCTGAGTACTACCAGCGAGTCCGACTTCCACCGTTGCCTTTGCTTTCCTCAGGATGGTCCATTCGGTCAGCATACTCGACCCCAACATCAGACCAAGACAGCGGTGGATCTCCCAGGTGCCATGACGCCTCCGTTTCTGTCCATGCCGTGCTCTCAGACCCCGCCGGAGTCTCCAGTAACCATCGCCTCTAGCGGTCACCTACTGTAGCCTTCCAGGTTTTCGACCCTGTCGGCCTCCGGATGTGTCACGAGGCTCAATCGCTTCACTTGCGTTACGGCCTGGACATCGCTCTGTCTACGCTTAACTCATGTCGTTACCTTCATAAGCCCAAGACTCGATTCCCGGTGGAGTGGCTCGTCCTCCTTTCCGGGGCGGGAATTTCACCCGCTGAAGACGCCGGGCTTAACCTGGCGCACCAAAGCAGCCTTTAAGAGGCGAAGAATCCCATCCTCATGACCTATTGAGACACTATGGGGTTCAGATATCGTAGGGTGCCCCAGGGAGAGCGAGCAGACGTTCCCAGCAACGACGCTGTTCCTGATCAGAGGTACGGGCACTAACCCATGCCTCTGGACCACCAGGACCGATATTGCGTTTCCAGAAAGGCGCTTCGGTCTTGAGATAGTCCATCAAATACATACATCCTTCAAAGGCAGCCCGTCGGTGCATGGCCGACGTTGCCACCCAGACAATCACTTCGGCGACCTCAATCCTGCCGATGCGATGATGCAGGGCAACATCCTGCAAACCAAAACACTGCCTTGCCTGTTCTACCCGCTCGGCAAGCATACGTTCCGTCATGCCGGGATAGTGTTCCAGCCATAAGGCATGAGGATAGCCGTTGGCGTCCTGACGCATCAGACCGGCAAAATCAACGACAGCACCACAGCTCTGCGACTGTCGTTGCTGAAATGCCTGCATGCACCCGGCCGCATCGATCTGCTTAGCCGAGACCTGAACACTCATCAATCAGCCCCCAGTGACGGGAGGAAAAAAAGCGACCTCATCACCCTCATGCAGATACTCGGCTGTACGTGCCATCGAGGTATTGATCGCCATCAGACAATGCGGGTCGGTGAACACTTCCTGCCAGACGCCACCACGCGCCCGCAGAAATAACACAAGTTCCCCGAGGGTTCCCGAACCTACAGCCCAGTCCAGATTTTCCTCTTCGCGACCGATTTTCTCCCGATAGGACGCAAAAAACTTCAGTTTGAGTTGCATCAGAGTCTCCAGTGGCCGGATTGACCGCCCTGTTTTTCAACGAGCCGTACCTGCTCGATCACCATACCCCGATCCATGGCCTTACACATATCATACACAGTCAACGCTGCCACGGTTGCGGCAGTCAATGCTTCCATTTCAACACCAGTGCGTCCATTAAGGGCGCAACGGGCCTGCAAACGCAGACCGGGCAAATCCGGCAAGGCTTCAACCTGAAGATCAACCGCTGACAATGCCAGTGGGTGACAAAGCGGAATCAGGTCAGCCGTTTTCTTGGCGGCCATGATGCCGGCCATCCGGGCAATCATACGCACATCTCCCTTATGGGTATCGCCGTCAAGAATACGCTGCAAGGTCTCTGGCTGCATACGAATAAGGGCCTCAGCAACAGCCTGACGAAAGCTGATCTCCTTTGCGGATACATCCACCATATGGGGCGCGCCATGGCTGTCGAAGTGGGTCAGCGGATCCTGGGTCATGTTTTTGATCACTCCTTGGTGATTCCTGCTCAGGCTGCTTGGAAGACAGCACCATCTCGACTATGATAAGTTCCCTTGGGCTGCAAGTGCAATGAACTGATCATGGATTCGAGACTTTGGCTAATTTCCTGTCTGCTGATCATGCTGTTCGGCACCCTGTTCGCACAAGCCCAAACGGTCATCCGGACAGACCTGACCCTGAATGCCACCCCACGTTATCCAGAACATTTCAGTCATTTTGATTATGTAAACCCACAAGCACCCAAAGGTGGGGATTTGCGCATGGCGGGCTTTGGTACCTTTGACAGCCTCAATCCATTTCTGGATCATGGTACTCCGGCTGCCGGTCTTGATCAGGTCTATGAAAGTCTGGCGCAACGTTCGGAAGATGAAGCTTTTTCTCTTTACCCCCTTCTGGCCCAGTCCTTTGAATATGACCCGGAGCACTTTAGCTGGATCATTTTTCACCTCAATCCAAAAGCGCATTTCTCTAATGGCACTCCCCTGCGTGCCCGTGATGTTGCCTTCAGCTTCCATGCGCTGACTGAACAGGGCGACCCGGGGTATCGGGTCATGTTCTCGGGGATCCGATCCGTGACGGTACTAAACCCGGAGACAGTACGCTTTGACTTCAAGAGCGATCAGGATCGTACCCTACCCCTGCTGCTGGCCAGCCAGTTACCCATTCTTTCCGCGGATTATTACCGCACCCACACCTTTAACCAAACCACACTGACGCCTGCACCCGGCTCAGGACCATACAAAGTCAGTTCCGTCGATCCCGGTCGATCCATCAGCTATGTGCGTGATCCCAACTATTGGGGCCTGGCTTTGCCGGTCAATCAGGGTTGTTATAATTTCGGCAAAATAACCTATGTTTATTACCGCGACGCGGTCGTTGCCATGGAAGCCTTCAAAGCTGGGCAATATGATTTTCGTATTGAGAACAAGGCCAAAAACTGGGCCAAACTCTATCATTTTCCAGCGGTTCGCGAGGGTTGGGTTCACAAGGAAGCTATTCGCAACCACAACCCTGCGGGGATGCAAGGTTTTGTTTTCAACACCCGCCGATCTGTCTTCAAGGATATCCGTGTTCGGGAAGCCCTAGCCCAGGCCTTTGATTTTGAATGGAGTAACCGCTTCCTGTTCTACGGTGCCTACCACCGCAACGACAGCTATTTTGCCAATTCGGAACTAGCAGCACCGCAAGGACCGCTCCCTCCTGACCTGGCAAAACTGCTTGAACCTTACCGCCGACAATTACCGGCCTCAGTCTTTGAGGGCGTACGTATCCCGGTCAGTGATGGGCACGGCAGCGACCGCAACAACCTCATTTATGCTCAAAAACTGCTGGAGCAAGCCGGATATCGGGTCCATGACAGCACTCTTTTTGGACCCGACGGGCATGCGCTCACCTTTGAAATCCTGAACATGCAACCAGATTTTGACCGTATCATCGAACCCTTCATGCGCAATCTGGAAAAACTGGGTATTCACGCCCGGCTGCGCGATGTTGATATCTCGCAGTACATCAACCGGATGCGCAGCTTTGACTTTGACATGACTGTAACGACGTTTCCGGAAAGCCTGACCCCAGGCAATGAACAAAGCAATTTCTGGAGCAGTCAGGCTGCCAGCAGTCCAGGCAGTCAAAATCTGGCCGGCGTCCACGACCCAGTCGTTGATGCACTGATTAACAAGATCCTGCAAGCACCAGACCGTACAGAACTTATTCGGGATACCCAGGCCCTGGACCGGGTGCTCATGGCGGGTTGGTATGTTATTCCCCAGTTTTATGTCGACAGTTACCGCGTTGCCTACTGGGATTTTCTGCGTCGCCCCAAAATTGCCCCAGCCTATGCCCTTGGCATGGAGACCTGGTGGATTGATCAGGCGCGTGAGCAGGAAGTACGGGCTCACCAGGGAGGAGACTGAAGTTGCTGAACTATCTGCTGCGCCGGCTGGCACTGGTTATTCCAACCTTGTTTGGCATCATGCTGATCAACTTCATTATTGTTCAGGCCGCTCCAGGTGGGCCGGTTGAACAGGCGATTGCCCGACTGCAAGGTCAGACCAGTCAAAATGGCACCCTCGGTGGTGGTGGTTCAGAAGCTGGGTCTTCTGCCGCCAGCCGGGCGACCAGTGATGCCCTGTACCGCGGTGCCCAGGGCCTGAATCCCGAGTTGGTGGCAGAAATCAAAAAACATTATGGCTTTGATCAACCACCGGCACGCCGATTCTGGATCATGATCAAACATTATGCTCATTTTGATTTTGGAACCAGTTTCTACAAGGATGAATCGGTGACCCGTCTGATGCTCGACAAGATGCCCGTCTCCATTTCACTCGGATTATGGAGTACCTTACTGATTTATCTGATTTCAATTCCACTTGGTATTCGCAAAGCAGTACGCCACGGCACCCCCTTTGATCACTGGAGCAGCACACTGATTATCATTGGCAATGCCATCCCAGGTTTTCTGTTTGCCATTGTACTGATCGTCCTTTTTGCCGGCGGCAGTTACTGGCAATGGTTTCCCATGCAAGGTCTGGTCTCCTCACACTTTGCCAGCCTCAGCCCATGGCATAAAGTCCTGGATTACCTGCACCACATTATTCTGCCCGTTTTCTGTATGACCATCGGTGGCTTTGCCGGACTCACTATGCTGACCAAAAACAGTTTTCTTGATGAAATCAACAAACAATACGTTCTGACTGCCCGCTCCAAAGGTCTGAGTGAACACCAAGTCCTGTATCGCCACATCTTTCGCAATGCCATGTTGATCGTCATTGCCGGTATTCCGGCAACTCTGCTTGGAGTCTTCTTTACCAGTTCCCTGCTGATTGAGGTCATTTTCAATCTTGATGGTATGGGATTACTGAGTTTTGAGTCAGCGGTCAACCGCGACTACCCTGTGATCTTTGGCATGCTCTTCATGTTTACCCTGCTCGGCCTTCTGCTGAAAATTATCAGTGATCTGACCTATACCCTTGTCGACCCACGTATTGATTTCGAGAACCGATCATGACGCTTTCACCGCTCAATCAGCGCCGACTGCATCTCTTTCGAAGCCACAAGCGCGGCTGGTGGTCATTCTGGATCTTCATGATCCTTTTTGTCCTTAGTCTATCTGCCAACCTGATTGCCAATGACAAGCCGCTGCTCATCCGTTTTGATGGCCAGTGGTTTGTTCCCATGCTGCACGATCAGCCGGAAACCCGTTTTGGTGGCACCTTCCTGACCACTGCCGATTACCGGGACCCTTATGTGCAGCAGTTGATCAACCGCAAGGGCTGGATGATCTGGCCGCCGATCCGTTTTGGTGACCAGACCATCAACTATGACCTGACGGTCCCAACGCCGGCACCACCTTCACGCCAGAACTGGCTCGGAACGGATGATCAGGGACGTGATGTCCTGACCCGGTTGCTCTATGGCTTTCGAGTATCCCTGCTTTTTGCACTAACCCTCGCCATCATCAGTTCAGCCATTGGCATCGCTGCCGGTGCATTGATGGGCTACTACGGTGGCTGGATCGACCTCATCGGACAGCGTATTCTGGAAATATGGTCCGGTTTGCCCATGCTCTATATCCTGATCATTGTCTCCAGCCTGATTACCCCGGGGTTCTGGTCGCTGTTAGGCACGATGATCCTGTTCAGTTGGATGCATCTGGTCGATCTCGTTCGCGCTGAATGCCTGCGCGCCCGTAACATGGAATACGTCAGGGCTGCCCGGGCCATGGGACTTTCGGACGTACGTATCATCGTGCGTCATCTACTGCCGAACGCCATGATCAGCACGCTGACCTTTTTACCCTTTGTGATCACCGGAGCCATCGCCACACTCAACTCTCTCGATTTTCTGGGGTTTGGCATGCCTCCCGGCTCTCCTTCGCTCGGAGAATTGTTGAGCGAGGGCAAAGCCAATCTCGATGCACCCTGGCTGGCGCTGACTGCCTTTTTTTCCCTGGCCTTGATCCTGACCTTGCTGATTTTTATCGGTGAGGCGGTACGTGATGCCATGGACCCACGCCACATGCCCCGGTGAAATCATGAACGCTTTACTTGCAATCGATCAACTGTCCATCCGTTTTGGTGACCAATGCCCGGTTCAGGATGTATCCCTGGAACTGGAAGCCGGCGCATTGCTGGCTCTGGTTGGCGAATCTGGATCTGGAAAATCCCTGACAGCACATGCCATTACCCGTCTGTTACCCCATCACGCTCAATGTCAGGGGCACATCTGGTGGCAAAATGAGGACATGCTCAACGCCCCCCAGGCGCGACTACTCCGCCTTCGTGGTCAGGAAATCGGCATGATTTTTCAGGAGCCACTGGCTGCCTTTAACCCCCTGCATACGGTTGAGCGTCAGCTTATGGAAGCAGTCCTGCTCAATCCAGCCTACGATCGATCCTCGGGTCGCACCCGCATGCTTACACTGCTGGAACAGGTTGAACTCAACCCCAATGTCCTGGGCCGTTATCCCTATGAACTTTCCGGAGGCCAGCGTCAACGGGTCATGATTGCCATGGCCTTGGTCCATCAGCCCAAACTTTTGATTGCCGACGAACCAACCACGGCCCTGGATGTCAGTTTGCAGAAACAGATTCTTGATCTGCTCAAGGATTTACAAAAACGTTTAAATCTGGCGATTTTGCTGATTACCCATGACCTTGGCCTGGTACGCCACTATGCCGACCGCGCTGTAGTCATGCAGGAAGGTCGTTCAGTAGAATCTGCCCGTACCGCTGATATTTTTGAACAGCCGCAGCACAGCTATACCCGTACCCTGCTAGCTGCCGAACCCGCCGGACAACCGTCTGCGCTCAAGCAACCGCAGCGCTGCATTCTGGAACTGCAACAATTTTCAGTTGCTTTTCCAGTACGTCGGGGTCTATTCAAGCGTGTCACCGATGAAATCCTGGCGGTACACGCCCTTGACCTTTGCCTTCATGCCGGAGAGACCTACGGCATTGTTGGCGAATCAGGCTCTGGAAAAACCTCACTGGGTCTTGGATTGATGCGTCTGATCCCTTCACGGGGGCGTATTCTGCTCGACGGTACCGATCTTAACAGCCTCAATAACCGCCAACTCAGACCCTGGCGCAAACAGATCCAAATGGTGTTCCAGGATCCTTATGGCAGCTTGAGTCCCCGACTGAGCATTGCCCAGATTCTGGCTGAAGGACTGGATATCCACGGCATCGTTGGTTCTGAACAACAGGAACGTATCATTCAGGCTCTTGAAGATGTGCAGCTAGATCCGGCCAGCCGACACCGCTATCCCCATGAGTTTTCGGGTGGCCAACGTCAGCGTATTGCTCTGGCCCGAGCTTTGGCGATGCAACCACGACTGATTGTCCTGGATGAACCAACTTCTGCACTGGATCGCACGGTACAAAGCATGATGGTTGACCTGCTCCGACGTCTACAGGAACGCTATCAGTTTGCCATGATCTTTATCAGTCATGATCTCAAGGTCGTACAGGCACTCAGCCACCAGATTCTGGTGCTCTGCCGGGGAAAAGTCATGGAACAGGACACTGCTGCTCAGGTTTTTGCCGCCCCACGCTCAGATTATACCCGCATGCTGCTTCAGGCTGCCTGGCTCAGCGCCCCAGAAGACGCGCATCAAAAGATTTAAGTAGCTTCGGCATCACAATTCAAATTAAGCTGACGACACCCCTATGATGCCAGCTATAGTAATGGATCCCGAAATCTGAACAATAGTTTAAGCTGATTTGATGCGGGTTTTGATATCAGTATTCTCGTTCATGGGGAGCCTCCCATGGGTTAAGCAGTGGCACGCCGGTTATTTGGAAGTCCGCGACGTTGCGGGTCACGATGGTCATGCCATGGGCCAACGCTGTCGCGGCAATGAGCGCATCCCGTTCGGCGTGAGGATCAGGAACATGCAAGGTCGCGCAGCGCCGGCCGACGGCCGTATCCACTGGGAAAATGCGCCCCTCGAACTCGGACAAGACCTGCTTTTCCAGCCAGACGCGCAACTTATCCCCTTGGGCTGGGTCTTTCCGCTCGATTTGCAGGATGCCGATCTCAATTTCGAGGATAGTGATCGCTGAGATGTAAATGGTTTTGGCGTCTACGCTGTCGGCCCAGGTGGTCACGTGTGGGTGCGCCTTACCCAGGCTCACCTTGCGTAGTTCGGAGACGACATTGGTATCAAGGATGAACATTAGGAGAAATCGGCGGGACGAAGGCCAATGCTGACGCGAGGCGGATCAAATTCGATGTCGGCAAGGCCGGGCATGGACAGGGCATCAACAATGCTCCGACGTTTGCCGGTGATGCGCTGGTATTCCTCGATGCTGAGCAGGACATGGGCGGGCTTACCCCGGTCAGTGATGAAAACAGGCCCTTCTGAGGCAGCTTTCTTGGCCCGGCTAGTGTCCTGATTAAACTCCCGGCTGGATAGGGTGGTGATGGTCATGGGCGGCACTCCTGCTTTCAGGGGTAAATCAGTTTATGTATAAACGTTGCTACAAAAACCCTCTTTTGTCAATACCTCTTTGCTTTATCTGGCTGCAGATGAGGTCAAGGAGCCGCCGAGAGGCCGCAGCGGAGTTGCAGCCAGTATAGCGTCCGTATGA
>JAJZUM010000039.1 GCA_021848605.1 Pseudomonadota bacterium | reverse complement strand
TCCGATCTATACGTGCAATGGGAAACCACGGAGAGTACACCGCAAAGGTTTTCCAGAGATGGAATGCAGCCGGTATCTTGAAATCCCCAGTAGGGAGCATACCATTGCCGATGATGATGGCACGAAAGCGTTCAGGATGTTCGGCAGCCAGGCGCAAACCAGTCAGTGAACCCCAATCCTGGGCAACCAGCGTAATTCGCTCCAGTTCCAAGGCATCCAGCAAATTCAGCAACCAGGATACGTGGCTGGCGTAGCTGTAATCGTCCATCCGGATGGGTTTGTCGGATTTTCCAAAGCCGATCAGGTCGGGTGCGATGACCCGGTGGCCAGCAGCAGCGACAACTGGAATCATGTGGCGGTACAGGTAGCTCCAGGTTGGTTCGCCATGTAGCATGAGGACGGGATCTGCCTGGTGGGGGCCTTCGTCAAGGAAGTGCATGCGCAGACCGCAGGGATCAACATCAACGTAATGAGACGTGAAGGGGTAGTCGGTAAGGCGGTGAAAACGTTCCTCGGGTGTGCGCACGAAATCCATCATCCATACCTCAGTGATCGGTTTGTGCCATACTTTAGAGGTGGAATCCACGAATAGCAAGATGGCATCATGATGAGTTCAAATCCGGTTTTATTAACCCAAGAATCTGATCAAGGCGTGTTGTTGATCACGCTGAATCGGCCCGAGGAACGTAATTGCGTCCATCGACCTCTTGCAGAGGCATTATCCCAGGCTCTGCGTGATTTTGAACGGAACTCGCACCTTGGTGTTGCCATCATGACAGGGGCCGGAGGTAACTTCTGTTCAGGCGCAGATCTCAAAGCGTTCGCTGCTGACACCGAACAAGCCAACCGGCTTGCCCCTGATGGTGATGGACCAATGGGGCCTACCCGTATGCATTTGGGCAAGCCGGTCATCGCTGCCATTGAAGGTTGTTGTGTTGCTGGAGGTCTTGAGCTGGCACTTTGGTGTGATTTGCGTGTGGCTTCTGAGACGGCCTATTTTGGGGTGTACTGTCGGCGATTTGGGGTGCCTCTTATTGACGGAGGAACCGTGCGGTTGCCGCGCCTGATTGGTCAGAGTCATGCCATGGATATGATCTTGACCGGACGCCGTGTTGATGTAGCTGAGGCTTGGCGTATGGGCTTGGTGAATCGACAGGTTGGGGCAGGAAAAGCCTGTGAACAGGCGATGTATTTAGCAAAATCCCTATTGGCTTTTCCTCAGACCTGTTTGCGTCGTGATCGACTGAGTGTCCTGGAGCAATGGGGTATGGATGAAAAACAGGCATTGCAACAGGAATTTCACCATGGTATGGCGACCTTGCAAAGTGGTGAAACCGTGGTAGGGGCAAAGCAGTTTCGTGCAGGCCTCGGACGGCATGGGCAGATTCCGGATTTGTGAACTTGTGCACATTTCTTGAATAAGCTGCTTTTTTGAACGTATTTGGTTACGATAATGCCACAGACCAATTGCACAGAGGCGTTATCGTTCTTATGTGCCTTGCCACAAATATGAGGTGTGTCATGAATATTTTGAAATCAACGGCTGCAACCCTGCTCGGATTATCCTTGTTGCTGCCAGTTCACGCTGATGGTCTCTCCGGTGGGATTGGTGCGGTTGCTGGTGGCTTGTTGGGTAGCATGTTTGGTCAGGGTAATGGCCGTTTGGCGGCAACAGCTGCTGGAGCGGTGCTTGGCTATGCAACGGGTCAGGCTTTGCCCGAACAGGGCTATTATGGTTATCCAACGGCCCAAGCTTATGTGCCGCCACCACCACCGCAACCCGTTTATCCGCAAGGTTATGTGCCAGCGCCGCAATACAGTGCCGGTTATTATTCCGGACCTCCTCAGGTGATTTACTCAACAGGGCCTGCATATGGCTATGGTGGCGATGGCTGGGGGCGCGGGGAATGGCATCATCGGGAGTGGCACCGCGAAGATGATGATGATTAACGCGAAGATGATGATTAATAAGAAGCGATCAGCGATCCGGCGTGCTTAGGGCGAGATGATCTTGGCTTGTGCGTAGAGGTGCCTGAGTAGGTATGGTGACCAGGAAACAGCTGCCCTCGCCGGTTCTGGATTGAACGCTTATGTTGCCTCCGAGTCGCATGGTGACCAGATTGTAGCAAATGTGTAGGCCGAGGCCGGTACCTCCTTGTCCCATACGTGTGGTAAAAAAAGGTTCAAAGATACGACCTAGGTTTTCAGGTGGAATGCCAGCACCGTTATCGCAAAATTTAATGTTCAGATGCTCGTGCTCGTCAGTAATGTTGATGCGTATGGCTGGTTCTGCCGTTTCTGTAAAGGCGTGGATAATGGCGTTGTTGATCAAATTGCTGAACAGATGGACCAGGGCGCCAGGGTAACTATCCAGTTCGAGTTCTGGATGCTGGATGTGGATCTGCACCTTGATTCGGTGTTTCCGGTAGCCGGGTTCAAGAGAGAGCAGAATCTCCTCAAGGGTTTTACCAATCTGGAAGTGGCGCCTCTGGTCACTGACTTGATCAACAGCCACTTGTTTGAAACTCTGGATGAGTTGAGCGGCGCGGCGCAGATTGCGAACCAGAATATCCAGAGACTCTTCGCATTGGTCAATATGCTCATTCAATGTTGACCGACTGATTTTTCCAGAATCGACCAGTTGCTTGAGGCGACTGCCATCATCTTGCAGGCTGGTTGAGAGTGTTAATGCATTGCCAAGAGGCGTGTTTAACTCATGGGCAATACCGGCGACCATCTGACCAAGAGCAGCCTGTTTTTCCGATTCCACCAGTTGTGCCTGGGTGGCGCGCAGATCACCAACTAGTTGCTCAAGACGTTGATTTGCCAATGACAAGGCCTGCGTCCGTTCATTGACTTTTTCTTCCAGGGAGTTGTTCAAACGTTCAATTTGTGCCCGCGAATGCAAAAGTGATCGCCACCGTTCTTCAACAGCATCGGTCATCAGGTTAAAGAGTTGGGCAAGATGAGAAAGTTCATCACTATGATCGACAGGCGCGCGTCGAGAATAATCTCCATCCGTAATGGCCTGAAAAGCTTCAATAAGTCGTTCAATGCGTTCCGAGATCTGGTGGCTGAACCCATAAAACAGAAAGGCAGCAATCATTAAAATCAAGAGGGTTCCGAGCAGGGCATTACGGACAAGCTCTTGCTTGTAGGATTTCAGGGAATCACTGCCATAACCGTACTGCAAGAATCCTACATCGTCATCAAACAGAATCGGTTGGCGGATATTGAGTACAGGAGGTGTCTGTTCCATGTTTTTCAGGTCGTCAGGCGGCGGTAATGGAACGGGTACGTGGCCGGCACGCAAAACCGTCTTGCCATCCACCACAATGACAACATATCGCATTAAATTTTGAGGCGTTCCGACCAGTTCGCCCAAATAATCCTGCAAAATATGGACCTGACTGGTGCGCGTGTAGGGAACGGTCGCCAGGTTGAGCAACTGTGAGGTTGAATAAGTAGCTTGCTGAATCTGAGCCAGTGTTGAAAGCCTGATAAATCGCCCCATGGCCAGTTCCAGTACAACAATCAAGGCAAAAAGCACCAATATGCCATAGATACTGAGCCTTGTTTTGAGTGAGCCTCTGCGCACGCCAGCCCTCCTTGAGGGACACCATTGGACTAAGTTTAGCATTCAGTTGCTCATCGCCACTGAAATCGTTAATCTTGCTCTTTCGGTTTTATAGGAATGGGTCTCATGTCGGAACACGTTGCTTCTTCTGGTCGCTTGACTCACCTCAAGCAACTGGAAGCTGAGTCGATTCATATCATTCGTGAGGTTGCAGCTGAATTTGAGCGGCCAGTCATGCTCTATTCAATTGGTAAGGACTCGGCAGTGATGCTGCACCTGGCACTAAAAGCCTTTGCCCCAGGCAAGTTGCCTTTTCCATTGCTGCATGTGGATACCACATGGAAATTCAGGGAAATGATTCGGTTTCGTGATGCACTTCCGCAAAAACTTCCAGTTGATCTGCTGGTGCATACCAATCAGGAGGGAGTTCGGGCTGGAGTGAACCCTTTTACCGTTGGCTCTGCCAGGCATACGGATATCATGAAAACCCAAGCCCTCAAGCAGGCTCTTGACCATTATCGCTTTGATGCAGCTTTTGGTGGTGCTCGTCGGGACGAGGAAAAGTCTCGTGCTAAGGAGCGTGTTTATTCCTTTCGCGACAAAAATCATCGCTGGGATCCTAAAAATCAGCGTCCTGAGCTCTGGAATCTCTACAACAGCAGAGTACATCCTGGTGAGAGTATTCGGGTGTTTCCCCTTTCAAACTGGACGGAACTCGATGTCTGGCAATATATCTATCTTGAAGGTATCGATCTGGTCCCTTTGTATTTCGCAGCCCCACGTCCGGTGATTGAGCGCGATGGCTCATTGATCATGATTGATGATGATCGTATCCTGACCTATCTCAGTGATGAAGAGCGGGCCTCGATCCAGACTAAATCGGTACGGTTTCGGACTTTGGGCTGTTATCCACTGACGGGTGCCGTTGAGTCGACGGCGACCACTTTGCCCGAAATTATCCAGGAAATGTTGTTGACCCGTACTTCGGAACGACAGGGCCGGGTGATTGATCATGACCAGTCCGCATCGATGGAAAAGAAAAAAATGGAGGGGTATTTCTGATGTCACATCAGTCCGAACTTATTGCTACGGATATTGGCGCGTATTTGAAACAGCACGAGCAGAAAGATTTGTTACGTTTCATAACATGTGGCAGTGTGGATGATGGTAAATCAACCCTGATTGGTAGACTGTTGCACGACTCGAAACTGATTTTTGAGGATCAGCTGGCGTCTCTTGAGCGTGACTCTAAACGATTCAACACAACGGATCAGGAAATTGACTTGGCCTTGCTGGTTGATGGATTACAGGCAGAGCGGGAACAAGGTATTACGATTGATGTAGCCTACCGATATTTTTCTACCGACCGGCGCAAGTTTATTATCGCCGATTGTCCCGGTCATGAGCAGTACACCCGTAATATGGCAACAGGTGCATCAACGTGCAATTTGGCTATTATCCTGATTGATGCCCGCCATGGCATTCAGACTCAGACCAGACGCCATAGTTTTATTGTCGATCAATTGGGAATACGTCATGTACGTGTTGCGATCAACAAAATGGATCTGGTTGGGTACGATCAGGATGTCTTTGAGCACATCTGTGCGGACTATCGAGCTTTTGCAGAGCGGCTTTCAATACCGGATATTCAGTTTGTCCCCATATCGGCTTTGCGCGGTGATCAGGTGGTGAGCGCCGGAAATGCCATGCCTTGGTATTCTGGACCAACCTTGATGCAGATGCTGGAACGTGTTGAACTTAGTGCGGACGATCCTCTGCAATCTCTGCGTTTGCCTGTTCAGTTGGTGATTCGACCTAATCTGGATTTTCGCGGGTTTTCGGGCACTATTGCTGCAGGAATTCTGCAAGTGGGCGACTCTGTCAAGGTATTGCCGTCCGGCAATGCCGCTTGTATCCGGCGTATTCTCGTAGCGGGTCATGATGCCGAGCAGGCTTGTGCAGGACAAGCGGTTACAGTGACTTTGGATCGTGAAATTGATATATCCCGTGGGGATATGTTGGTACATAGTACCGATGACCAATGTCGAGTTGCCCAGCGATTGACGGTGCAGTTGGTATGGATGCAGGAAGACCCGCTGAGAACTGGTGCTGAGTATCTGCTCAAAATAGGTGGACGCATGTTGCCTTGCACCGTTGAAGGCATTTCGTTCAAAACCAATATCAATACGCTTGAACATGAGTCTGCTGCGGTTTTGGCGCTCAATGAAATTGGGCAGGTTCAGTTGCGGGTCCATCTCCCGGTTGCTGTCGATACTTATCGGACCTGTCGGATCACAGGTGCTCTGATTCTTATTGATCGGACAACGAATGCCACGGCGGCGGCAGGCATGGTTCTCGATATGGATGCCAGCGGGGAATCGGTAGTGGACGGATCTGAAACTGATCGTATGCGCGCCTTTGAAAAAGAACTGAATGTACTTGTTCGGCGTTATTTCCCACACTGGAATGCCCGGGCCATAGAATAGGCCCGGGATTTTTTGCTAACGCGCGTATGTTTGATTGAGATAATCGAGAATGTCCGCGGATTCAAAAAGATTTTTTCCTGTATTCGGGTCTTCAAGGTAGGGGACTTGCACCCGGCCGACACGTTCCAGTAGAGCTGCGCGTGGGCCATTGGGTAGCGGCTGATAGGGGCCCGGTTTGATACGCATCTTCGCTGGTCCTATATCGGCCCATTGTTCTTTGCCAAGATTATGCAGAACATAGGCGATCTCGAGTTCGCAAAGGCGTTCACGTACCACACGCGAATAGGGACTCGACTCAAAACTCCACAGATGCAAAGGCTCTTCGGGTAAACGTGATGCTACGGCATTCATGCCATGCATGGCCCGAACAGCGGTTGCCAGACTACTCAATGTGCGATTTATCAGATTGGGGCGAAATCGTGCCGGGGTAGTGCCAGTACCGTAATTGGACCAGAGGTAATCGATGATGGCAGCAGATTCGAGCATGATAGTCTGGGTGTTGGGATCCACCAGAAGGGGAAACTGCTGTCGTCCACATAGTTTTTGTGCTTCAGGTCGAAAGCGCTGCCCTCCTTTTGGGCAGGGCTGAATCAGGGCATCGATCCGAAGTGCGGTCAACGTCTCACGTACCGCACGGCAGTAAGGGCAACCTTCCATGTCGAACAAAATCAGCGGTTGAGCGGGAGCTTGGGGCATGTCAATAGCCATGGTTCCCCTCCAGCCTGTCAGGGTTGAACTCATGACGGAGCTGAGGATATTGAACTGATGTTTGATGTTATGAGGCATGAAATTACTGTTCCTATACACTTGAGCAAAGTTGCTCATAAGATTGATCCGCACTTCGTTGACGCGGCTTTCGCCGCCCAACTGAAGCCTCTTGACGCTCAGTTGCGCCGGAGGAACGCGCCAGCAGAATCCGCCGCACTTCGGTGTGCGGCATGAACCGGACGATATCCGGGTCGTGGAGTCGGGCTTTCACGTTCCGCGCTGCGTTGAAGTCCGCCTGGAGCACGTCCCCGTTGGCACGGTGAAATTTGTCGCCCACCCGCTTGCCTTCCAGCAAACCAGAGAACGAGTCCATTTGCGACGTATAGGCGGCATTGACCACGACATGCGAGGCTCCCCGCTGCGAACATACTTCTTCGAGCGCTTGGGCGAGTACGCTTTTCGCCCAGCCGCTCATTCGGCGGTTGTACTTCCGCCATTGCGCCTTACCTTTGATCGGCAAGGTCAGGTCTTCGGATGCCACGGCCACCGCCTTATCGACGACGCTGTGCGCGGCTTGGTAAGCGATGGTGCGCAGCCGTTGCTGCGTCCGATGGCGCCGCGCGTCGAGCTTCTGGCGCCCAAGGTTGTGTTGTCGGATGCAGTCGGCCTTGGCGATCCGTCCGGCATCTCTGTGCTTCTCTTCCAGTGCGTGCAGGCGATTCCTTGCCTTGCCTATCGCCGCCACCTGATCGCTGTACTCGGATAGTGTTTTGCCGAAACGCTGTCCGTGGTGCACGCCGTCCGAATCAGTGAGGGCTTCGGTATATCCTTTATCGACGCCGATTTCCGCTTTGCCGCAGGGACACCCCGCCGTTTTTTCCGTGGCATAATGGATTTCGACGGCATCGCCCTTGACAATCAGGCGCAGATTGCAGCCAGCGAGATCAACCCCTTGGCCGTTGCTGGTCGTGACAAGATGGATGGGTTCACCGTACTGCTTGGCGATCCGGATCGTAACGACCAAGCGTCCATCGACCACATGCGTTTCGTGCTTGTCTGAACGGACAATGAACGGGTTGTCGCAGTGCGAGACGCCATGGCGAAAATACGTGCGCATCATTCGGTGCAGATAGGGGTCTCCAAGCCAACGGTCTTCGCGCAGGAGCGAATAGAGTCGCTTGCGATCATTCTCATCACGGGTACGTTGGACAATCGCCTGACGTACCTTCAGCTTCGCTGCCGCCTTGTATGTCAGGATGTCATTGACGGCATCCTTGGTCGTTTCGGCGCGAATCGTGCCATCGACATCAAGTGGCGCGTACCACCCAGTTGCCGTGATTTCCTTGCGAATATCCGCCGCACTCTTGCCTACCGTGCCCAGTCCGCCGTAGCGCCGCCACAGATCGGCGCGAACAAAGCCCATCGCCTTGCTGATCGAGCGCAGCGCTGGCCGTGAGGACGGTTCGGCGGACAAAATGCGAGTGACGGTGGTCACGACAGCAACTCCTTGGGCTCCCTGCTTTTCGGATAATCGTCTTTAATTTGTTTTTTGTACTTGCCCATCCCGTACAGTCGGCAACTGAAGCTATGCACAATCGCGAGCAAGTCTTCGACCATTTCCTGTTCTGGCGATAGCGACTCGTGGTTGGCAACCACGAGTTCGCAGCCCTGCTCGTGAGCCAGATGCTCCAGCAGATCAAAACCAAACCGCACCAGCCTGTCTTTATGTGCCACCAGCACTCGCGCAATCTCGCCGCGCTCGATACGATCCAGCAGACCAAGGAATTGCTTGCGCTTGAAGTTCATACCGCCGCCGACCTCCTTGATCCACTCATCGACGGCAATGCCTGCTCCAAGGCAATACTGTTCCATAGCAGCGACCTGTGATTGCAGGTTGTCTTTCTGCCCGTGGCTAGATACGCGGCAGTACACCACGGTAAGCCGCTTGTTCGGTGCACCGCCCAATATCGCCCTCACGTCCGATTCGTCAAAATAACGCTGGCCGGATGGAAGGCGCTTGGCGGTCAGTTTGCCCTCTCGTTCCCAGCGACGAATCGTGCTCGTCGCTCGACCAATACGTTGGGCGAATTCGTTTATCCGATATTGCTTGCTCATAGTGAGTTATTATAGATAGGTATGAGTAAATATCAAGCATCAGTTAATTGCTTCCCGGATATCTGGGTCTGAGAAAGTCATGGTTGTGCAACGGGTGCTGAAACGGCAGAGGATGATTTCGATTGCAAGGTGCTGACCGCATTTTGAATCAGAAAGCCTCTTAGTTCATGAGTATCCTTTTGTTTGGCTTCGGCAATGACATAAGCAAAGGCAGCATTACGTATGGCTGCGAGTGTGTCCCCATAACTGGCGGCATGCATGGCGGCTTGCTGGTAACGGACATCAGCATCCTTTAACTGGGTGTTCAAATCAGCCACAATGGCATCGGCAAGTTTGCGGGTCAGGTGATCATTGATTTCACTGTCTGAGGGCAGGTTCGGCAATTTGAAGGGCAGGTGGTACAGTCCGATATCAACACCTTCATTGCCCTGATCACTGTCATCCTCCTTGACTGATTCGGTGGCGGTGTAATTGACCTGACCGGATTGTACCTCGACCATACGAAAAGAGGCTGACAGCAGGCCAATTTTGCGAACCTGATTGAAGGTTACGGAAATATTCTGTTCCTTGTTGACGGTAAGTGTAGCGGGGGGCTCGGGGGTTTTCTCTCGTTCAGAGCGCGATAAACCAAGCCATTTGGTATGTTGAGGGTTGGGGACAATCGACTGGTCAGTGACGACCCGCATGGTTTTTGTGCCTTTTTCCTCGGTTGTATCAATGCGAGCCTCGAGAATGGAACCCTCAATCATGTAATCAGCCGCCCGTGGGCGGCTGTAGCCAATGCCCGATTTGATAAGGCTTTGCAACTGCCCGTTATCAATAACTTGTGCATCATGGGGAAGGTTTTGAAACAGTAACCGGGTAATTTGGGCAGCGACCATGCCACCAAAATTGCTGTCACCTTTGTCTCCGGCAAAGGGAAGGGTACTGATATGAGGTAAGGCCCGATCCAGCAGCCGCTTTTGTACATCATGCAACTGATGGATATAGGCTACATTGCCAGGGGCAAACTCGTTCATGGCGAGAAGGAGCCCGAGTGATTGGGCGTCAGAACCTTGATGCTGTAAATTGTCCAATTGGGTACCAAGTTGATCAAGCAGTGATCGCTCCTCCGCAAGTGTATGGGTATTGCGAGGATTTAAGGTTAAACGCATGCTTCGGGCCTGGTGAAAATTCTTGTATGCTTGTCCCAAGTGACCTTGCAGCAATTGGGCATTAGCCTGTGCCAGGAAATAACTGGCCATGTCTGCGCCTGCGTGCGCCAAATAAGGCATTTCTTGCCTGAAATCATTTTGAAGTGCTGCCGTCATGAATTGATGAAAAGCTTCATCCGGTTGATGGGCAGCGATTTGTGCCCAAAACTGTTTTTCGAGTAATTTGGCTTGTGCCTGATTTTCTGCGTCGCTCCAATCCTGTCGATCAGGAAAAAGCTGATGCAATTGGCCGTAAAGGGTTGCTGCCTGCAACATCTGATTTTTGCTCAAGGCTTGCTGGGCATCTTGTTCCATTCCATTCAGCAAGTCATCTCGTTCCCGCTCAAAGCGAGTGTCTCCGGATAAGACAACCAGCTTGTTGAGCAGGCGGTAACGTCCCGTTCGGTCATTTTCATCAAGACCCAGTCTGGTTTGGGCTAAAGCCTGAATCTGGTCTTGAGTGGCGTTACGATACTCATTCAAGGTTTGTAACAGTGTTGTCGCCGTGTCGGGATCCAGTTGAGCCAGCCCTTGAGCTTTTTGTTGGGCTGCATCAAGGATGTTGAGCGGAATGAGATGGTTATCAATACGGTAGTTTTCAATGCTGGCCAGAATGACTTTTGCTTGTTGTCGTGCAGCAAGAATGCCTACCAGGTGCAAGTCCGCATTCGCTTGCTCGAGTCGTTTGCCTTTCAGGTCGGGGGTCGACTTGATTCGAGCCAGAAGGTGGGCATAGTCGGCACTTGGGTCCGTCGAATGCTGTGCTGCTTTGATGTCGGCCGGAGTGATGACCGGGGGGGTAGAAACACAGCCACCCAGTATGGCCAGAACCAGCAGCAGCATGCCTCTTCGGGGTCGGTTTGTGCCGATCAAAGGGAAGACATTTGAAGAAATGCTGGAATGAGCCAGACCTGGTTTCACCATCTTAATACCCTCCACGCTGCTTTTATATACGTTCAGGCCTAAGCCATGCCGCATAATGTAATGACTTGTATCGTATATGAACAGTCTATTGTCGCAATTCCTTTGACTGAATTAATCAAATCTGCTGATTTGTAAGGTCAAAAGTATGACTTTGCCAGGCTTTAGTTTACTATTGGTCTTCTGGAACCGTTCAAATGACGCAACAATCGCTATAATGTCGCCAACATGTGGAGGGACTGGTTGTGAATGGTTCAAGCGAACGTAGGGTTTTGTCGGGGATGCGTCCAACGGGACGTCTGCATCTGGGGCACTATCATGGTGTGCTTAAAAACTGGGTCCGCCTCCAACACGAGTACGAGTGTTTTTTCTTCGTCGCTGACTGGCATGCCTTAACGACTCATTATGACGATGTCAGCATCATTGAGCGAAGTGTTTGGGAGATGGTTGTCGACTGGCTCGCAGCCGGTGTTGACCCTCAACATTGCTCTATCTTCATTCAGTCGCGTATGCCACAGCATGCTGAATTACATGTTCTGCTGTCTATGATTACGCCCTTGGGTTGGCTTGAACAGGTTCCTACCTATAAGGATCAGCAAGAAAAACTCAAGGAACGTGATCTGGCTACCTATGGTTTTCTTGGCTATCCCTTGTTACAGTCGGCTGATATTCTTTTGTATCGGGCGGGTTGGGTGCCTGTGGGTGCTGATCAGGTTGCCCATGTTGAACTGACCCGGGAAGTTGCCCGCAGGTTCAATCATCTTTTTGGACGTGAACCTGGTTTTGCAGAAGCCGTCGATGCAGCCATGCAGGGTATGGGCAAGAAGAATGCCCGTCTTTACGCCGAATTGCGCAAGCGTTATCAGGAACAAGGAGACCAGGATGCGCTATCGACGGCACAGGCGCTGGTTCGCGATCATTCAAGCATGACATTGGGTGACAAAGAACGTTTGCTCGGTGCACTCAAAGGTTCCGGAAAAATCATTTTGCCGGAACCACAGGCACTGCTGACTACCGAAGAGCGTATGCCAGGCCTGGACGGGCAAAAAATGTCAAAGTCCTATGGCAATACCATCACCCTTCGCGATACTCCGGATGAGGTTGTCAAAAAAATCAGATTGATGCCGACTGACCCTGCCCGGATCAGATTAATCGATGCAGGTAATCCGGATCTTTGCCCTGTTTGGAAACTTCATGAAATATACAGCGATGACCGTACCAAACAATGGGTGCAGGGTGGCTGTCGTTCGGCGGGCATGGGGTGTCTGGATTGCAAAAAACCGGTTATGGACGCGGTCATTGCTGAATTAGAACCCATGCGTTCCCGTGCCTCGTACTATGAGTCGAACCCGGATATTTTGCATACGATTGTTAGTGAGGGCTGTGGACGAGCCCGTGAGTTGGCTGAAGATACGCTGGATGAAGTCCGTTCGGCTATGGGCCTCAATTATCGTTAATGTGAATTTGAACTATGGATGTTCTTGAGGCGGAAGTTCGTGTTGCCCACGTTGATGGTCAACCTTGGATGGACTGGCCCGAGGATCTTTATATTCCTCCTGATGCCCTTGAAGTGGCTCTTGAGCGCTTTGAAGGGCCACTTGATCTTCTGCTTTACCTGATTCGTAAGCAGAATTTGGATATTCTGGACATTCCGGTTGCTCATATCACCCACCAATACATGCGTTATGTGGAAGCCATGCAGCTTGTGCGCTTTGAACTTGCTGCAGATTATTTGGTGATGGCAGCGGTACTGGGTGAAATTAAGTCCCGCTGCCTGTTACCGCGTCCATCGCGTGACCTGACGGAAGAAGAGGACCCTCGTGCGGAGCTCGTTCGCCGTTTGCAGGAATACGAACGATTTAAAAAAGCCGCAGAAGTGCTGGATCATTTGCCTCTGGAGGGACGTGAATTATTGGTGCCTGTGTTGGCACTGCCCGTTATCAGCGAACGAAGCAAGGTGTGGCCTGAAGTTGGTCTGAATGATCTTCTTGAAGCTCTGGAGGCCGTATTAAAAAGAGCTGAGCTTTTTGAAAGCCACCAGGTCTCTCGAGAGGGATTGACGCTGCGGGAACGCATGTCTGAAATACTTGAACAAGTACAGCATGCCGATTTTCTTCCATTTGTTCGCCTTTTCCGTCCAGAAGAAGGTAAAATGGGCATTGTGGTCAGTTTCATGGCTGTACTCGAATTGGTCAAGGAAGGTATCCTTGAGTTGGTTCAGGCAGAACTGCATTCCCCCATTTTTGTCCGCACCAGACTTAGGGCTGGAGATGAGTTTGATGCAACTGGATGATGATTACCTGGCAATGCAGATACAGGCGCTGCTATTGTGCTCTGGTCAAGCCATGACAGTTGTTCAGTTGCAGGAACTTTGTGCACATGAATCAGGCGAAATCGTTGACGCAGATGCTGTGCGACGTGCTTTGCAGCGACTGGAGACCTTACTTGAGCAGGGTGTTATGGAACTTGTTGAGGTTGCATCTGGATATCGGTTGCACATACGGCAACCGTGGGTGCGGGGCGTGCAGCGGCTTCAGGAAGACAAGCCCCAGAGGTTTTCAAGAGCACTGATGGAGACGCTGGCTTTGATTGCCTATCGCCAACCGATTACCCGGGGTGAGATCGAAGAGATTCGTGGTGTGGCCGTCAGTACCCAGATTATCCGAACTTTACAAGAACGTGAGTGGGTTCGGGTGGCTGGTTATCGGGAAGTTCCGGGTCGGCCGGCCTTATTGGTCACAACCAGGCAATTTCTGGATTCTTTTGGTTTGAAGAAAATATCAGATCTGCCTCCCTTGGCAGAACTGAGCGATTTGTTGGGAGCAGGGGCGCATGTTGCCCCTGAGTAACTGCAATAGGTATGTACACCGGATGGCAGCATACTGAGACCGGAGTTCCGGAACATAACCGAGAAAATCAATGAGCGAAGAACATATTTCGGGTGAAAAACTGCAAAAAGTATTGGCACGAGCGGGCGTTGGTTCGCGTCGGGTGATGGAACAGGCTATTCTGGATGGAAGAGTGATGGTGAATGGTCGCGTGGCAACCCTGGGTGATCGTGTGGAGGTTGAGGATGATGTGCGTCTTGATGGACGGGTGGTGCGTGTGACCGCTGAAGAAGATACACGCCGACGCGTGCTTATGTATTATAAGCCGGAAGGGGAAATCTGTACCCGTTCAGATCCGGAAGGACGCCCAACTGTATTTGATAGGCTTCCACCGCTCAATCACGAGCGCTGGATTCTGGTGGGGCGACTGGATGTGAGCAGTTCAGGACTATTGTTATTGACGACCGATGGAGAACTTGCCAATCGGCTTATGCATCCTTCCAGTGAAATTGAACGCGAATATGCTGTGCGTGTGCTGGGCGATCTCACGGCGGAGCACCGTGAGATGCTGATGCACGGTGTGATGTTGGAGGATGGACTTGCCAAGTTTGACCGGCTCGAGTCTGTTGGGGGTGAAGGTGCCAATCGATGGTACCAGGTTACCTTGCGTGAAGGTAGGAACCGGGAAGTGCGGCGCATGTTTGAGGCGGTGGGTCTGGTAGTCAGTCGTCTGATCCGGATTCGGTTTGGATCGATCCTTCTCCCGAAACATTTACGCTCAGGTCGCTGGCTGGAACTGGATCAGGAGGATGTTGACCGATTGGCCGCGGATGTTGAGCTAAAGCCACGTAAGGGTACAGGTCTCTTTGGACTGCAAAAACGTCGTACAGAACGTATGAAAGAGAATCCGCTACCGGCCCGTCGCGGAGGCTATTTACGTCAGCAGAAAAGGGATGAGCCTTAATTCTTAAGGCCTATTCCGTTTGTTGTACCAAGCGGTTGCGTCCCTGTTTTTTGGCTTCGTACAGAGCAGAATCAGCCCTGTTCAGCCATCGTTCTGCGGATTCTCCAATCTGACAACAGGCAAGACCGAGACTTATGGTGCAGGGGATCCCTGAAAGACTGCGTTGTTCTATGGTCGTACGTAGGCGCTCCCCAAGTACCAAACCGCCCTGTAGATCACAGTTCGCAAGCAAAAGGACAAACTCCTCACCGCCGAACCGGAATGCCTCATCGCCTGCTCTCAGGCTGGAGTGTATGAGTTGGGCCATTTCTACCAGCACAGCATCTCCTTTCATGTGCCCATGTCGGTCATTGATCATTTTGAAATGGTCGACATCAATCATCAGCATGGCCGCCTGGCGATGATAGCGCTCACAATGATCGACGTGTCGGCTCAGGGCATCTTCCAGGGCCCGACGGTTGTAGAGGCCTGTCAATGAATCTGTCAGTGCGGTATTACAGGCCTTGCGGTATAAAAGTGCATGTTGCAGTGGTTTGACCAGATGTACCAGCGCATGTTCGATCCAGATCATTTCCTGTTCGGAAAAAAGGGCGTTGCGTTCGAATCCGATAACTGCCAGGGGTGCATTGCTGACATTTAGATCATAAGAAAGTCGGTGCAGGCCTTTGGGGCCACTTTGAAAACTGTAGCTCTCATCGGCACAGCGCAGGTCAAGACGACCGATTTCCAGATCTTCGTGGACTTCATGAAAAAAATGCTCAAGCACCTCGGAGGGGTCAAGGCTGGCCGCAAGCAGTGAAGGCAGTTTAAGCTGCAATTCAGTGGGTGTTCTCAGTCCTTTCCGGCGTGTTCTGGCAAGTGTGCCTGAACGTTGATTAGAAGGATTGATGCTGTGCACGTATGCCATGACCGTCTGCTCCGTTGCGTGTCATGGTTCAGTAAGCTAAAAATGTGCCAGATCATTTATTTTTTATTAATTTCATTGTGTTATAGTTTGTTGAATGAAAAAAGCAGGTTAATGCGTCAGGATTTTGGCTGTGCATCAAGGGATTGACCCGTCACGCCGATGCTGTCATCCCCCATCAGGTAATGATAGAGGCCAAGAATTTCCTCGGGGCGGCGTAATTGTTCCGCATTCTCTGCCGGATAAGCGTGTCGGCGCATCATGGTTCGTACGGGGCCGGGATTGATACAGTTGAATCGAATTGAGCTGATGGCGCGCATTTCCAGAGACCACATTTGGCACATGGCCTCAATGCCGGCTTTTGAAACCCCATAGGCACCCCAATAAGCGCGAGGTGTTCTACCAACGCTGCTTGTTGTCATGATGACACTCGCATGATCTGCTTTGCGCAAGACGGGAATCAACGACTGGGTCAACATGAACACGGCCCTGAGATTAGTTGCCATGACATGATCCCATGTGCCCCATTCATACTGCGATAAAGGAGTGATATCGCCAAGAACGGCGGCATTATGGACGAGTCCGTGCAGACAACCAAATTCATTGGTAATCTGGTCCGCAACTTGAGTCCAGTGATCTGAACTGGCATGAGCCAAGTCTAGTGTAAGAATGGCAGGTTTAGGTCCGCCATTGTGCTCGATTCGATCATAAACCTGGATGAGTTTATCCTGGGTGCGACCAAGTAAAATGACAGTGGCACCAAGTTGGGCGTAACTGATGGCAAGCGCGCGACCTATACCGTCTCCAGCACCGGTAACGAGAATGTTCCGGTTGTTAAGAAGGCCCGATGGTGCCTGATAATTATGCATGTTCATTCCTTTAACAACATCAAAATATACTGAAGAAGTTCCTGGCAATCATGCACGAGTGCGTCAGCTTGCCAATGTTCCGGATTGTCATGCAGCGATATATAGCCCCAACAGGCAGCTGCGGTTTTCATGTTGGCATTGCGTCCTGCCTCAATGTCACGTCGATGGTCGCCAACATAGAGACAATTCTGTGCCTGGACCCCCAGCTTTTGGGCCGCAAGACAAAGCCCTTCTGGATCGGGCTTGGTGTGCAGCACATCATCAGGGCAAATGCAGCAGTCAGCATGGATGTTGAGCGCAGACAATAACGGATCACAAAAGCGGCGACGTTTGTTGGTGACAATCCCCCAAGGCAGATCAAACTTTTCAAGTTGCTCCAACAGTTGAGTAAATCCAGGAAACAGTTGCGAACGCTGCGCAGGAGCATCCGCATAGCGATCCAGAAAGAGACGGGTCAATTGTTCGAGTGTTGCGGGCTCAGGTTCAAGATCGGCAAGCCCATGACGCAAAATGTACGCAGAGCCTTCAGAAACCCAGGGACGCACCGTTTGAAAATCGAGACCAGGCAGGCCGAATTCCTGACGCATCTGATTGAGGAGCAGATGAAAATCTGCTGCCGTATCGATCAAGGTGCCGTCAAGATCGAACAGGACAGCTTTCAGCCTCATGCGACACCATGCTTAGAAGCAATTTCAGCAGAAAGGTTACGAGCAGACAACATATAGTTGACATCGACATTGTCGGCAAGCCAGTAATGTCGGGTAACCGGGTTGAAATGCAAGCCGATCATGTCTTCAATGTGCATGGTACTGGACCGCACCCACGAGCCAAGTTCCGATGGTTTGATGAAGCGTCGGTAATCGTGGGTGCCTCGCGGCAACATGCGTAGAACATACTCGGCACCCACAATCGCAAAAAGCCATGATTTTGGATTACGATTGATGGTCGAAAAAAAAGCGATGCCTCCGGGCTTCAGGAGTTTTTGGCAAGACAACACTACGGATAGCGGATCGGGTACATGCTCCAGCATTTCCATACAGGTGACCACATCAAATTGCTGGGGTTGCTGATCAGCCAATGCTTCAACACTTTGCGACCGATAGTCAACGGCCACACCCTGTTGGGATGCGTGTTGACGGGCGACAGCCAGTGGGGCTTCACCCAAGATCGGA
>JAJZUM010000038.1 GCA_021848605.1 Pseudomonadota bacterium | reverse complement strand
ACGACGATGCGCATAGTCAATTCTACCATGATGTACGCATGGCTGAAGTTGTTCAGGTTCAAGGGGTTCCCAAGAATATTCTGATCAAACACCCCTATCCCAACCCGAACGGATGGTCTGCCGACGAAAAAATGCAGAGTAATCAATTCCTCGGTGAATTGTTGCTCCGTATGGGTCAGGTGACGTACGAAGGTCAACAGCCGGTTGTTGATCTTTTTTACCCGTCAGCAGGTTGATTCAGAGCAGATCCTGTGGGTCCACATCGATCCACCAGCGAATGCCATGACGTGCTTTATCCCTGCAAACATTGGGTAGACTTGCCATCTTTTGGTGCAGCATGGGACGACTGGATGCTTGCAGGAGCAGATGAGCCCGAAACAAACCGGCTTTTTTCTCGATGGGCGCGCAAACAGGGCCGTATGGACTTATGGATGCAAAGCAGGCGTGTATTTCAGACAGGAACTTTTGTACGTCTTCCGTGCTTCGTCCCTGACAGTGGACAAGAACCTGGTATGAATAAGGCGGTAGGTTGAGTTGATGTCGTTCCTGCAACATAAGCTTGGCTACGGCAGGGTAGCCTGATTGAACCAGGCATTGCAGCAAAGGATGTTCAGGGTCATGGGTTTGCAGGATCACTTCGCCCCGGATATTGCTGCGTCCAGATCGTCCGGCAACTTGATGGATGCGTTGCAAGCTGCGTTCTGGACTTCGAAAATCAGCACTAAACAGTCCTGCATCGGTATCAACCACAACAACCAGCGATACCGCATGAAAATGGTGGCCCTTCACCAGCATTTGTGTGCCAACAAGGATGCCCGGCTGGTTTTGGTGAATTTCTGCAAGCGTATGTTCCAGAACCCGGTGGTTCGGGATGTTGTCTCGGTCCATACGCCAGATCGGTAGGCTTGTGGCCATGGATTGCAGGAATTGTTCCAGACGTTCGGTTCCTGTTCCGGAGGCGATCAAACGCGAGCCATTGCAGTCAGGGCAGCTTTGGGGAATATAGCTGCTCCAGCCACAGTGGTGACAGAGCATACGGCCAATATTCTGGTGTAATGTTGGATAGACGGAGCAGTGAGGGCAACGCACCTTCCATCCACAATCATGGCAAAGGACGCTCGTGGCATAGCCGCGACGATTCAGGAAGACCAGAACTTGTTGCTTGCGTTGCAGATGTTCCTTGATATGTCCTAAGCTGGCTGCACTTAACCCGGCTTGTAGTTCCTGGCCACGAATATCCTGAATGAGTGTAAGCGGAGGGGTTGAACGGTTGCTGCGTCGGTGCAGATGCAGGTGGTTGTAGCGACCCTGCAGTGCATTGTTTAGTGTTTCCAGCGAGGGTGTTGCACTGCCAAGAATGACGGGAATGCCCTGTCGACGTGCAAGATAGACGGCCAGATCGCGGGCGTGGTAGCGCACGCCTTCGTGTTGCTTGAAGGAACTGTCATGTTCTTCGTCGAGAATGATCAGTCCCGGGTTTAACATGGGACTAAAAAGAGCTGAGCGGGTTCCAACAATAAGGCGCAACTGGCCGGTGCGTATATGGTGCCAGGCCCGCAGCCTTTCCTTGTCCCCGAGTTCTGAATGCAGGCTGATCATGGGGACATTAAAGCGTTGCTGAAAGCGTTGAAGTGTTTGTGGTGTCAGGTTGATTTCTGGTACCAGCACCAGTGCTTGTTGACCACGATTGAGAACATCAGCAATCAGGTGAAGATAGACTTCAGTTTTGCCACTGCCGGTGATGCCTTCAAGGAGATGACAGCCAAACCCTGGCTGGGCTTGAATATGTGCAATGGCATTGGCCTGTTCCTCACTTGGGGTCAGAGGAACTTCCGCCAACAGACTGGCACCTTCTGGCAAAGACTCGTGTGTCTCGGTACGGCCTGCAAGTTCGCGTCGAACCAGATTGTCCAGATCAGCGGTCGTGATGCCATGAAGTTGTGCTACCTGCCGACTGAGTCCGGAGGGAAACTCAAGTAAGACTTGCAATGCACGCCACTGTCTTGGTGCCCGACGTAAGTCATCGGCCGAAATGAGTCGGCCCAGAGCGGTAGGCTGCCAGATACTTTGTGTAGGGAGACGGCTGCTTTGGCCTTGGCGCAAAAGCGCAGGCAGCATATGAAAAAAAACTTCACCAATGGGCTGTACATAATAGTGACTGATAAAATGCCCTAGTTCGAGCATGGCAGGGGCGAGCACAGGTCGATCGTCCAAGACTTCCTCAATCAGCTTGAGTGATGCGTCCCCACACTCAGTCGTTTCGATACCTGTAACAACGCCAATTAACATGCGTGATCCAAAGCTGACCCGAACCCGTAGGCCCAAACTAACCCTCTCAAGCATGTGTTGGGGCAGCCGATAACTAAAACACTGGTGCAAGGGCACAGGAAGAGCTATCTGGGCGATCATGTGCACGTTGCTGCAACCAATTGCAAAAGGAAGGATGATTCTAGCATGCCGATTAGGGGTCGATGCATCATGAAACGTTCGTACAGAATGTTCATCATCGGTACATCAACATTAAACTATGATTGTTGAATAATGTAGTTTTATTGTCTTGTGTCACATTGAAAAATTTTGTTTGTGTTCATAATGAATAAAGTGGATTTTTGGGTGCGTTAATCAGTTGTTTCGGGAGAAAGAGATGGGATTGCGCGTGGGGGAGCTGTGGCTGGTACCTGTTGCCGTGACACTGCTTGTGGCGGCATGGATCGCTCCGTTTGCACATGGAGCCCAGATTAGTTTGGCAATTCTTAGCTTTTGCTGTCTCATGTATGTCATTCAGGTACGGCATCGCCAGTCAGGTTGGACATTGTTCTGGATTCAGGTTGCGCAAGCCATCCAGGCAGGTGAACTGAAAAAAGCCGCTGAACTGGTGCGAATGGAAAAGAGTCCTGTCGATTCCGTTCGAGGTGCCCTGCTGCAGATGATTGGTGACCTTTCTGTTGTGTTGCACAATGTGCGTGATTCCGGTGCCTATTGTGACCGTATTGGTGGACGATTGATGCAAAGCAGTCAGGATGTTCACCAGAATTTGAAGAGTCAGAGTGACCAAATCATCGAAATTGCCACATCCATGCGCCAGATGAGTGAGGCGGTTGATGATGTGGCGCGCAATACCCATGCCAATGCTGAGAGAACTGCCCAACTTGTTGAACTTGCTCAAGAGAGTTCCGGTCTCTCCAGTCAGGCGGAACATTCGATTGAACAGTTGGCACAGGGTGTTGAGTCGGCTTCTTCCCACCTGCATGATCTGGAGGCGAAGTCTGATCGCATCGGGGCTATTCTGGAAACCATCCGAGGTATTGCCGATCAGACCAATTTGCTGGCGTTGAATGCGGCGATTGAATCGGCCCGAGCTGGGGAACATGGTCGAGGTTTTGCCGTGGTTGCCGATGAAGTGCGCAAATTGGCAAAGAGCACGCAACAATCGACCGTACAGATTCACCAGATGATCGAACAGTTGCATGTAGGTACCCGTGAAATTGCCGCAGTCATGCAGGTTTGTGTAGAACAGGCCGACAAAGGGCGTAAGCATATTCGCACCACTGCTGAGGCATTGCGCGATATGTCCATGCATGTTGAGCAGATTGGCAGTAGCAATCTTTCCATTGCAACGGCGACTGAAGAACAAGCTGCCGTATCATCGTCGATTCATGCCCGCACAAATGACCTGGTAGAAATGAGTTCTACCTGTGCCCGTTCCGTTGCGGATGGCACACAGCTGGCGTCTGTTGCTGCAACCTTAGGTGGTGAAATTGATTCGATGGTGGCACGCTTTGAACTGCCGGATGTGAAGGAGATTGAGGCGGGGCAGGCTCAGCCTTACTTCCGCTGGGCTACAGGTTTCGATCTTGGTGATCATGAGATTAACCGGCAACACCGAAGGCTGGTTGATCTTGCCAATGAGGTTGAACGTCTCAGCCGACAGGCTTCAGGTGGAAAGGCAGCTGAACGTATTATTGATGCCCTTGCTGCCTATACAGTGACTCATTTTGCTTATGAAGAACGAGCTTTGGAACGAACCGGCTATCCAGATCTTGAACGACATCGAGAGGAGCATCGTCGATTGGTTGATCAAGTCATGAACTTCAAGCGTCGCATCAACCGAGGTGAACATGTCGGGCCTGAGTTGTTGGAGTTCATCAAGGATTGGCTGACTAAGCACATTCAAGGTTCAGACCGGGCATATGCGCCCTGGATGCCCAAAGTCGTCTGAACCTTTGCGTCGCAATGAGTCTTAGCGAAGCAAACGCATGGAGAGGTCGATGGCTTTCAGGTGTTTGGTTAGGCTACCCATAGAGATATAGTCAACGCCGGTTGATGCGACAGACCGAAGATCAGCGAGACTGAGCCCGCCGGACGCTTCAAGGCGGGCGCGGCCTGCGTTCAGTGCGACCGCTGCACGCATATCCTCAAGCATAAAATTATCAAGCATGATGATATCAGCCTCGGCACTTAGAGCCCACTCCAGTTCATTGAGATTTTCGACTTCCACCTCTACAGGCTTTCCTGGTGCAATGAGCCGCGCCTGTGCGACTGCAGCACGAATACCTCCGGCTGCCATGATGTGATTTTCCTTGATAAGAAAGGCGTCATACAGACCCATACGGTGATTGGTTCCGCCGGCGCAGCGTACCGCGTATTTTTGAGCTAAACGCAATCCTGGAATGGTTTTTCGGGTATCCAGAAGACGAGTGTGCGTGCCAGATAGGGCGGCAAGTGTTTGATAGACGGTTGTCGCTGTTCCAGAAAGCAGTTGCAGGAAGTTGAGCGCGGTTCGTTCACCACTCAACAAAGAACGTGCAGGCCCAGAAAGTCTGAGCAATTCACAATCCGCCTCAATCCACGTCCCATCGTCATGCAATGCCTCAATACGGACCTCAGCATCAAGTTGCCGGAAGCATTCCTCAACCCAAGGCAGCCCGCAAAGCATCATGGGTTCACGGGTTATGATCCGGGCCTGGCTTAGCTGTGTCTCAGGGATGAGCATGGCACTGATGTCGCCAGAGCCGATATCTTCCAAAAGCGCATCATGCACATTATTGATGATGGCGCGTTTTAGTTCAGTGCTGATCATCATGATTGTCCCTGTAGGCCGAAACTTGATCATAGCGGACTGGCTCGGGTGAGGCAAATCTGTGTCGTGTTTGGCAGATACAGAACTTTTGCTCCACAAGTTGGTATAAACTTGGTTAGGGGGAGCTGCCCCTACTGATTTTTTCGTGAAGGACCAATGAGCAGTATGGGATACGGGTACAAATAATGCGTGAACCGGATTTGCCACCTGTTTTAAGTCAGTACGTTCCAGTCTGGAACGATTTACTCAGTCGTGCCCTGGATCAGCTTTTTGAAGAATTACTGGCTGCTTTGCGTCGGCTAGATGGTGGTCAGGAGAACGATGAGCAACTCTTCGAGAGCGTTATGCCCCAGCGTTCCCAGATGTTGACCGATTGGGATTTCGAGTTGAACCGACAATGGCAGCTGGTCAGGACTCGTCCTCAAGAATCGGCAGGTCGGCTGGAATGGACGGCAGAGCTCATGCAACTTGTCGATACCGCGGAAATGGAAGAAGAAGTCAGGGTTAAGTCCTTGGCTTTGCGTGTCCGGCATCAGCTTTCTGACCGTCTACCCCGATGGCGTGATGCGCTTGTTCAGGTTCTGGGCTGGAAACAATGGCCTGATCTGCCTTTGCCCTATGATCCCGAACAGTTGATTCTGGCCATTCGACGTTTGTTGAAGCGAAGTACAACACTGGATGTTTCTCAACGAATTCGTTGGCTGCAGGCTTTTGCAGCGAGTGTGTTGGAACAAGTTCCTGAGGTGCTTGATCAGGCTCTGACCCAACTTGACCGTGAAGGTTACGGTCCTCAGATTGCCACAGAAGCTGGCGGATCACTCCCTGCGGCGGTGATGCTGCACTTGCCGGTTGCCCTCGAACAGGTCGCACAACAGACCAAGACGAGTCTTCTTGGGCTGATCCAGGCTTATTTTCAATCGATTCCAGCGTCATTCTACGAGTTTCTGCACAGTCATCCTGATGAGGAAGTGCGTGTTCTTGGTATGCTGCCAGCTGTTCAGGGGCAACTTTCCAGGGCAGAAACGTTGTTCATGGATTATTACCATAACGCCTATCGTGAATTGCTCAAACCCAAGCGAGTCAATCTCGATGCAGCGGATCTTCTGGATGAAGCGACGATGGAGTGGCGGCTCTGTCTCCAAGTTGCAGCCCAGCGTTGTCATGAGACCGAGTCTTCAAGTCTGGAGGCATTATTCCAGAGATTCAGTCATGTTCTGCCCAAGACAACGCTTCATGAACGTGCGGTTCCTCTTGAACCTGAAAATCTGCTGCAAGGCTTCGATCAAGTGATCAGTCAATGGCCATTTACTGCAGAAGATAAACGCTTTCAACTCGAGCGCTTTGAACGCATGGTTCTTGCCGATATCGGACTTGTACTTGATGAGGCGAACCGGAGTTTTGTTGAAGCGGGGATATTGCCTGAATTGCCGCAGAAACGCATTGTGAAAGCCCAGGATCGTGGAGTACGTAAACGCTCCGCCCCAGCATCGGCACTGACTTCCCCTAAAGCTGAATCGTCTGAGGTTCTGGACTCCAAAGAGCTTGGTCTTTTGCGTGGTTTGCTACGACAAGAAGGCAAGAATTTTCAAAGTTTGCAACTTGATGGGAAAACGGTTGGAGCATCGGTTGAAGCTGTATCTCTAACACCTCAGCATATTCCTGAAGGTGCGTTGATTACGCCGTTGGAGCAAAGGGATCTATTGCGACGACTGACTCAGTTGCAGGAACAAACTTCCGTGCAGTCGGTTAGCCGTGATGACCGAATTGCAACCGCTGAAGAAGTCCGGGGACAACTCAAATCAGAGCTTCGTTGTGATGAGGTTGAAGTCGAAACATTGCGACGCAATGATGAAGATGTCATTAACCTGATTTCGATGATGTTTGATTTTATTCTGGATGATGAAGCTCTGCCGACACCGATGAAAGCCTTGCTGGGCCGACTACAGATTCCCCTTCTGAAAGTGGCGATGCTTGATCCACATTTTTTTGATGCGGAGGAACACCAGGCTCGCAAGTTGCTGAATCTTTTGGCCAAAGCAGGTATGGGCTGGAGTCAGCGATCTGAAGGTGCCGAGGAGCTTTATCAGCAGATTGAACAGACGGTCTTTCGTATTGTCCGTGATTTTAGTGATGACATTGAGATTTTTTCCGATTTGCTGCACGATTTTGAGGATTATTACCAACGTTTTAGCCAACGTCAGGAACTTGTGGAAAAGCGTACTCGGGAAATGGAGGAGGGTCGGGCCCGCTCCGAGGTTGCCCGGGGTATGGCGGCTCAAACCATCAATCGTCGGTTGCAGGGAGTAGCCATCCCCTCCGTCGTTGTTGGATTGATTCGGGATGGTTGGCAACAACTGCTTTTTCTCACATGTTTACGTCAGGGCGTAGATTCAGATGCATGGAAACAGGCGGTTAAGGTCCTTGATGCCGTTATCTGGAGTGTACTGGAGCGCAATGATCCTGCATGGCGCGACCGCCTGAAAGGGGTGCGAGAACGTATCTTGTTGAATGTCCGGCGTGGGCTGAGTAGTACTTCGATAGAGGCTTCCCAGGCTGAGATGTGGCTCAAAGCATTGCATGATCTCCATGAACAGATTTTGCAGACCCAGCATGTAGATCGTGTCACGATTGTCGTTGGTGACGGTTCCACCAAGGTGTCGTCAGATCAGCTCGTTTTGCCTCAGGCTCAGGTGCCGGAAGCAGCTCCTGAAATTGGTGTCGATGCCGATCAGGTGACTCGTCTGGTTGATTCCATGCCGGTTGGTGCGTGGATTGAGCGCCTCGATCAGACTCCAGTGGATCGCTGTAAGCTCGTTGCGCGCATCAGGATTATCGACCGGATGATTTTTACCAACCGTCGCGGCATCAAAGTTCTTGAGGTGAGTTCCCGAACCATTGTTGAAAAAGCACGCACTGGACAATGGCGCTTGCTCGATCGTTCGGAACAGCTTTTTGATCGCGCTCTTGAATCCATTCTGGAGGGATTACGTCGCCGTAAGGAAGGAGCCACCGCATGACCGATGTTGGCATTTCGCCTCTTTTGATCCCGGACGCCCTCTGGCGTCCATCGCCATTTGCTGACGAACGGCCTGCAATGACACCGATTACCCTGGTTGTCATCCACGGTATCAGCCTCCCTGCTGGCGAATGGGGTGGACCTCTGGTGGACGATCTTTTTATGGGGCGACTTTACAATACATCTGGGTTGCCTGCATCGTTGCACACCTTACACAATATCAAGGTGAGTGCGCATCTTTTTATCCGTCGGTCTGGAGCAGTGCTTCAGTATGTGGACTTGTGGCGACGCGCTTGGCACGCAGGTGTATCCTCCTGGCGGGGCAGAGAGCGCTGCAATGACTTCTCGATTGGCATCGAGATGGAAGGAACGGATCATCATGCTTATGATGAGCGTCAATACGTGTCGTTGCAACGGGTTTTGCTGCACATGAAGACCATAATTCCCTCGTTGGAGGAAGTTGTGGGGCATGAAGATATTGCCCCGGGAAGAAAAACGGACCCAGGCCCTGCATGGAACTGGGAACATCTGGATGTACCCGAAGGTTTACATGCACCGCACTGTTCAGGAGGTCCCTTGTGAAGCTTTTGCTCATACTCTTGGTCTGCTGGGTCCATGGCCGCTCAACAGTCCCGTTTCGGCAGGTCCTTGTTGGCTTGCTGACTCAGAATGCGTCATCCGAATCCATCCAAAGTGGTACCGTTCCGGACCCTGACTGGAAAGCTTTGGGCTTGGCCGGTATTATTCTGCTGCTCTACGCCCTGCTGATGTATCGTCTTTCGGGCCTGACGTGGGGACTTTGGTATGATGGGCTCAGTTTGTTGACTCTTCTGATCCTGACGGAACCTGTACCACCGAATAGCTGGAGTGGCTTAAGCATTTCCGTGCTTGAACCCGGTTCAGTATCGGCCGGTCTGGAGGATTTATTACAGCGTTGGCTGAGGCAGTGGATCAGTCCCCTTTTCTGGTTTGTTTTTCTCGGCCCGGTCGGATTGCTGGTCTACGGAATTGTCGGTATGATGCTGCCTGCGAATGCTCGCAATTCAGGTTTTTGGCTCAAAATTCAGTTGGTTCTTGATTGGTTGCCGGGGCGTTGTATGGCGCTGGCTGTTGCTTTGTTGACCCATTTCATGGATCGTCTTGCACTTGTTGAACAACGATTTCTGGTCTTTGAAGACAGTGTGCCGCTTCTTGCCCTCATGGTACAACTGGGTATTCAGGCCGGTATAGGCAAAGAAAAAGACTCGGAACATCCCCGTAATCCCTTAGAAACCCTGATGCATCAGGTTGGTGTTTTTGCTTTGATTGGACTTGCACTGCTGACGATTTATGCTCTTTAGATCGGTCCTTATCCTTATTTGTTTATGGACGAACACGACCGTGCTCGGAGCACGGCTCATCAGCCTTGCTCCATCAATTACAGAAACGCTTGCGGCTCTAGGTGCCTGTTCCCAAGTCATTGCAGCGGTTGGAGGCGATGGGGTTCCCCATTTTTGTCCTAAAGCAGCTGTTCTTGTCAGTATGGATGGTTTGTGGAATCCCGAGGCACTGAGGGGATATGCTCCTGACCGGGTACTTGTCTGGACAGAAGGTAGTGCCCAGGATCTTCAGGTTCGGCTGAAATCAACGGGCGTTAAGGTGGAACTTTTCTCCATTGAAAAGCTGCAAGATATCCCAGTGATGACCGTGGAGCTAGCGGCACTGAGTGGAGCCAGGCAGCGTTTGCCTGCATTAAACCAACTTTGGCAACAACGCATCGAGCACATTAGATCTACTTATCAGTATGTGCCCTGGATGTCGGTTTTTTACGAAGTGTGGCCTTCGCCTCTGATGACTCTGAAAGAGCATCATTACATCGCCCAAGCCCTTGCATTGTGTCATTTGCAGTTGCTTGCGCCCCACACACGGCTGGAATCGCCAACGGTCTCATGGGAGTGGGTCATACAAAAACATCCAGAACGTGTGATTCTGCCTGTGGGTTTACCGCTACAGCCCGATTGGTCCAAGGCAGATATTCCGGTTCGGCGTGTCGATACCTCGGAGTTGGAACGTCCGAGTCCCCAAATGCTGGATCGTCTTGAGCACATCTGCCAGGTTATACGAAGCTCATGGTGATTGTGGCGAGACTCTCAAGGGTGTTTTCCATGCTGCTATACTTTTTGCGGTGATGTGGAGAAGTACTATGGCACAACGAGATGCGAGAGATCAGGACCCACTCGAGACTGAAGAATGGCTGGAGGCGCTTGATTCCGTTGTGCGTCAGGCTGGATCTGAGCGGGCACAATATCTTCTTGAACGGCTTATGGCAGCTGGTGTTGAAAAGGGGCTCAACCCCCCTGGACTTAAAACCCCATATATCAACACAATTGCCCGCCATCGAGAGGCGCAACGTCCGGGAGATCCATGGATGGAGCGTCGAATCCGTTCACTAATTCGCTGGAACGCATTGGCCATGGTTATGCGCGCCAATGAAGATGGTGAAGAACTCGGAGGACATATTGCGACCTTTGCTTCGAGTGCGACGCTCTATGATGTTGGTTTTAACCATTTTTTTCGTGCCCCTCATGACGATTTTGCCGGTGATCTCCTTTATATTCAGGGCCATTCGGCCCCGGGTATCTATGCCCGTTCCTTCCTTGAAGGCAGAATCACTGAGCGTCAACTTGAAAATTTCCGTCGGGAATCGGGTGGAAAAGGGCTTTCTTCCTATCCCCACCCGTGGTTGATGCGCAACTATTGGCAGTTTCCTACCGTCTCCATGGGATTAGGTCCAATCATGTCGATCTATCAGGCCCATTTGCTCAAATATCTGATCAATCGTGGTTTGTTGAGGGATCAGCAACGCAAAGTCTGGGCATTTCTGGGCGATGGCGAAATGGATGAGCCTGAATCTCTCGGAGCACTGGCTCTGGCAGGGCGTGAGCGTTTAGATAACCTGATTTTTGTCGTCAATTGCAATCTGCAAAGGCTGGATGGTCCAGTTCGGGGTAATGGCAAAATCATTCAGGAACTTGAGGGGGTATTTCGGGGTGCTGGCTGGAACGTCCTCAAGGTTATCTGGGGTGGGGGCTGGGACAGTTTGCTTGAGCGCGACAAGACTGGTCTTTTGCGTCAGCGTATGCAGGAATGTGTCGATGGTGAGTTCCAAGCGTACAGTATGCATGGTGGTGCTTATACCCGTGAGCACTTCTTCGGAAAATATCCTGAGCTTCTTGAGCTGGTGGCTGATCTCAGTGATGAGGAAATCTACCAGCTCAAGCGGGGGGGGCATGACCCACAGAAAGTTTATGCGGCTTATCACGCAGCGGTTCATCATCAAGGCCAGCCGACAGTTATTCTGGCCAAGACTATCAAGGGATATGGTACCGGAAATGCCGAGTCAGTTAATAAGACTCATCAAATCAAGCATCTGGATTTGGAGTCTCTGAAAGTATTCCGTGATCGTTTTGCCATGCCCTTTGATGATGAAATGTTGGCTCGGGTTCCTTTTTACCGCCCAGATGACAATAGCCCGGAGTTGCGTTACATGCAGCAACGGCGCAAGGAGCTTGGGGGTTATCTGCCGCAGCGTTCAACACAAGCTCCTTTTCTTGAAATTCCGGATATCTCAGCGTTCAAGTCCTTGCTTGAGGCGAGTGATCGACCCTATTCCACAACCATGGCTTTTGTACGCATGCTTAATGTCCTGCTCAAGGATGAAAAACTGGGACAGCACATCGTGCCGATTGTTCCCGATGAAGCTCGTACCTTTGGTATGGAGGGCTTATTTCGAAGTTATGGTATTTATTCGAATGTTGGTCAACTCTACGAGCCTGAAGACCGGGGTCAACTGATGTATTATCGGGAGGATGTCCGGGGCCAAATTCTCCAGGAAGGTATCAATGAAGCAGGAGCCATGAGTGCCTGGATTGCTGCAGCTACATCGTATTCCGTCCATGGGCTTCCCCTGATCCCGTTTTACATTTATTACTCCATGTTCGGCTTTCAGCGTATTGGTGATCTGGCATGGGCTGCAGGTGACAGTCAGGCGAGGGGATTTTTACTTGGCGCAACCAGTGGACGCACGACCTTGAACGGCGAAGGATTGCAACATCAGGATGGTCATTCACCGGTATTGGCTTCGACTATACCCAATTGTATTGCCTATGATCCGGCTTATGCCTATGAAGTTGCCATCATAGTTTGGGATGGCATGCGACGCATGTATCAGCAAAATGAAGCTGTCTTTTATTACCTGACGTTGTGCAATGAAAATATTCTCCATTCCGTCATGCCTGAGGGTGTCGAGGAAGGCATTTTGCGAGGAATGTACCGCATCCGCGCTGCGGAGCATGCCGCTCGACGCGTTCAAATCCTAGCTGCAGGCATATCAGTTCCTGAGGCCCTGTTTGCAGCCGATATCTTGCGTGAAGCTTTTGCAGTTCAGGCAGAGGTTTACAGTGTGACCAGTTTCAATGAGCTACGTCGTGACGGCATTGAGGCAGAGCGCTTCAACCGTTTACATCCCCTTGAACCGGCCCGGATTCCCTGGGTGACTCAACAGTTACGAGGTTTCAAGGGTGCCGTAGTAGGGGTCTCTGATTTCATTCGTGCTCATGCTGATCAGATTCGTGCCTGGGTGCCCGATGTCTATCATGTTTTGGGTACTGATGGTTTCGGACGTTCCGATACCCGTGACGAACTTCGTGCCCATTTTGAGATCAACCGCTATCACATTGCCGTGGCAGCTCTGTCCGGTCTTGCTGATCGTGGCGATCTGGGACGTAAGGCCGTTGATGATGCCATCAAGCGATTTGGACTTGAGACTGATCGACCCAGTCCTCTGAAGGCGTAGCTTGTTTAGCGATCCTGCCTGGCTAGGCGCGATGCTTAAGAAATAAGGAAACATACTGATGAATACAATCGTGTCTTTTCCGGATCTTGGAACGGAAGAAGCAACCGTTCTCGAAGTCGGCTTTGCTCAAGGAGATTGGATTCGCGAGAATCAGATCATCGTTGTTTTGGAGTCAGCCAAGGCTACGATCGATGTACCTGCAACCAAGGAAGGACAGGTTCAAGAAGTGTTGATTCGGGTCGGGCAAGTGGTTCACTCGGGCGAACCTATTTTGAAGCTGGAGACGATGGCTCATGCAACGGGAGAGTTGGTGGTGGCCCTGCAGGAGATCTCGGCTACCCTCAGCCCTGACCAACTCATCGTAAAGACGGATGTCGCTAAGCCTTTGCCTGACTCTGCACAGATAGAAGAAAAGGCTTTGGATCAAGTGATCAGTTTGCCCGATCTTGGTACTGATACAGCGACCGTCAGCAACTTGTTGGTACAGGAGGGCGATTCCATCAGCAAGGACCAGCCTGTTGTGGTACTTGAGTCGTCCAAGGCCAGTATGGAGGTTCCGGCCCCAAGGGCGGGGATTGTGCGGCAATGGCTGATTCATCCGGGACAGACGGTGCAAAGTGGTGATCCCATGTTCAGAGTAGTACTGCCCGGTTTAGCTGCTACGGCCCTATTGCCGAATGATTCAAAGCCGCTTACGTCGCCGATATCGGAAAGCATGCAACCCCGGTCTGTACCAGATTCTGTGTATATGCCATCAAAAGCTGGCGTTCACGCCGGTCCAGCGGTACGAAGGCTGGCTCGTGAACTGGGCGTTGATCTCGAAAAAGTGGTTGGACATGGACCGCATCAACGAATACTCAAAGAAGATTTAAAGTCTTGGGTAAAGCATCAGCTATCCGCTGCCACGGCTGTGGAAGAGCTTTCTTCTGATCAGGAGCGACAGGAAAAAGCTATGCATGCTGAAGGAGCAACCCTTTTGCCGTTGACACGAATCCAGGTCATCAGTGCCCAACGACTGGCCCAGTCTGTGCATCACGTAGTGCCGGTGACCCAGTTTGAGCAGGCAGACATCACGGAACTTGAAGCATTCCGGCAACAAGAAAAAGCAGCAGCCCAGGAAAAAGGCGTATCCCTGACCGTTTTGGCCTTTGTCATGAAAGCACTTGAGAAAATGCTTCGGCAGTATCCGCGCTTCAACAGTGAGTTCAAGCTCGATGGTCGGGGCATTTATCTCAGGCCAGAGCGAAACATCGGTTTTGCTGTTGATACCGAACAGGGGCTCATGGTTCCGGTCCTGAAAAATATCCAGGATCAGTCTTTATTGGATCTAGCGTCTCGTATTGCTGAGTTGAGTCGTTTGGCGCGTGACGCATCACTCAAACCAGATCAGATGTCGGGTGCCAGTTTTACGGTTTCTTCTCTGGGCAGTGTCGGTGGCACCGCCTTTACGCCCGTGATCAACTGGCCGCAAGTTGCCATTCTTGGCTTATCCAGGGCATCCATTCAACCCATTTGGGATGGCAAGGCTTTTCAGCCCCGGCTCATGTTGCCCTTATCACTGACCTATGACCATCGTGTGATCGATGGGGCTTTGGCGGCACGCTTCCTTGTTGATCTGTCCCGCCAGCTCGGTGATATACGTCGAATGCTCCTCTAAGGGCGACGGTTATGCGCCCAAAGAGTCTCTTGTCGGCCCTCAGCATGGACCAGTGTTCGGGCCACGACAAACAGCCAATCGGACAGGCGGTTCAGAAAACGGATCAACGTAGCAGGTTGAGGAATCTGGTGATGCAGAGCGATCAGGTGTCGTTCTGAGCGTCGCGTCACAGCACGAGCCAGATGGCAGGCTGCAGCGGCACGTGTTCCTCCGGGCAGAATGAACTCCTTGAGTGGTTCCAGAAATTCATTCATTTGGTCAATGTCTTCCTCAAGCTGTTGATCAAGACCTGTCTTGATCAACAGCATTCCAGGCATAGCAATTTCACCACCAGCGTTGAGCAATTGATGTTGGAGGAGTTCCAGCATTGCCTGCAGGTGATGCTCACTGGGAAGTTCAACCCGCAATGCCCCCAGTGCGGCATTCAACTCATCCAGGTCGCCCATGACCTCAATGCGCAGATCATCTTTTCCGACCCGTGTTCCATCAGCAAGACCAGTACTACCATCATCACCGGTTCGTGTATAGATTTTGCTCAGTCGATAGCCCATGAGGGGTCTCCTTTCAGATCATTGCGCATGATGGTTCAGTACCTGGCGTTTACGCCAAGTGTATAAAGACGTGGTTGCGCCAAATAATACTGGGTGGTTGAGTTGGCGTTCAGATAATAAACACGATTGGTCAGATTATCGATACTGCCGGTGATATTCAGCCAAGAAGTTGCTTTCCATGTTGTGCTCAGATTCACAATTCCATAACCAGGCAAGTTGACAGGACCATAGGCTTGGCTTGAACTGGCTGTTTGCCAGCTCAGCTGGGTCAAAAGCTGATGACAGAGATAAGAAGTGTGCACACTTAGGCTGCGTCTCGGGCGCAAGAGCAAGTCATTCAGATTTTGCAGATTGGTATATCGACCAATTGTAGCTTCTGCTCCGGCTTTCCATGCTCCCTGTTCAATATTCAGACTGGTATCAACGCCACGCAAGTAGGCGCTTTGAATGTTTTGGGGAATCATGGAAATACTGTCATAGGCAATCAGATTACTGACCAAGGTTCGAAACACATCAACATCAAGCTGAACAGGCCCCCATAGGTTCTTGCTACCGACCTCATAACCTACCGAGGTCTCTGGCTTGAGCGAAGGATTGCTGTACCCTGGGTAATACAGATCCTCACTGGTAGGAGCCCGGAAGGATGTGCTGCGCGTGACGTACACATGATGATGGGTGTCAAGTGCATAGCCGAGTGTGAAATCGTCGGTTTTATGGTATCCCCAGATATTGTCCGACTCATAACGCCCTGCAGCTTTTAGCTCTAGCGCATGATAATGCCAAGTGTCTTCCGCGTAACCCGCCCAATTATGTAAAGGCTGGGTTAATGTTGAGGTTACATAGGTATTATAGTTGGTGCCGGTAAAATGATTGTTTTGATCCGTATACGTGGAGCCTAAGACCAGTTTTTGTCGGCTGGGCAAGTTGAGGGTGTTTTGCCAGTCAATTCGGTTCTGGCCGGTATAGAATATGGCAGTATAAGGGGAATAAAGATCGGGACGGTTATTGCTGCTATCGATGGAGCGGGCAGCGTTCAAAGTGCTGGTCCAATCAGAGCTTAACTGTGTTTGCAGGTTCAGAGACCCCACACTGTTGATAAAATCAAGCGTATTGTTCAGCGGAGGAACTGGGTACGGAGCGGATGGGCTGGGATCATTAAGATCCATAAATTGGTTGCGTCCACGATTTTCCAGATAATGCATTTGAAGATTCCAGGTATCTTCAGTCCAGCCGAGTTCAGCAGAGCCATGCCGGTCATAATTGCCACTAGCGTGGGCTGCATTATTTGAAGGAGGATAATTCTGATTGTTATTCGGGTAGAAAAGTGGATATCCCGCTGTGTTGTTGTTACCCGCACTGATGCTTGCAGAAAGGTGTCCGTCCTTGAAGTCCTGACGAAGATTACTTGAATATGTATGTTCCGTACCCCAGGTGCCAGAGATTTCAGTGTTGGTTCCATGGGCCTGACGGGTGATGATGTTGATAACGCCACCTAAGGCCCCGGAGCCATAAAGTGAAGCATGGGCGCCACGTACAACTTCAATGTGGTCGATATCTTGGGTATTAAGCCAGAACTGAATGCTTCCTTGTCCAGCAAGTCCATTGTTGATGGGTACACCGTCAACCATAATGAGTGTCTGGTTGGAATTGGCACCACGCATGAATACGGAGGTCTGTTGTCCAGGACCACCGGCACGTGCTACATCGACATTGGCGTATTCACTGAGCAATTGGCCGATATCAGCGGCTGGATCCTGTGCAATGTCTGCTGCAGTGATGATGGTCGTTTGGCTGGGCGAACTTTGCAGTGCTTCCTCTGTTCGACTGGGCGTAACCACCATTTCCTCTGCCGTTGTATCAGCCCAGGCTGTTGAAGATAAACCAATAACAAGCAGCCCCAATGGGCATAGCAAAGCTGTAGGTGAAAGTTTCATGAAAATTCCTCAAACCGGTTCAAGAGAGGTATGAGGGAGGGGTGTAGTCAACGTTCCATGCTGGCAAACTAGGTCAACAACACGGGTGTGGCCCTCCGCAACACCGTTCAGGCACGTCAGGCCGGTATCCGGGCTAGATGCATGAATGACCCGAAAGATTCCTTCCCAGGCTTGAGCCCAGTGGATTCCATCTTTCAGCATGCATCGACCGTTGCGGGGGCAGCGTCTGTACCATGAGGTCAGAACTTCCCGTTTAACCCCTTAGGGGCACCTTGCGAGCGGTTGGCAATGTAACAGAATTACAACGAAGTTCCAAGGATTTCATCGATTCGTTCCATCATAAGGGGAATAACGGTCAATAGAGTATTTCAGGAGGCTTTTTTTCGCGTCTGTCGCTGATGTTTCCAGCGACGTATCTGGGCACTGAGTCCGGAATCCTCCACCATCTTATCATCGGGTCCGGGCAACAGACTGGCGTAGGACGCACTGATCTGGTCAGGGGCAACCCAGGCCAGAAAGTGCTGATGATTGCCCGATTGTAATGCAGGGTCGTGTTCGGGTGGCGATTGCATCATCGTGATGTAATCCAGTCCTTGTCGCTTCAATTGCTGAGCAAGCCGATCGGTGGCTATCCAGGAAAACGTGCTCGGGTGTACGTAGCAAGCATG
>JAJZUM010000037.1 GCA_021848605.1 Pseudomonadota bacterium | reverse complement strand
TCCGATCTCACATCCATGGGCCGGTTTAAAATAGCCGGCTGAAGTTGCCATTGAATATCCAGTTGCCATGTATACTTGGACAAGTGACGCATCGACCAAGAAAAGTCGGTAGCCCCCACAGGGACACCGGGCGTCACAAAACAAGCCAGCAGACGATGGTAATTATGTTGACAAAGCTCCTGCAGTTCAACGAACGGTCGTCGATGCATCCGATGGAACTCCACCTAGTCGTTTCAATTGCAAGGCCTGAAGAGCCAGTAACGCCGGTGCATTGGCAATTTTACCCGATTGCGCTGCCGCCAAAGCCTCATCAAAATCCAACACAACAACACGAATGTTTTCGCCCTCGCTCGCCAACCCATGAATACCACCAGCATGCTGCAAATCCGCCTGAGCGAGAAAAAGACTGAACTCCTCATTACAAGATGCAGGGCTTAAAAATAAACGGGTGACCGGTTCAAGCCGGTCAAGCCGAATACCTGCTTCTTCCATAGCTTCGCGATGAACCATGGCCTCAACATCTTCCCCGGGTTCGACATAACCGGCAATAATTTCCATGAGCCAGCCTTCCTGACCAGCGGCCCAAGCACCGATACGAAACTGTTCAATTAGCAGCAGCGTATTGGTTCGAGGGTCATAGGGCAATACACCAGCCGCCGCCCTTTTATACATAACTTCACGTCTCAGCTCAGGCCCCATGCCTCCCTGAAACAGCTCATGACGAAGCATGACCCGTTCTGCCCGAAAAAAACCCTCATACAGAGACTCCCGACCTAGCAGCTGAACTTTGCGCACCTAAAAATCACCTCAGAGTATTTGATAGACCTGTTTGCCTTGGGCAACAAACTCCTCACTCTTGGCCGCCATACCTGCCAAAGCCTGTTGCCGTACCTCCTGAGTAATTTGCATGGAGCAAAACTTGGGACCACACATGGAACAGAAATGGGCGAGCTTGTGGGCATCCTTGGGCAAGGTAGCATCATGGTAACCACGCGCTGTCTCTGGATCCAGCGCAAGGTTAAATTGATCCTCCCAACGGAATTCGAAACGGGCTTTAGAAAGGGCGTCGTCTCGATATTGAGCTCCAGGATGCCCTTTGGCCAAGTCTGCTGCATGGGCGGCAATCTTGTAGGTAATAATACCCTGTCGCACATCATGACGATCAGGCAGACCAAGATGCTCCTTAGGGGTGACATAACAAAGCATGGCGCACCCAAACCAGCCAATCATTGCCGCTCCAATTCCTGAAGTGATATGGTCATAGCCGGGGGCAATATCCGTCGTCAGTGGTCCTAGCGTGTAGAAGGGCGCTTCCTGACAAACCTCCAGTTGACGATCCATATTCTCTTTAATCATGTGCATCGGTACATGCCCTGGCCCTTCAACCATGACTTGAACATCATGCTTCCAGGCTTTGGCCGTTAATTCACCAAGAGTAGCAAGCTCGGCAAACTGGGCATCGTCATTGGCATCAGCAATGCTTCCAGGACGCAAGCCATCGCCAAGTGAAAACGAAACATCATAAGCTTTCATGATGTCGCAAATTTCTTCAAAATGGGTGTAAAGAAAGTTTTCCTTGTGATGCGATAGACACCACTTGGCCATAATCGACCCACCACGGGACACAATGCCTGTAACCCGATTGGCCGTTAGCGGTATATAGCGCAGGAGCACTCCAGCATGAATGGTAAAGTAATCGACGCCCTGTTCGGCCTGCTCAATCAGCGTGTCACGAAATACCGGCCAGTCAAGATCTTCTGCAACACCTCCCACTTTCTCTAAAGCCTGATAAATGGGTACCGTTCCGATGGGAACAGGGGCATTACGCAGAATCCACTCGCGCGTCTCATGAATATTGCGCCCGGTGGAAAGATCCATGACCGTATCGCCGCCCCAGCGAATCGCCCAGATCATTTTTTCCACTTCTTCTTCAATGGATGATCCCAGAGCAGAATTTCCAATATTGGCATTAATTTTGACAAGAAAATTACGACCAATAATCATTGGTTCCAGTTCAGGATGATTAATGTTGGCGGGTATGATGGCCCTGCCACGAGCCACTTCCGAACGAACAAACTCTGGCGTTATGATGCGAGGGATCGCCGCACCCCAATGCTCCCCTGGGTGTTGATCCCGGCTCTCTTCCTGACGAAGGCTCTCGCGCAGAGCAACAAACTCCATCTCATCCGTAATTATCCCCCTTCGGGCATAATGCATTTGAGTCACATTGCCCCCGGATCTGGCTCGCCGTGGCGAGCGACGGTGCGCAAAACGCAAGGCTTCGGTCGCAAGATCACGTTCTCTTTGCTGAGCAAAATGTGAACTCAATCCTTCAAGAATTTCAGTATCATCACGCCTGTCCAGCCAGGGACTACGGATGCTCGGCAATCCCCTATGCAGGTCGATACTCGCTGAGGGGTCTGTATAAATGCCCGAGGTATCATAAACACGTACAGATGGATTGTGTTCCTGGCCTTGGTTCGTCGGCGTTGACGTCAGGGAGATTTCACGAAAGGGAACACGCACATCGGGAGATGACCCCTGAAGATACTTCTTACTGGATCCGGAAATAGGACCTAAGGTCATAGATGAAAAATCAGTCGGAGACGACTGGTTAAGCTCGGTCATGGTATTAATCTGCCTGAACTGGAAGCTTGAATTACGGTCGGCTAACACTATAGCGATGGGGGCGAATATCGGCAATGGTATGATGTGATTCACAGGTATCAAACTGAACGGCTCATCCCGATTTGCTTGCAGATTCTTCCAACAAGGGATAATCTGATATACCCCCCCCACTATACTGGAGGTTACTAGAATGCGTTTTTTGAATTCCCGGCTTGTACTGGCCGTTGGTATTGTCTCGATACCTTCACTTTGGGGGATGGATTTACAGGAAGCTTTTCTGGCAGCGGAGCAACACGATGCTTCCTGGCTTGCAACCCAGGAAGAACTTCATGCCTCTCTTGAAGGTGAACAGCAGGCTCTTTCAGCGCTTTTACCCAACTTCTCAGCCCAGGCAACGCTGAGCAGCAATCGTATCAATCCCACAGAACCCATACCCAGCTTTGGTTTATACAATCGCTCCTTCACCAACAAAACCTATGGCGTTCAAGCTATGCAGCCCCTGTTCAATGCCGGCATCTGGCGGGCCTATCATCAAGCTCAAGCCCTGACATCCCAAGCCAAAGCCGAATTTGAGGCAGCACAACAGGAATTTATTCTCAAAGTAGCAACAGCATACTTCAGCGTCCTGCGCGCTCAGGAAAATCTTGCCTATGCCGGCGCCGAACAGCAGGCCCTTGGCAGACAACTTGAACAGATGCGCAAGCGTTTTGAAGTCGGCATGGCTTCCATTACCGAAGTTCACGAAGCCCAGGCTGCATTTGATACCAGTGTTGCCGACCGCATTGGTGCTCAAAGTTCGGTCAGTACAGCCGAGGCTCAACTTGATCTTCTGACCGGCGGCGGGAGTGACCACCTGGCCATTCTGAGCAATGATGCACCGGTCCATGATGCCCCCAAAGAGCCAGAATCATTCTGGGTGCAACAGGCAGAATCCCATAACCCTCAGATTATTGCCGACCGTTTTGCTTACCAGGCCTCCCAGGCAAGTACCAAAGAAAATCGTGCAGCCTATCTGCCAACTCTGAGCCTTGTGAGTCAATGGCAACATGTTGATACAGGTGGCGCTGACCCCCTCCAGGATGGCCGCAACGCCATGATCGGTGTTCAGCTCAATGTGCCCCTATACAGTGGGGGAGCCATTCCCTCCAGAGTTCGTCAGGCTTTGGCCCAGGAGTATGCAGCCCGAGATCGTCTGGATTTTGCCAAACGCCAAACGGAACAGCAGACTCATGCCAGTTATCTCTTGGTTCAAACCGATGCCGCACGTGTCAAAGCACGCCAGCAGGCGGTTTCATCTAGCGAAATGGCACTGGTTGCAACCCAGGCAGGCTATGATGTGGGAACTCGCGATATCGTTGAAGTCATGCAGGCACAGAAAGATCTCTATGCGGCGCGATCAGCCTATGCTAATGCCCGTTACGATTACGTCCTTGACGGTTTGAAACTCAAAGCCTCTGCTGGCTTGCTAAGCAACATGGACATTCGCCAACTGAATGGCTGGTTGGACAACAAGGCCAGCATCAATATCAACAGCCTGAACCCGGAACTACAGGTGCCCGTCGAACAAGGTCCTACTCCCGTTGTACCTAAAGGCATCCCGACTCCCCGCAGGCATTCATGAATAGCTCAAATTTTCAGCGTTTGACCCGGTTGGTTGCTGGATTAGCAGGCTTTCTGGCACTGGGTCTGGATGCCCTGACCAGCCATCTCTGGCAGAAGCATCTCAGTATTTCTGATCTTGATCACATCCATACCGCACTTCAGCTGCTGTTCGTCCATGCGCTATTGCTGGCCTTACTTGGAACAAAACCCATCACGAATCGCTGGCTGCAAGCTTCTGTCTGGTTGATTCTGACCGGTATGATTGCCTTTTCCGGCGGAATCTTGCTCGCAACACTCACTGCATGGCCATCAATTCGGTCAATCGTCCCTGTCGGAGGAACAGCATGGATGCTGGCTTGGCTTGCATTGGCCGCATCTGCTTCAGGTTGATCCTGCTTTTGCGGCATGACAAATCAGCTCCAAATGGCGCTTTAGCGAACCACGATTTCGATCCAGAACCCTAGAAGCCGCCTTGACCATGTCTCGGGCTCTTTCCGGTTGACGCAGCAGATCGTTCCACGTCTCGCCCAAATGGCTTGCTTCACAAAGCATCATGGCCCCCTCATGAACCAACTCTTCAATAATGCTCTGAAAATTGGTCACATGCGGACCACTGACGGTAGGAATTTCCAGGGCGATGGGTTCAAGAACATTGTGGCCACCGAGATGCGGCAATAAGGACCCACCAACAAAGGCAATATCAGCCAATGCATACCACTGCATCAATTCACCCATGGTATCCACAAGTATCACTTCAGTTTCTGCATTCAGTGTTTGCATCTGACTACGTAACTGCCAGTTTACATGCTGACGATCCAGTAACCCTGCCAACTCGTTTCCCCGTTCAAAATGGCGAGGCACCAGCACCAATAAGGCATCCTGAAAAGCAGCCTTGACCCATGTAAATGCGTTCAAAACCAGTATTTCTTCGCCCGGGTGGGTGCTGGCTGCAACCAGAACCGGATTTTTCACACCCGTCCTCTGCTGACGCAGAGACTCGCGGTTCAATGCTGGGCGTACAGCATCAAACTTGAGACTACCCAGCACGCCCATTCGTGAAGGAGCAACACCAAGATGGATAAAACGCTGGGCGGTTGACTGATCCTGGGCTGCAATATAATCGAGATTAGCCAGCATTGGGCGAACCAGCGCAGGCCAGCGTGCATACCCCCGGGCTGAGCGTTCCGATAATCGGGCATTAGCCAGTACCACAAACACACCGCGCAGATGGGATTCGGCAAGTAGATTTGGCCAAAGCTCGGTTTCCATGATCACCAACACCTTAGGCTGAAGTACTGACAGCCATTGCCGAACAACTCGCAGACGATCCCAAGGAAGATAGGCATGCAGGATACGATCACCAAAAAGACTGAGAATACGTTCCGAGCCTGTCGGCGTCGTACACGTCACCATGACACGATGTTCTGGAAACTGCTGCAAGACAGCCTCAATCAAAGGAGCCGCGGCGACCGTTTCTCCCACCGACACAGCATGAAACCAGAACGTACATGGCTTTGGTGGCAAATTCCAGCCAAGACGCTCACCCCAACGTTGACGATAAGCCGGATTGAGGCGTCCTTTCCACCAAAGACGCAACAAGGCAAAAGGTACAAGAAAACTGATGATTCGGTTATAGATCCATCGAGCCACGTGAATCCTCCAAGATTTAACTCCAACAAAAACAGTCATGCTATGATTCACCTCTAATATAACCGAATCATAGTCAGGTAAGTCGAGCATGCGCAGCATTGAAGTGGATGTTGTGGTTATTGGGGGAGGAATTGCCGGATTATGGACTTTATCCATGCTCTGTAAAGCAGGATACAAAGCCATACTTCTCGAACACGACCGCATTGGACAAGGGCAAACGCTCTACTCTCAGGGTATTATCCATGGAGGACTTAAGTATGCACTTGGAGGCATGCTCAGTTCCGAGGCAGAAGCAATTGCAGACATGCCCGATCTCTGGCGATCCTGTTTGCAAGGCAAAGGGCCTGTTGATCTGCAAGGTACAAAAATTCTCTCCGAACATCACTACATGTGGTCTGATCGTTCACTTGCCGCACGCATGACAACTTTTTTTGGCAGCAAGATGCTACGTGGTCGTATCGAATCTGTTGAAGGATCTGATCGTCCCGAGCTTCTACAATCCAGTCATTTCAAGGGTTCAGTCTACCGTCTCAATGATCTCGTTCTTGATGTACCTTCGCTCCTGCAACAACTGATGGAACAGCATAAAAGCTGCATCTTTAAAACCAGCGATCTGAACATTCTCTATGAAACGGATGATCAGCTTAGAACCCGTTCGATTATCTTGACTCCCCAACACCTTGAGCCCATACGTATTCAGCCATATTGGATGGTGCTTACTGCCGGCAAAGGCAATCAGTCCATCATGAACAGTTTGGGCATTCAACAACCAACTATGCAGTTGCGCCCCTTGCACATGGTTTTAATGCGCCAGGCTGGACTACCTCCTTTTTACGCTCATTGTATCGGTACTAGCAGCAAACCCCGGATTACCATCACCAGCCACCCAGACCCGGAACGAGGAATGCTCTGGTACCTCGGCGGCGATCTCGCTGAACAGGGCGTGGAACGTGACCCCATGCTCCAGATCGACATGGCACAACGCGAATTGCGTCACTTGTTCCCGTGGCTGGATATCAGTCATGCTGAGTGGAAAACCCTGCGCATCGATCGGGCCGAAGCTGCCCAAGAACAATTGCTCAAACCGGATAATGCGTTTGCCACTCTCAAAGGTAATGTCATCATCGCCTGGCCAACCAAGTTAGCACTTGCCCCAGATCTGGGTGAACGGGTGCTGGAACTGCTTGCCGAAAAGCAGTTCAAACCGACCGCACCTGCTGGCGAGTTTGATCTTCCGCTCCCACATCCGGGACTGGGCACAACACTTCAAGAATTGATGTGAGTACTTCGTCATGTTGCCGCGTCGTATTCTGGGACAGACCGATATTCAGGTGAGTGCTTTAGGTTTGGGCACCGTCAAATTTGGTCGTAATCAAGGTGTAAAATATCCCCATCACTTTGAACTGCCTTCCGACCAGCAGATTAACGAATTGCTGAATCAGGCCCAAGAGCTGGGCATCAATGTTCTTGATACTGCACCAGCTTATGGTCAGAGTGAAACCAGGCTAGGTCAGCTAATACGAAACCGCCATGACTGGGTCATCATCGACAAAGTTGGTGAACAATTCAATGCCGGTCATTCCTCCTTTGACTTCAGCCCTGAAGCCATGCGACAAAGTTTGGAAAACAGTCTCAGACTTCTGAAAACTGATTATATTGACATCCTGCTGCTTCATTCCGATGGCAGAGATATGGAACTTATTGACGAAGGTTGCCTTGAAACACTGGCCCATTTTCAAGAAGAGGGCAAGATTCGCTCCTACGGACTGTCTGGAAAAAGTCTAGAAGGAGCTCTGGCCTGCTTGAAACAGAGCGACGTTGCCATGGTGACCTACCACCCACATTATCGCGACGAAGAAAAGGCCTTGGACTATGCCGCTAAACATCAAAAATCCTGCCTGATCAAAAAAGCACTGGCCTCGGGACATATCCACAGCATCGAGCAAGCCCAAGAACATCTTCGTTTCTGTTATCAGCACCCTGGCTGCAGTTCTATTGTTGTTGGCACCTTGAATCCAGAGCACCTAAAGCAGAATGCTGCAGCCTTTTTAAGTTGATAGCTGAGCCAATCTATCAATCATTGTTGCGTTCATATCAACAATGATTTCCACGAACCGATATTACCCAGAAACAAACGATAACCATCGATATTTAAACGATTTTTATCCGATACACCTGTGAGGCATCATTGAGTGCCACTCATGACGACTTGGAATATTCAAGAAGTCTGATAATCTTTCCGCTAATTGACTTGGATCAAGAATCTATTTTTCCCTTAAAGGAGAGTCTTCATGTTACGCACTTGCTCAGCTACTATTCTGGCTGCTTCACTTTGGTGCACCATGTCCGCAAGTCAGGCGGATACGGTTGTTCATTACACACTTGATCCTTGGCATACCCAGGTTCGCTTTACCTGGGAGCATGTTGGATTTTCAACTCCTGGAGCTGACTTTACCCAGGTCAGGGGCACCATTGATGGCGATCAGGAACACCCGGAAAAATCCAAAGTTCATGTTGTTATACCGCTTCGCTCGCTCGACACTTATGTGCCTGCCCTGAACGAACACCTTTTGGATAGCGGAGATTTCTTTAAGACCAAGCAGTATCCCGACATCACCTTTGACAGCACGGCGATGACCCATATTGATGAACAGGCGCGTACTTTTGATCTTGAAGGCATTCTGACGGTCAACGGAATCAGTAAACCTGTTGTCCTGCATGCACACGCCAACAAAATAGGTCCTCATCCTTTCTATAACAATGCCCCTGCAGCGGGTTTTGATGCAACAACAACCCTGAAGCGTTCAGACTTTGGAGTTGGTGCTTATGTACCCCTGGTTAGTGACGCATTAAAAGTTACCATTACCGTAGAAGCTATTGAATCCAAAGCTTATGCTAAAAAAATGGCCGAAGAGACGAAAAAGAAATCCTGACAAAATTGCTGGAAGATCAGCGGTGCTGCTGATCTTCCAGTTTTTTCAACCAGAGTTCATAACTCATTCTGGGCACATCAAAGACCTGATTTGTACGACAATATCGTGAGGGCGATCCCATACGGCCAACAGGATAAAAATTCTGAATGTGCATCCGCTCAGCCATGTATTCATCGTGAACATGAAACATGAGGACCTCACCAATAACCAGCAAATTTTTACCCAGTTCGATATGTTTGAAGAGCCGGCACTCCATACTTACCTGAACTTCAGCAAGTCTAGGCACCTGTACCTGAACACTGGACTGAGTGCGTAGCCCACAAATGTCTACTTCACTTTCAGAGGCCGGAAAATCAGTCGCTGAAAGGTTCATGGCAGCCATGAATTCCTCAGTGACCATATGAACAACAAACTCCGGATGTCGAAGAATGTTGGTAGCAGTGTCCCGCAGGCGCCCATCATCGTAACGTCCGATACTGAAACCTAGCAAAACCGGATCGGCACCTAGGGCATTAAAAAAACTGAATGGAGCCAAATTGATCTGCCCATGATCACCCAGGGAGGTCACCCAAGCGATTGGACGTGGTACAACAAGATTGGTCAATAACTTGTAATTGGCTTGGGCACTTTGCCGCTGCGGATCAATTTCCATCAACGAAGACCTCCAGAACCATGATTGCACGGCAGAATATCACAAAACAGGTAAAATGTTGGGGAACGAGTTGCTGCATTATGACAGGTACTTGACAAGTTTTGAGGCAATTTATAACGTTGAAGGGTGGGCAAGCACATTTTGTTGGTCTGCAAAACAGGAGCCTCCCAATAACATCTGTGTGGCTGTAATATGTGTTTGGGATACCTAAGGGTATCAGATTTGAGTTCTTGTCTACTCCCAAACAGGCAGAAACACTTTGATTTACTTAAGTTTTGTAACAAGACACACCCCCTGACTTTGCTCATGGGAAGATTGAGGTATCAGAGCTGATCAGGCACCGTACCAAGCCCATCGAATGAATGATGCAAATCCATCATTTTCACAGGAACAGGCGCAAGCGGCAGCCTGAGGGCGGGGCGGATGTCAAAAAGTCAGAACACGGCACAAACTAATTCTACTACAGGATTGAAAATACCATGCTAATGGATGGACATGCCTTTCAATGGAGTATTATCCCCATATTGGTCGTTGTGGTTTATGCTTACGTGGAGCAGATTGCTGCTCGGCGCTGGAATGTTGTATTTGCCGGACTAGCCTTTTGGCTTATGGACTGGATCAATGAAATCATCAATGCACTCATCAATCACTTCACCAATCATCCGGTTTGGGGCACTCCATCCGCATCCTCGTTAACGATTCTGGTTGGGTTAAACATTGAAATCACACTCATGTTCGCCATGATGGGGCTATTGGCAGTTCGTCTACTTCCTGTCAATCGTAGCCTGGCTTTTTATGGCATCAATAATCGACTCTGGTTCGCCGCGATTAATTCAGTATTATGTGTTCTGGTTGAACTTGAACTACACCATCTTGGCGCCCTGCAATGGTACTGGTCCTGGTGGAATACCTCGTTCCCTTTCCTCATCTGGCTTTTTGGCTATATGCCTTTCTTTCTGGTCGCCTACTGGGTTTTCGACATGCCTTCCACGGCTCAGCAACGCCAGACGGTATCCAGACTTTTTCTGACCGTATGCTTGGCTCTGATTCTTTTTGGGTCAGTCCTTAACTGGCTATGAGGTCAGAAGTCCCAAACAACCGAAGTCTCAGATAGCCTAAGACTAAAGGTGTGTCTGCAACGATGCAAACACACCTATTCCGGATTATTTCGGCGCAGCAATAACATCATTCCATTCACAGGTTTCAACCAGGGGACGTGTATCCCGCCCAAGAATACGATCCTTGAGATTGGCAAATCCGTGCGTTATGAGATGGGCAACATGAGTCATCGCACGCGGCGCCGAGAAAGCCATTGGTTTCCCAGGGATAATCAGATCATCCGCCAATTGACCCAATTGAGCGTGCATTCGATCTGGCTGAAATACCGGCATGCGATGTTGCAGGACATAGGCCAAATCTCCATCCTTGAAAATCAAGAATCCATAGTAAAAAACTTGGGTCGTATCGCGCAGTGCTCCAACCGAATGCGGTTGCATTTCCAATGCAATCTCGGAGAATAAGGCTTCTTTACCTGAGCGCACCTTCACAAAAACCTTGCCCATGGTGCGTATGGACTTTACTTTGGCCGAGGCAGGTATCACTTTGCGCACATAGTTTGACAGCACTACTTCAGCAATCGTTCGATCTGCAGCAAAAGCAGGTACAGTGGCTAAAGGATTTTGATTGATACGCAAATAATCAATTCTGAAGAATCGGTTTTGGGCATCCCAGATATTGAGCGAACCACCCACATGATCACAGCCCTCAGTAAGCGTCACCTGTCCACGAAATATATTAATATCCAAGGGAAGAGAGTAGGCTTTTTGCGGCGCATGGTAATAACCGATGGTTTGTCGGACGGTACTTGCACATCCTGACATCAAAGTGGCCAACGTAACAAGTATGGTCAGCCCCAAAATTGTTTTTAACATCACGTCCCCCTGCAACAAAATCGTTCCCTCAATATCTTTTATTCTAGCTTATCTGCCGAATCATCGGCTTGCATATTGAGTTTCCTTGGCACACCCCCATATCGTCAATGATATTTCTGTTAATCAGTGGAGCATGGCGATCATGACAACCATCGTCGCAGTAAGACATCAAGGACATATCGTTGTAGGTGGCGATGGTCAGGTTTCCCTTGGCCAAACGATCATGAAGAGTAATGCACGCAAGGTGCGACGACTTTATCAGGAACGTGTTATTGCAGGATTTGCAGGTGCCACAGCCGATGCTTTTACCCTTTTTGAGCGTTTTGAGGCAAAACTTGAGAAACATCAGGGACAAGTACTACGTTCCGCAGTCGAACTTGCCAAAGACTGGCGCACGGATCGTATGCTACGTCGTCTGGAAGCCCTTCTTGTTGTTGCTGGCCAGGACACGCTCCTCATGATCAGTGGAACCGGAGATGTGATCGAACCGGAAGATCACATTGTCGCCGTTGGTTCAGGGGGCCAGTTTGCCCTTGCGGCCGGCAGGGCTTTGTTGAAGCATAGCAGTCTAGACGCACGAGGCATTGTTGAGGAAAGCCTTGATATTGCGGCAGACATTTGTGTTTATACCAACCACCATCGTACCATTGAAACGCTGGAGTACTCTGCATGAGCAGCATGACCCCCCGGGAAATTGTCCATGAACTGGATCGTCATATTATTGGTCAGGATGCTGCCAAACGTGCCGTTGCCATTGCCCTGAGAAACCGATGGCGCAGAATGCAATTGCCTGAAGATGTTCGACAGGAAATTGTTCCCAAGAATATCCTGATGATTGGTCCTACCGGTGTTGGCAAAACAGAAATTGCACGCCGCCTGGCCCGTCTGGCCAATGCACCTTTTATCAAAGTGGAGGCCACCAAGTTCACGGAAGTTGGCTATGTGGGTCGGGATGTGGAAACCATCATACGTGATCTGGTTGAAATGGCGATAAAAGAAGAACGTCAGCGTCAAACCGAACGCGTTTCTGAACAAGCGGCCGAACGGGCAGAAGAAAAAATCCTGGATGCTTTGTTACGTCCTCCCGCACATAGCAATTCGTGGAATTCGGACTCCAACGACCAGACGCGTCAGATTTTACTTCGCAAGTTAAGGCAGGGTGAGCTCGATGATCGTGATGTTGAAGTTGAACTTCCCATGCACTTCGGTGTCGAGATCATGTCTCCTCCCGGCATGGAAGAGATGAGTTCCCAGTTACAAAACCTGTTCAGCAACATGGGGCGAAGCAGAACCCAAACCAAAACGATGAAAGTTGCTGAAGCCCTCAAACGTCTGCGTGATGAAGAAGCTCTGCAAATGGTGAATGACGAGCAGATCAAGGCGATGGCACTGAAATCTGTTGAGCAAAATGGCATTGTTTTCATTGATGAAATTGACAAAGTCTGTCGTCGTGGCGAGACCAGCGGCGCCGATGTTTCACGGGAAGGCGTTCAGCGCGATCTTCTGCCTTTGATCGAAGGCTGCACTGTCAACACCAAATACGGCATGGTAAAAACAGATCATATCCTTTTCATCGCATCCGGTGCCTTTCATCTAGCCAAACCTTCAGACCTGATTCCTGAACTTCAGGGTCGTCTGCCGATTCGTGTTGAACTGAATGCTCTGACACCTTCCGATTTCGAGCGAATACTCACCGAACCCCACTTCTCACTGATTCATCAGTATTCGGCCCTGCTCCAGACAGAAGGTCTCAAAGTGGAATTCAGTTCTGAATGCATCAAGAAACTCGCTCAAATTGCCTTCGAAGTGAACGAACGAACCGAGAATATTGGTGCCCGTCGTCTCCATACTGTATTGGAGAAGCTGCTGGAAGACATTTCTTACAGTGCCGCTGATCTGGCTCTGCAACAGGCTGACCAGCCCTTAACGTTGACGGATAAGGATGTGGAGCAATGTCTTGGCACCTTGGTCAAAAATGATGATTTGAGCAGGTTTATTCTCTGATGCGCCCTGTGCGTATCGAATACCGGAGCAAAGAACAGATTCTGGTTCTTGAGTGGCCGGACCATCGGGAAGAACACATACCCGCTGCCCTACTTCGGGTATGCTCCCCATCTGCTGAGGTTCAGGGGCATGGGCCCGGATCACCGGGAGTTGTACCAACGCATGTTGATGGGGTTAGCATTGTCGCCATGGAGCCGGTCGGGGCTTATGCCATCAAAATTCATTTCAGTGATGGACACCATACAGGCATTTTTTCCTGGTCATACCTTACTGAACTGGCCGGAAACAAAGATCAACTCTGGGAGGAATACCAGAATGCTCTTCTCCAACCACCCATCCCCAAAGCTGACAAGAACCTGTTAGAATAGCTTCAGGTAACTGACAGGAGTACACCATGTCTCTGGATCACCCGAACCTGCAACTGGTCAGTTCGTCCGATCATCGTGCTCACGTCAGCACAGCCGATCAGCTTCGCGCTGAAATAGCCAGTTTTCGCAACTGGCGAATACACAGCGACCCCGAGTTCAATCAGTTTTTTGTCAAATTACAGGTCTGGCAGGTTGAACGTCTCAAGAAAACACATGCAGGCCTGCTCAAAGATCCTCACTATCAGGCCGCGACCGAGTTTTTTCTTTCCGATATGTATGGTGGACTTGATCTGACCGAACTGGCTAATGAAGTTGAACGGGCCCTGCCGATAGCTTCCCGGTTACTACCGGACTCGGTCTTACGCACTTCAGGTGTGGCACTTGAGTTAAATTCCCTGACTGGAGAACTTGATCAGCGCATGACCGAAATCCTCTTTGAAGAAATGAACGTCGAGGAAATCACTCCGGAATCGTATTGCGAGGCATATCGCCGTACCAGTCATCAGGAAGCGCGCTACCGCCAACTGGAACTCATCTCTGCTCTTGGTCTTGGTCTTGATCGTTATGTACGTTCCCGTGTCATTTACGCCACCTTCAAACTCGCTTTCAGGCCTGCGCACCTTGCTGGATTTGGTGGTCTCTACGACTTTCTTGAGAAGGGTTTTGCGGTCATGAAGCCCATGGGTTCAGCAGCCGAGTTCATCAACGGTTTTGCCCAAGTGGAACGGGGGATTTCTGACCGAATCATGCAGGGCCACCCAAATCCTTTTGCATGACCCAGATCATCTTTACGATGCATGCAACTGGTCATTTCCTGTCGGCATGGCGTATCATGCCGACGCAGTATGATTCGAGAGCCCGCATCCATGGATGATTCACAAAACCGTTCGACGCATTTCGGTTTTCAGACCGTAACTCCTGAAGAAAAAACACGCAAGGTAGCTGAAGTTTTTCATTCGGTTGCACGTTCCTATGACATCATGAACGATTTGATGTCGCTGGGTATTCATCGCTTCTGGAAACGTTATGCTGTTGAGATGTCTGGTTTACGCCCCGGAACCCAGGTACTGGATCTCGCAGGCGGTACTGGAGATCTGGCCTACGCATTCAACCGAATCGTCGGCCCCAGTGGGCAGGTTGTTCTGGCCGATATCAACGCGTCTATGTTGCACATTGGTCGTGACAAGCTCATGGATCGAGGTGCAGGAACCCGTATCGCCTATGTTCAGGCCAATGCTGAGTGCCTCCCTTTTGCTGATCAATCCTTCGATCTTGTTACGATTGCCTTTGGCCTGCGCAATGTAACGGATAAAGATGCAGCCCTTAGATCGATGTTTCGTGTTCTCAAACCCGGTGGCCGACTTCTGGTACTCGAGTTCTCCAAACCCCAGTCTCCCCTTCTGTCACGTATTTACGATCAGTATTCCTTTCATGTACTTCCTGCTCTGGGTGAATTGGTGGTGCATGACGCCGCCAGTTACCGCTATCTTGCGGAATCCATCCGGATGCATCCCGATCAGACCACCCTTGAAGCGATGATTCGCCAAGCAGGCTTTGACCGGACTGACTTTCGCAACATGACGGGTGGAATCGTTGCCCTGCATCGGGGATTCAAATCATGATGCCCGGAATGTATCAGGTATTCATGTTCAGAACCCTTGAAAAACTTGTAGATCTGGCACTTGAACATGACCCGGCAAGCCGCATGCAGCTTGAAGCCCTGCAAGGACAACGGATTTTCATCGAAATCCACCAACCTGAACTTCAGGTGCTGTTGAAAATTGAAGAGAGTTCGATCCGATGGTTGATCGACAGCCATGAGCCAGCACATGCGACCCTGGAAGCCCGATCACTGGATCTGCTCCGCCAGTTTTTCAGCACTCAACCACAGTGGGTACAGGGACCGGTTCATCTAGGTGGGGACATCGAACTCGTTCAAAAACTTCACGCAATTTTTACCCATCTGGAAATTGATTGGGAAGAGTCGCTGGCACGCTGGTTCGGAGACCCCATTGCACATCAGATGGGGCGAGGCATCCGTCAGCTGGCGCGGTTCACCCGTCGGTCAGCGCGCGTCATGTTTCAGAACAGCCGTGAATATCTGCAGGAAGAACTGGGAGCTATCCCCATGCGTTGGGAACTCGACGAAATCATCCAGGAAACCCAGGATCTGTGTGCCGATACCGATCGGGTGCATGACCGCATGAAGCGCCTGGAAGAACTCCTCCAGCAACACACTGGAAACTGATCATGTCTTCTGGCCTATCCCTTAATTCCTTCCGACGTATCCTCGATCTCTGGGGAATCTGTGCCCGCTACAGTCTCCATCAATTGGTTCCCAACTCCTTCGGCTGGATGCGTTTATTAACGCTTTTCATGCGTATGCATCCCTATGCATGGCTGCCGTCCAAACGAGGACTTCCAGATGATCGACTCAGATTAGCCATGGAGGATATGGGACCCGTATTCATTAAACTAGGGCAGCTTCTGGCAACTCGACGTGATCTGTTACCCCCGAATGTCCTTGATTCCCTATCTGCCTTGCAGGATCGGGTTCGTCCTTGCCCTGTAGACGGGATTATCAACACCATTCAATCTGAACTTGGGCGTCCGCTTGATGAACTGTTTATGCGATTTGATCGCGAGCCTCTGGCAGCAGCGTCCATTGCACAAGTCCATACTGCGCAGCTTTTTGATGGTCGTGAGGTGGTCGTCAAAGTTTTACGCCCCGGTATTCGCCAGGCCGTGGAACAAGACATGTCCTTGTTAAGAGACATGGTGCACTGGATTGAGCAACGCTGGGAAGAAGCCAAGCGACTGAGACTGGCTCAGGTTGTTGCTGATTACCGCCAGACACTACTCGATGAATGCGATCTGGTACTTGAAGCTGGCAATACCCGAAGACTGCGGCAAAACTTTCTTGATTCGAAACAATTATATGTTCCCTGGGTTGAAGATCGCTATGTGGCTGCAAGTGTACTCGTCCTGGAACGGGTCTACGGGACTCCTGTCAGCCAGACTGAAAGGCTGCTTGACCTTGGTATCAGTCGCAAGGAACTCGCAGAAACAGGCCTGACTGTTTTTTTTACCCAATTGCTGCGAGACAACTTTTTTCATGCGGACATGCATCCTGGCAATGTATGGGTTGATGCCCAACAAACGGAAAATCCCCGTTACATTGCCTTGGACTGTGCCATTATGGGCAGCCTGCACAAACGTGACCAGATTGCTGTCGCACGACTGGGCTTGGCGTTAGTGCAAAGGGATTTTTCCGAACTTGTTCGGGTTGCATGGGCAGAAGGCTGGGTTCCTGCGGGCACATCTCTGGAAACCCTTGAACGCGAGGTACAACGCCTGGTTCAGCCCGTCCTGGATCAGACCATTGCGACCCTGAACTTTGCACCTACCTTGTTTGGATTGTTGGATCTGGCCCGACGCTATCGACTGATCATCCCCACCCAGTTTGTTCTGTTGCTCAAAACGCTCATCCATGTTGAAGGGTTGGGCCGAGGACTATATCCTGATCTGGATATCTGGAGCCTGAGCCGCCCGCTGCTCAGCCACTGGCTTGCTGACCAGATTGGCCCACAGGCCGTCTTGCACAGAGGACAAAAAAGCCTGCCGCAATGGATGGGCATGCTCCTCGACTTGCCCAATCGTCTCGAAGACAGCGCAATGCTTCAACGCGCCATCTTGCAGGAACAGTCTCAGCAGAATACCCTGTTGACCCAGTTGAGCAAGGAAATACCCCGACTGCATCGGGCAAGACGTTATACCAATAGCGGGATTCTTCTGCTATTCCTTGCCCTAGCCTTGCCAAAACCAGTACCCGAGCTCTTCGTGCTGGCTGGTTTTGTCTTTTTTATCGGAATTTGGCGATGAATTTTTTTAATAAAATATCCTTCAATGATGATGGTCTGGTGTGTGCGATCGCCCAGGACTTTCATTCCCGTCGCGTGCTTATGCAGGCATGGATGTCACGTGAATCCCTGCAAATGTCCATTGAAGAAGGAAGGGCCATTTATTTTTCACGTTCCCGGCAAAAAATCTGGCGAAAGGGAGAAGAATCCGGCAACGTTCAACACCTGATTGAAATACGCTTGGATTGTGATGGGGATTGCCTGTTGCTCCTCGTTGAACAACAGGGTGGAATTGCCTGTCATACAGGCCGTGAAAGCTGCTTTTATCGAGTACTCAACCCAAAAAATGACTGGG
>JAJZUM010000036.1 GCA_021848605.1 Pseudomonadota bacterium | reverse complement strand
ACCCTTGCCGATGTGGAGTTAGAGCAGACCAAGGCTATTTTGAATATGCGCAAGCACCTGTTGGATCTGGCCAAAAAACGTCGTCAAGCCGGGCTTGGTACCGACCTTGAAGTCAGCCGGGCAATTACCGACCTTGCCCCGACGCAACAAACTCTGGCACACCAGCAAACTGCCCTTCACATACTCAGAAACCAGCTTGCCATGCTTTGTGGTCAACCACCAGCAAGCAGCCTGCATCTCACAACTCCAACGCTGTCCCTGAATCACTCCCTGCATCCCCCATATCCTATTCCTTTGCACTGGCTAGGAAGACGTCCCGATATTATTGCTGATCGCTGGCGCATTGAGGCTGACAGCGAAACCATCAAGGTTGCCAAAACACGCTTTTACCCCGATATTAATCTTGAAGCCTTTGCTGGCTATCAGGCACTCGGGTTCACGCAGCTTTTTTCCAGCAGCGCCATGATGTATGGTCTTAGTCCAGCGTTGTCACTCCCCCTTTTTAAGGATAAAGAACTGCAGGCGGCCCTCGATGTCTCTGCAGCTAGACGGGATGCTGACGTAGCCCGATACAATCGCCAACTGCTGCAAGCCATTCAGGAAGTTAGTGATTTGCTCGCCATGCTACACGGACTGGATGAGGAACAGCAGACTGCTCGAATGACCCGTAACCAGGCCTGCGACGATGAAGCGCTGAATCGCAAGGGCTATCAGGCCGGTTTGTTGAATGAAACCGAGTACGACCACATGATCCTTATTCGAATGCAACGTGAACAGGAACTCGACCGTCTGGAAGCATCGCAACTTCGTACGGAAGTTCATTTGATTCGTGCTTTGGGTGGTGGCTGGCTGGGGGCATCAACCCAACTAAGTGCACCCCATCATGAATAACGCATGGTCATGGTCGAACTGGATACGACAGGAATCATTACGCTGGAGTTTTATCGCCAAAACCTGTGCCGCAGCGATGCTGGCCCTGTTCATATCTTTTCGACTTGATCTTGAGGCTCCGGGTACTGCCCTGGTTACCGTGTTCATCGTTGCTCAGCCGCAAAGCGGTATGGTGATTGCCAAGGGTTTTTATCGATTGGTGGGTACCGCTATTGGCTCCATCGTGACCCTGCTCATTCTTGCTGCTTTTGCCCAGAATCCGACTCTTTTTTTGCTCGCAATCAGCCTCTGGATCGGCATCTGTGTCGCTTGTGCAGCCTGGTTTCGGGATTTTCAGGCTTACGCCTTTGTCCTTGCTGGATATACAGCCTGTTTGATTGGATTTCCTGCCGTCCAGAATCCGGATCAGGCCTTTGACCTAGCCATAACCCGGGTCAGTGAGATTTATATCGGAATTCTTTGTACAGCAGTCATCAGCGATGTGTTCTGGCCACAACATTTGACCCCTCAGCTGGTGCAAAACGTCCGGCAGCATTATCACGATCTGATCGCCTATCTGGTGCGAGCGGTTGCACAACCCCTCGACATAAGCATTCAGCAGGAAGATCCGCTTCGTTTTGTCATCCGAATCCTTGACCTCGAATCCCTGCGTGCTTTAGCCGTCTTTGAGGATCCACGTTCGCGCATTCGCAGCGACCGCTTGCGTTTGTTCAGCGCTGATTTTATGCGCCTGACCACAACACTACAGGCACTTGAGCAAATGGGGCACCGCATGCGAAACCAGAAACAATGGCTTGCCCTGAACGCACTACGACCGATTGTACAGTCGCTAGGGCTTGAAATCACTCTGCAGGGTCAAATACCGCAATGTGCTGCAGAATCCACCCCCATACTTCGGCAACTTGGAAGTTACCAACCTTGGCTTGTTCTGCACCTGCAGGATACCCGTCTGCGACTGCAAGCTCATCACTGCCTAGAACAGGAACTTGATGCCTTTGATGATGCCTCGGCATTGCTCACCCGGATGGTCAGCGAACTGTATGATCTAACGGGCACCTATGCCTCGCTGCTCGATAGCCGTCATAAACCGAAACGTCCTGTCCCATCGCCCGTTTTTTTTACTCCGTCCATGGAAGTCATCATCACCGGCATACGTGCCGTCCTAGCCATGCTTGTGCTCAACGTCTTCTGGATCAAGACGGCTTGGCCGCAAGGAGCGCTGGCAGCGACCATTGCCTGTATTGCCTGCGCCCTGTTTGCTTCAGTTGCCCAGCCACAGCGAGCCGTACGACACATGGCTGTTGGATTTAGCGCTGGGCTAATGGCGGCCATGCTGATGAACCTTATGGTTCTGCCCTACATGCACTCGTTTGTTGAGTTAAGCCTCGGCATAGTTCCTTTCATCATCTGCGGACTTTGGGTGGCCTCCCGGCCAGAAACCTATGGCATGGGAACCGCCTTCTGCATGATGCTGAGTACAGCCTTACCGCTGCAAAACACTATGGTTTTTGATGGCGTCATGCTCCTCAACAATGGACTGGCTCAACTGCTCGGCCTGGCGATTGCTGGTATCGCCTTTTCAGTCCTCCAGCGAGGGCAAATCAAACAACAGCGAGACTATTACGTCCGACATCTTGCACGTACCCTGGCAGCAACCTGCCGAACACCTTTAAAGCATTTGCCACACCAGTTTGACGGCCGCATCCGCGACCTGATGCGACAAGTCATGTTGCGCAGCCCGCATCTGATTCATGAACTTTTACCCTGTGCACTTTCAGTTCTGGAACTGGGGGACGCGATCATACGTCTTCGACTGCAGCCGACAAGTTCTATACCAGCACTCAAGAAGACACTGCGCCAACTCGAACTGAGTTTGCGCCAACCCAGCCAGCTGTCACGCCAACAGGCCATGGGGCTTTTACGTACACTGATGCACCAGACTGAAGCAACACCCCAGACCTCGGGCGAACAGACAGGTGCACATATACGTCGTGTCTTACAGATCATCGCCGATGATCCCTGGTTTGCCCGCTTTCAATCCCTAGATGCCCACTATGCCGGGCAAGGAGTCAGCCGTGCCACCTGAAATGAACTTATTCAGCGTTGAGCTTCCAACCCTGATTCCACTGCTGCTTCTGTTGAGTGTCATGTTCTGGATCCTGGACAGCCTTCTTGCCCGACTGGATGTCTACACATGGATATGGCATCCTTCGCTGTTTCGTCTAGGTCTCTTCATTAGTCTATATTCAGCTATTGGCCTTTGGATATTGCACCGCAACGGAGTTGCATCATGAATATCCGCTCTGCACTTCAAACAGGTCTAACCCTCGCTTTATTGCTGCTGGCGCTCTTTCTGGGAACACGCCTCTGGCATCAATCGATGCTGAGCCCATGGACACGCGATGGTCGCATCCAGGCTGATATCATTCATATCGCCGCAGATCGTCCTGGGCTTGTACAGCAGGTCCTGGTCCATGATAACCAGTATGTGCATCAGGGTGATGTTCTATTGCGCATCGACCCGGAGCGCTATCAAATCGCCCTGGAAGAAGCCGAAGCGCAATGGCAAGAGCGCCTGGCAGACCTCAAGCTCAAACAGGAGGAATTCGCCCGCCGCAACCCACTGGCTAATACCTTGGTCTCTGCCGAAAACATCAGTACCGCACTGACTCAGGTTCATGAAGCCGAAAGCCAGGTTCAGGCTGCAGCTGCCGAGGTGCATTTGGCCCGACTAAACCGCAATCGAACCCTAGTACGTGCGCCCGTCGATGGCTACATCAGTAACCTCAGAGTCCACCGTGGAGACTATGCCAATACCGGACAGGCGCTGATGGCATTGATTGACAGCCATTCCTTTAGTGCCTATGGCTATTTTGAAGAAACCCGAATTGCAGCGATCCATATCGGCGATCCGGCTCACGTTCAGCTGATGAGTGGCGGCCCTGAGCTGACGGGGCATGTCGAAAGCATAGCCTACGGCATTACTGACCGTGATAACCAGCAGGGGCGTGAACTACTGGCTAACGTTAATCCCACCTTCAGCTGGGTTCGACTGGCACAGCGCATTCCAGTGCGTATCCATCTGGACAAAATCCCCACACAGGAATTTCTCGCCAGCGGCCTGACCTGTACGATCATCATCCAACCCACACACAACCGGCCCTGACATCGCACGACATCGTCCAACGACCGAAATGAAATTTCGGTACTTACAACGCTCATTTGTTACATTTTTGTAATATTTTTGCGGTAGTCTGGTATTTTCGTCCCAACAGGAGCCATTCCATGCCCCCCCGTTTGCTGATAGCCAGCGCCGCTCTTCTGTCGTGCATCCTTAGCGGTTGTAACGACACCACATCGACTAACCCACTTCCCATATCCGGAGTCGTTGCCACGGGTAACCCGGTTCAGGGAGTGGTTGTAACCGCGGTCGATGCCTATGGATATACCATGCAGTCACAACCTACGGACAGCATGGGGCGATTTCAGATGACACTCAGTGGCCACGGCCCCTATGTGCTCACCGCACCATCCATGGACCCGGATGGAACCCCCATCGTGTTGTCCTCGGTGGTGAACAATAACGCCTTTAATACCGTCAATCTCAACCCCCTGACTGCATTGATCACCCAACGCATGCTTGGCGCAACGCTCAACACAATACCTAATGCCGGCGCCCTTAGTTCAGCCGATCTAAGCTATGCCAATCTGCAGCGAATCACTCAGCAGGTGGTCGGTAGTTTACAACCGCTGCTCTCAGCCTTCTCAGTCAGTGCTACCGAGTCATCCAACCCATTTACCTATAGCTATGTGGCTGACCCGAGCAAAGACCCACTCGACAAATTGTTCAATACAACTCATTTCTTTGTCGCCCAGGGCACTGTACAGGTTGGCTCAGGTATTTCCTCAATGACCCTGCACATCCCGGCCAGTGGTACTCTTGATCCGGCATCAAGTTTGAGTACCACCAGCATTCAGTCGGCACAGAATGCAGCCAATAGCCCAACGGCCACCCCCATCCAGCACCTCATCGTTGTCGTTGGCGAAAATCACACTTTGGACAACCTGTTTGCAACGTATCAGCCCAAAGCCGGTGAACACATCAACAATCTACTTTCTGAAGGCATTATTAATGCCGATGGCACACCGGGAATCAACTACCCGCTGGCTGAACAGAATCAGGCCTCGGCGTTGAGCGCATACAGCCTTGATCTGCAACGCACGAACCTCTATACAGCGCTGCCCCAACCCACTCAAATTGGCATTGTCAATTACCAGACCTTGCAGACTGCGGCTGGAACTCCTAACCCGAACTTCCCCACCAACCTGCCGCCGGGTCCCTTCCAAATTACTAAATATGTCAATTATGGTACTGGACTGGGTCCATTCCCATCAGGACAGACTGGCGATCCTGTCCATCGCTTTTTCCAGATGTGGCAACAGACTGATGGCGACAACAGCAAACTGGACATGTACACCTGGGTAGCCGTCAACGCCGGCCAAGGTGGCCAAACTACAGGAATTACCGCCAGCAATCCGGGCCAAGGTGGAGAGCTGATGGGATTTTTCAATATGAGTAGCGGTGATGCCCCCTACCTGAAATCACTGGCTGATCAATATGCACTGAGTGACAACGATCACCAGGGCATTCTCGGTGGCACCGGCATGAACTTCTTTTATCTGGCCAGTGGTGATGTGCCAGTCTTTAACTACAAGGGCTCTCAGGTTCCTCCTTCGACCCAAATTGAAAACCCGAATCCACAAAGCGGCACGAATGACTTTTTTGCGGGAGATGGTTACAACGGAGGCTCTTATGTCAACTGTTCCGATGCCAGCCAACCCGGGGTGCAGGCCATTCTTATCAGGCTACAACAACTGGGCACGAAAAACAGCCGCTGTGCACCTGGAAGTTACTATCTGGTCAATAATTACAATCCAGCCTATGGCATAACCGGCACTGCACAACCCATTATTCCTGGTGATGCCAATTACTCGATCAACAGCCTGGCCTATCCTCCGCAAACGCTACCCTCCATCGGTGATGCACTCACCGCCAAGGGTATCAGCTGGTCATGGTTCACGGGCGGTACCGAAGTGGCAGATGTCATGCCCATCGCCCAGATCCTTGCCCAGGCAAAAGGACTACCTGCCAGTGCTGCCCCAATGCTCGTTCCTACGGTTCAGGCTGGGGAAATCAATCTGCTTGGAGATGCCCTGCTGGGATTTAGCAGTATCGTAACCCAACCATCCCAGTTTAACCTGCTCAAAGGATTGACCAGTTTTTATGGTGAGGTTGCCAATGGTTCACTGCCTGCCGTATCCTTTGTGGTCCCAATGAATACCGCCAGTGGTCACCCTGGGTACTCTGATCCGGCTTCTTATGAAGCCTTCCTCAAGCAACTGGTTACAGCAGTGCAAAGCAATTCCAGCCTCTGGGCCAACACCGCCATTGTGATTACAACGGATGAAGGCGGTGGCAGCTTTGATAGTGGCTATATCCAGAATCTTGACTTCTTTGGTGATGGTCCACGTATTCCTCTTCTAGTGGTCTCACCCTATGCTCGTCAAGGTCACGTGGACCACGTCTATCAGGATCATGCCTCTATCCTGAAATTCATTGAACACAACTGGCGTCTGGGACCACTGAGCAGCCGCAGTCGTGACAACTTCCCCAATCCAGTCACCACTGCAAACAATCCTTATCGCCCGGTTAATGGACCAGCCATTGGTGACTTGATGTCCATGTTTAATTTCTAAGAATGAATGCATCAACACGTGGAGTGGCTCGAAAGAGCCGCTCCTGCTTCTTAAAGAGGGATGACAGATTCATCCTGACCAAAAAAATGCAGCAATCTACCCTCAACCGGTTGACTGAAAAGCCTGAGACCAGTAATATGCGCGCTCGCATGAGGTACAGCCTCGGGGTATAGCGCAGTCCGGTAGCGCGTCTGCTTTGGGAGCAGAATGTCGGGGGTTCAAATCCCTCTACCCCGACCAATATGTGAGGCACGTTCGCAGACTGCGCTCGTAGCTCAGTTGGATAGAGCATCGGCCTTCTAAGCCGAGGGTCGCAGGTTCGAATCCTGCCGGGCGCGCCAGAACAGGCTGTTCGGGTCATGACAATGGTGGTCGTAGCTCAGTTGGTAGAGTCCCGGATTGTGATTCCGGCTGTCGTGGGTTCGAGTCCCATCGACCACCCCAGTTTTCATGCAAAAGACAATTTGTTATTATCCGCATTGTCGGGTCGTTAGCTCAGCTGGTAGAGCAGTGGACTCTTAATCCATTGGTCGTAGGTTCGATCCCTACACGGCCCACCATTTCAGATATTCACCTCAGATATTCACCGCATTTCAAACTGTATCAATTGACTCTCTTCCCCGTAAACGGGGTATAGGTATTCATGGAGAAGCGCCACATACGTACAATAGGCCCAAGCTACGATTGCTTGGTCAGTAGCGTTTGGACATGGGCCAAAATGATCCCTCAATAACTTGGAGCCTCCCTCCACGGTTAAGAGAATGAGTTGAAGTTCAGTGGGTGATGCCACCACTATCAACACATTGTTTTTAATCGTTACTCAACCCTCAACACAAGATCATATCGGTATAAAACTGCTGTTTTTGGCCGCTTTTTCTTTTCGCAAACACATCTTCCTTGTAAGATACTGTCCTTGTAATATCTTACATCTTTCTAATATCCTGATTAATGCATAACGGGTATTTCCCCAAACCGGACTATTCATGACAACAGGGCAAAAATCCATGACACCAAGCTTATCCCACACGACGCCAGTTCTTGTTACAGGCGCATCAGGATACATTGCCAGCTGGTTGGTACGTTATCTTCTCGAAGATGGCTATACCGTCCATGCCACCGTGCGTGATCCAAACCGCCAGGAAAGCATCAAGCATCTGCTGAATATTGCTGAAGGTCTTCCAGGTACCCTCAAGCTTTTTGCAGCTGACCTACTCAAACAAGGCAGCTTCGACCAGGCTATGCAGGGCTGTGAGATTGTCATGCACACGGCATCACCATTTTTGCTTGAAGGATTCAGCGATGCCCAACAAGCGCTGGTACGTCCTGCCGTTGAAGGAACCCGTCATGTTCTGGAAGCAGCCAACCGCACCCAGTCAGTTCGTCGGGTCGTTCTGACCAGCAGCGTCGCAGCCATCTATGGTGACAACATTGATGCTCGTGATTTACCCGACAACCGTCTGGATGAACGACACTGGAATACCAGCAGTTCAGTCCACCATAATCCTTATCAATACTCCAAGGTTGCTGCTGAACAGGAGGCATGGCGACTTCAAAAGTTGCAAGATCGATGGGATCTGGTCACGGTAAACCCTGGTATGGTCTTCGGACCGGCACTGACGACCCTGAGCCAGTCCGCTAGTATTGACACACTCATTTCGATGGGAGATGGACGACTGCGTACAGGTGTCCCCGATCTTAGTTATGGTATCGTCGACGTTCGTGATGTCGCACGTGCCCATATGCTTGCTGCCTTCACGCCACAGGCCTCGGGTCGTTACCTACTCGTCGCCGGCGAAACCAGTATGCTCGACATGGCCAAGGTGCTGCGTTCTCACTTTGGCAACCGTTACCCCTTCCCGCGTATGGTTGTTCCCAAACCCTTGGTCTGGTTATTCGGACCACTCATGGGACCGGTCACCCGTACATTTATCAGTGCCAATGTTGGGCATCCCATACGCTTTGATCATCGTCGCAGCCTCGAACTTGGCATACGCTACCATGATATTCATCAAACTTTGCAAGAGCACTTCCAGCAGATTATTGATGACGGTCTTCTCAAACAAAAATAACGCACAACCGACAGCCTTTCTGCATGGTAACAGGCATAGTGATCTGAAAAATTCTGTTATGGGCCTACACCGGTCCATAACAGGATGATCCGACACATAGCGCAATCATTCTTCGCTCTGCACTATATATTGTATCCACACTTGACGAACACACATATTGTTGTGTTTAATGTTTGTATTACGGTGCCTGTCACTCCTTAGATGACGGGATAATAGGGAATCCGGTGGCCGGCCAAATGGCCCTAATCCGGAGCTGCCCCCGCAACTGTAAGCGGCGAGCGTACGGCTTCATCAATACCACTGACCCGCAGAGAGACTAAGTCTGCACCAGGTTGGGAAGGTTGGCCGTTATGCCTTGACCCGCAAGCCAGGAGACCTGCCGTAATGATTCCTTAAAGAGCTTGAGGCGGGGTTTCCTCGGCAGGAACAGGCAAGCCTGGCTATTCAGCTTTCCCTCTCCTCCAGTCAGCCCGTCTTCTGTATATGGAGACGTCATGAACGATATGGTATTTGCTACACCCTTAACTCAGACACAGACCCTCGATGGGATGTTGCAAGTTGTCCGGCGCAATGGCAACAAAGTGAATTTTGATCCAGATAAAATCAGTTTGGCTCTGAGCAAGGCTTTCCTAGCCGTGCATGGCGAACAGTCTGGTTTTTCCAGTGGCATGCGTGAACAGATTCGCCAATTGACTGAACAAGTTGTTGTCGCCTTATCACGACGTCGTCCATCTGGCGGCACGGTACACATCGAGGATATTCAGGATCAGGTTGAACTTGCCCTGATGCGCAGCGGTGAACATGATGTCGCCCGTGCTTATGTCCTGTATCGAGAAAAACGCGCTCAACAGCGAAATCAGGAACACGATCAAAACCCACCGATGCGCATGATGGATCGAGACGGAACATTCCATCCTCTCACTGAACAGATCTTGGAAGAAAAAGCGGCACCTGCTTGTCACGGACTGGATGATGTATCCTTGCGGCGTATTGTCGAACTGGCCATTCGTGATGTCTATGATGGCATTTCCATTCGGGACGTGCAGACAGCACTCATACTGGCTGCACGCAGTTTGATCGAGCGGGAACCTGCCTACAATCAGGTTACAGCCCGCCTCCTTTTAGCCCAAATCCAGCAGGAAGTTCTTGGGGTTGCCTTGAACGATCAGCGCCACCTTGAGCAGCAACAACGTGACTATTTCCCAGAATTTATTCACAAAGGCATTGAAATGGGTCTGCTGGATCAGCGCCTTGCCCAGTTTGATCTGGAACGTCTGGCATCCTCGCTGGATTTCAGTCGTGACCTGCAGTTTGGTTACTTAGGCCTACAGACTCTCTATGACCGCTACTTTCTGCATGGTGATGAACTGCGCATTGAGCTTCCCCAGCTTTTCTTCATGCGTGTCGCGATGGGTTTATCCTTGCTGGAAATTGACCGAGATGAACGCGCCATTGAGTTTTATAACGTCCTATCCCGCTTTGATTTCATGAGTTCAACGCCAACCCTGTTCAATAGTGGTACGATCCACTCTCAGCTGTCATCCTGCTATCTAACCACCGTACGCGATGATCTCGACGGTATTTATCAGGGCATCAAGGATAATGCCTTGCTGCAAAAATATGCAGGTGGCTTGGGCAACGACTGGACCCCCGTACGAGCCCTAGGTGCCCGAATTCGAGGTACCAACGGCAAAAGCCAAGGAGTCATTCCCTTTCTGAAAGTTGTCAACGACACCGCTGTAGCTGTAAACCAGGGCGGCAAACGCAAAGGTGCTGTATGCGCCTATCTTGAAACGTGGCATTTAGATATTGAAGAGTTTCTTGACCTTCGTAAAAACACTGGGGATGACCGGCGCCGTACCCATGACATGAATACCGCCAACTGGATCCCGGATTTGTTCATGAAAAGGGTTGTGGAGCAAAAAGACTGGACACTCTTTTCTCCTTCCGATGTCCCTGATTTGCATGAACGTTATGGGAAAGACTTCGAGATGGCTTATTGCGCGTATGAGCAGTTAGCTGATGCTGGCAAAATAACTTTGTTTAAACGCATTCCGGCGGTGCAGCTCTGGCGCAAGATGCTGACCATGCTCTTTGAAACCGGACATCCCTGGATAACATTCAAAGACCCCTGCAACATTCGCTCGCCCCAAAAACATGCTGGAGTCGTACATAGTTCGAATCTTTGTACCGAAATCACCCTGAATACTTCCGAGCAAGAAATTGCAGTGTGCAATCTGGGGTCCATCAACCTTCGTCAACACCTAAAGCTTGAAGATGGTCAGTGGCAACTCGATCACGACAAGATCAAGACAACGGTGACGACTGCCATGCGCATGCTGGACAATGTCATTGATCTCAATTTTTATGCCGTTGGCAAAGCGCGCAATTCAAACCTACGCCATCGACCGGTTGGTCTTGGGATAATGGGATTTCAGGATGCTCTGTACACCTTGCGTCTTCCCTACGCTTCTGCTGAAGCGGTCGAGTTTGCTGACCGATCCATGGAAGTTATTGCCTACCATGCCTATGCGGCATCCTGTCAGTTGGCTGAGGAACGTGGTCCATACAGTAGCTTCCGTAACAGTCTGTGGCATCAGGGTATTTTACCACTTGATTCAATTGACCTCCTGCAGCAGGAACGCGGTGGTTATCTGGACGTTAATCGGGCATCGCTCCTTGACTGGTCTAGCTTGCGCGAGCGAATCATGAAAAGCGGGATGCGCAACTCCAACTGCCTGGCCATCGCCCCCACAGCGACTATTTCCAACATTATTGGTGTCTCGGCTAGCATTGAACCCGAATATCAGAACCTTTATGTCAAATCCAATCTCTCTGGAGAATTTACCGTCGTCAACGAGTTTCTCGTCCAGGATCTCAAGAACCGTACGTTGTGGGACGAAGTTATGGTGGCGGACCTCAAGTATTATGATGGAGTTTTAAGCGCGATCGAACGCGTCCCTGATGATTTAAAGGCTCTTTACACCACTGCTTTTGAAATGGACCCTGTATGGTTGGTTGAAGCCGCTGCACGTCGACAGAAATGGATCGATCAGGCCCAGTCTCTCAATATCTACTGTGCAGCCCCTTCTGGACGCAAACTCAGCGCTCTTTACCAGCTGGCATGGCAGCGCGGTCTTAAGACCACCTACTATCTGCGTTCGCTTGGAGCAACCTCTGCTGAGAAATCAACCGGCCAGGGAGGTGAACTTAATGCAGTACAGTCACATCTGACCGAAGCATTGCCCAGCGCAAATTTCTGTTCGATTGACAATCCTGATTGTGAATCCTGTCAATGATATTTTACGTGGAGAACTGAAGTGCTTGATTTTGATGACGTTTTAACCAATACCCCATCCAGTGAACATACCCGGGTCAGTCCTGCCCCAAGCACTCGGGTTAATGTTGCCGACAAGCGCGCCATCAATGGCCGTACGGATGTGAATCAGCTGGTTCCCTTCAAATACCACTGGGCCTGGGATAAATATCTTGCTGGTTGTGCCAACCACTGGATGCCCCAAGAAATTGCAATGAGTCGTGATATTGCCCAGTGGAAAGATCCGCGTGCCCTGTCCGCCGATGAGCGCCTGATTATCAAACGTAATCTAGGCTTTTTTACGACAGCCGATTCTCTGGCTGCGAACAATATTGTCCTTGGCACTTATCGCCACATTACGGCCCCGGAATGCCGACAATACCTGTTGCGCCAGGCCTTTGAGGAAGCCATCCATACGCATGCCTATCAATACATCGTTGAAAGCCTTGGCCTCGATGAATCGGAGATTTTCAATGCCTACCATGAAATCCCCAGCATCCGTGCCAAGGATGAGTTTCTCATCCCCTTTATTGACACCCTTACCGATGCTTCATTTAAAACAGGAACTCCATCGACCGATCAACAACTACTGCGTTCGTTGATCGTCTTTGCCTGCATGATGGAAGGATTATTTTTCTACGTTGGTTTTGTCCAGATCCTTGCTCTTGGACGGCAGAACAAGATGCCTGGCGCTGCTGAACAGTACCAATATATTCTGCGGGATGAATCCATGCACTGCAATTTTGGCATTGACCTGATCAACACCATCAAGCAGGAAAATCCCCACCTCTGGACTCCGGCATTTCGAGCCGAAATCATTGATCTCATGCAACAGGCTGTTGAACTGGAGTACCGCTATGCCGAAGACACGATGCCAAGGGGCATTCTTGGCCTGAATGCACCCATGTTCAAGGAATATCTGCGCTTTATTGCCAACCGTCGCTTGCAGCAGATTGGTCTGGATGCGCACTTTGCCAATACTGGAAATCCTTTCCCGTGGATGAGTGAAATGATCGATCTCAAAAAGGAAAAAAACTTCTTTGAAACACGGGTCACCGAGTATCAAACCGGAGGTGCACTTAGCTGGGACTAAAGTACCGACAAGACTGGCAACAAACTCTGCTGAGCTGTCGGGTTTGTTGCTGCTTTAGTCCAATATCCCCGCAAAGGGAATAAACGGAACCGGATCACCCGGTTTGATACTTGTCTGGCGTTCAATGATGGCCAGACCTTCCGCCCAAGCAGCAGCCTTGAGCATGGCCGAACTCTGCTGGGGATGCAGGTGCACCATGTGACCTTGTTCAACGCAGGCACGAACGTACTGACGTCGAACTGAGGGTTTATCCCACTGAAATCCAGCCTGCAGGGTTAAAGTCCATGGTCGCACCTGCTCCACCCCTTGCACACGCAACAAAAAAGGACGCGCTACGACCAACAAGGTAATCCAGGCAGCAGCAGGATTCCCGGGCAAACCCAGCCAGGGACAACCTTCAACACGTCCAAAGGCAAAGGGCTTGCCTGGTTGAATGGCCAGGCGCCAAAGATCCAGCTGCCCGGTACGCCGAACCGCTTCCTTGAGATGGTCTTCGTCCCCCACCGACACGCCTCCCGTGCTGATCAGTACATCACAGTGTTGTACCGCAGCACGCAATGCTTCACAGGTTGGCTCAAGCTGATCAGGAAGCGTTGGCAAAACCTGCACATCAAAACCCCATGCGGCCAAAGTCATTGCAACACTGAAACGGTTACTGTTATAGAGTTGTCCCGGACCAAGTATTTGACCGGGTTCACGGAGTTCATCTCCGCTGCAGATCAGACCAACTCGCAACGGCCGATAAACACAGACACGATCGATACCAAGGCTGGCAAGCAAACCAACATGTTGCGGTGCCAGCCGCACACCTGCCGCAAGCACAGCTTCACCCATGGACCATTCTTCGGCACGGCGGCGTACATGCTGACCTGTCTGAACGACTGGAACGAGTACCCGATCCGCTTCAATACGACAGTCTTCCTGAGGAACCACAGCATCGGCACCCTCCGGCAAGGGCGCACCGGTCAAAATACGCATGGCATGCCCCGCAGGTAATGGCATAGGCTGATAGCCTGCCGCTGCCTTGCCGAAAAGTGGTAGTTCCAGAGGACCTGTTGCAGTCGATGCACTGCACACAGCATATCCATCCATGGCGCTATTATCCCAGCCCGGAACATCACAGGGAGCAACCAGAGCCTCAGCCAGAACCCGTTGCCGCGCATCAACCAGCTTGCAATGCTCGGGCTCCACCAAAAGGCGAGCCTCAGCCAGTAAACGCTCCACGGCATCGTCAACCGGAATCAGTGCGGATAATCCTTGCTGAAGGGTCATCGGTGTTCTCCCCCGGGTGTTAATCCATCAAACCGGGAAAGATTATACGGCAATGCGCCCCCAGAATTGACGAATTTCCTCATGAACTTCAGGATCACTCAGTAAGGCAAGATGACCCCGACCAGGAAGACTGAGTCGATACAGATGGGGTGCACGTAATAATCGGGTAGCCGAGATATCCTGGGCTAGTGCCGAACGTAAGGAGACCAGCCCATCACCCACCAAGTCACTCAAAGGCCAGCGACGTGCCCAGGAAAGCTCTCCTCCGACCAGAAGATGATGGGCTGCGGGTGGCAGATCAAGCTGATCATGCCCAACATCACCACAACGCAGATCCTGAATCCCCTGGCTGCGCACCGCACCTAGGCGCATCAGTGGAGCCGACCAGGGTGTTACCCCCAACCAGCGATTTGCCCACTCACCCAGCTGTTCAAGGGGAGCACCCCAATGCGGTGTCCCCATATAAACGGCCAGTCGCAGAGCAGCCAGCCATAGTTCGGCACCAGCCTGAGCATAGGCTGACCGCATGACCAGTCCACCCATGCTATGCCCGACCAATACGAGTTGGTCCGGAGCAAGTTGTGCGAGGATATGCGCTAATTGCCGGCCATTCTCGGCAATACTTAGACCGCTATTGTAACGAACCCGAAGACTTATCCATCCGGAAGGTGCAAAGGTATCGGTCAATGTGCCCCATCCCGGATCAGAAAAAGCCGCCTCATCCATACACAAGCCATGCAGCAGAATAGCAATCTTGCCTCCTGGTTCAGGTATCATGGGCTCACCCTGGGCATTGACCAGCATCATGTCGCGATGGGCTGGATGTTGCGTCTCGGCAAGATAATCGCCGACAACGCCCTGTAAAGCAGGTTGCAAGCCTATTTCATGCACACGCTCCTGCCACTCATGGGGCTCAGAGACCCCACGAGCCAGACCGGCCGCCAGAAGAAATGATTCTTGCACCGTACGGTAAATCATCCTGTGTATCTTCGAAGTTGCCGGAACCACGGCTAATGGGGTGACAGCATGGATCCGGTCATGCATGCTGCCAGCGACATCAGCCACTCCAGCAGCGGCCTCAGCTGCCAGACCTGCCAACTGTAAAACACTTTGCCTTTTGAGTGCTGCCACCATGAACCACTCCCGAACTCATTAAAAATTTTCAGTGAACAAGTGTATCCTGACATGAGAGAGCAATGATTACAAGCCAGAATGCAAAAATCCTTTCAAAGCCCGATAAAAGGCAACAGGACGCTCAATGGCCATGAGATGCCCAGCACCCTCCATGGACTCATAACGGCCCTGAACCAGCGTATTCGCCAGCCACTGTTGGCCTCTTGGGTGATACAGCATGGAACACGATCCAGCAAGTACCGTGACAGGTATCGTACAATTGGCCAAGGCAGGTCGATAATCATGAGCATGACGATAGGAATGTACATATGCACCCATGTCGGCAAGGCGGTACATTGGAAACACCTGTTTCAACAAGCTTGGCCAACGAAGACCCAAGGCAAACAGCTTTGCAGCCTGAGGGCTATGAAAATAGGTACGGCTGATCTGCTGCCAATCCCCCAACACAGATTGCCGAATTGCAAAAGAGATATCCGCCAACGTTGCATGTGAATCCAGAGCGAGAATTTTGGCTTCAATACGTTCAAATGCCTCAAAGAGTGCATTTTGTCGGGGACCAAGTAAACCGTAAGGCCAGTCCGGAAGGTTTGGTATGCATGGACTTTGGTCGATATGTAAATATCGACCAACACCAGCCCATCCATTCTGTGCAAATCCATGCAAACCCACACTGGCCCCAAGCGAGTAGCCAATCAGACTGAAGTCTTTCAGCCTAAGTTGTTGAACAATGTCCTCTGCATCCTGCCAGTGCTGTTCAAAGACATCCCTCATCGCAAAATGAATCTGCGCCGAGCCACCGATCCCGCGTGCATCGGGAAGGATGAAACGAAAAGATCCTTTTCGCTCTGCCAGAAATGGTGCCAAAAAGGGCCACCAGTGGCGACTTGACATGCCCAGGCCGGAAAGCATCAGTACAGGGTGACCCCTTCCCCACTGCCGTACATGCAACATGGCACCATCACGCATTCTGACCCACATAATCCTCTACCCTCGTGCACTCATGAATAGAACCACCATCAGGTTAGTCACTATTTTTTGTTTTATCAGGCCAAACTGCTACACGTCCAAGACAAATTCCCTTACACTTCATCCGTCTATTAGGCCTGCCAAATGGGTAGAACACATATGTTCTGGAAAAATGATGTACTGAAGCGCGACGATCGAATTCGACAGCTTGAACTTGAATTGACTGATTCCCGCACAGCAATCCAGGTTCAAGAACAAAAGGTTGAGGCGTTACGCATCCAAATCCAGGAACGCGATGAACAACTCCAACATCTTCGCGATTTGCTCAATTTCTTGCCCCTGTTTGCCAAATCAATTACGGAAACCCAGTCTTCACTCGCGGCCCTCGCTACCAGCATGATGGCCGAAAAATCCCAGGCAGTGGCCGGCCAACAACTTTCAACCAATAGCCGTGAAAACATTGATCAGATTTCGAACAATCTCGAGGACCTCTCGCATTCCTCTGAGGAAACAGCCAACCGTATCGCCCAACTCGTCCAGCGTGCTGACGAAGTCGGTGGAATTTTGGACATGATTCGCCAGATTGCTGACCAGACCAACCTGTTGGCACTCAATGCAGCTATTGAAGCCGCCCGTGCCGGAGACCAGGGTCGGGGTTTTGCCGTTGTTGCCGAAGAAGTACGTAACCTGGCGAAACGAACTGCGCATGCCACCGTCAGCATTTCTGACCTAGTCAGCCACATCCGTGAGGATAGTTCAAGTAGTCGCATGCGTATTGATGAACTAGCCCAACGGGCCCATCGATTCAGTGAAGATGGTCGGGATGCCTCCCAGATGATGCACCGTATTCTGGACACATCCTCCAGTATGGAACAGTCCATTGCTGCAACTGCATTACGCAGCTTCTGTGAACTTGCCAAGGTTGATCACCTCATTTACAAATTCCGCATCTATCAAGTGCTTTTTGGACTATCCCAAGAACATGCCAGTGCTTTCAGCTCACACAAAAACTGTCGTCTTGGCCATTGGTACTACGAAGGAGAAGGCAAAGACTGCTTCTCCAAACTGAATGGCTATCGACAACTTGAACAGCCACATATTCGTGTCCATCAGGCTGCATTAGCCGCACTGGAAGCCTTTGATTGCAAGGACCATTCGACTGTAGTCCAACAAATTGGCGACATGGAACAAGCCAGCATGGATGTGTTAAATGCCTTGGAAACCATGGCTGTTAGCGGTGAACATGATCAATCAGTACTCTGTATGTCCCATAGCTGAACGATACGGTCACGTTCAATGACTGAGGGAACAAAAATAGATCAGCCGAAAATTCAAAATGCATTTTGTCCAGATTTTGAAGCAACTGATGAACCAATGCCACCATAAACTGCTCGGCATCGAATGTTTCCCGATCAGAACGACTTCAATGCAAAAATGCTATTGAGTGTATTTACTTTCAGTAGTCCTGGTTATAGGATTTTGTCTTTACGAAAATCTAGTCGGTTTTGTCTCGTCTCGTTTGTTGAGGCAACCACGCATAAGCAT
>JAJZUM010000212.1 GCA_021848605.1 Pseudomonadota bacterium | reverse complement strand
TCCTGCTACAATCGGCTTTTGCTGGCGATCAGGTGGTGAACGATGTCCAATTCCAAGCGTCCGGTTTTATTGCTGGTTTTAGATGGTTGGGGCTATAGCGAGGATCGTCGCTATAACGCCATTGCCAAGGCGAATGTTCCGGTCTGGAATCGCCTCTGGGCGAGTTGCCCACATACGCTGATTTCCGCTTCGGGCATGGATGTTGGTTTGCCCGATGGTCAGATGGGAAATTCCGAGGTTGGTCATACCAATCTAGGTGCTGGCAGGGTGGTTTATCAGGACCTCACCCGAATCAGCAAGGCAATATCAGATGGAAGTTTTGCAGCTAATCCAGTTTTGCTGAATGCACTGGCTTCGGCCAGGAAATCAGGTGGACGAGTGCATATTCTTGGACTCGTTTCGGATGGCGGTGTGCACAGTCATCTTGATCATATTGTTGCCATGGTACATATGGCACATGCCCAGCAATCCGGGGAAGTTCTTGTTCATGCTTTTTTGGACGGACGTGATACCCCGCCACGTTCTGCCTCAGGTTACTTGCATGGCTTGCAACAGAAATGTGCAGATTTGCCCCGGTTTCGGATCGCAAGTGTGTGTGGGCGTTATTTTGCTATGGATCGTGATCGCAATGGCCAACGTATGCAGCCGGCGTGGGATCTTTTGCTTGAAGGTATTGCCCCCTATACGGCTGCTGATGCCTTGTCCGGTGTTGCTCAGGCCTATGCCCGGGGCGAAAGTGACGAGTTTGTTCAAGCGACCGTGGTGCGCAATTCAACGGATCAGGTGTGTCACATCCAGGATGGGGATGTTGTAATTTTCATGAATTTTCGGGCTGACCGGGCCCGTCAGCTCATGCGAGCCATGATGGGTACAACTGTTGCCGGTCTGCAACTTTCGAGGACGCCAGATTTGGCGGGTCTTGTACAATTGACGTCCTATGCTGAAGATATTGCTGCCCCCGTTGCTTTTCCCGGACAAGATCTAAACAATGTCTTAGGGAGCTGGTTGGCACAACACGGTTTGGCGCAACTGCGTATCGCTGAGACTGAAAAGTACGCGCACGTGACCTTCTTTTTTAATGGGGGGGAGGAACAGCCTTTTGCCCATGAAGATCGTATCCTTATCGCCTCACCCAAGGTTGCGACCTTTGACCTCAAACCTGAAATGTCGGTCTATGAGATCACTGATCGGCTGGTTGAGGCGATAGCCAGTCAACGTTTTGCCGTCATTGTCTGTAATTTTGCCAACGGCGATCAAGTTGGACATACCGGTATCATGTCTGCTGCCATCGCTGCGGTAGAGGCCGTGGATCGATCCCTTGGCCGAGTTATTGATGCAGCCCATGCAGCAGGCATGGATGTGTTGGTGACGGCGGATCATGGTAATGTCGAATGCCTGTATGATGATGCCACTGGCCAAGCCCTGACGGCTCATACCACAAATCCCGTCCCTCTTGTGTATGTCGGTGTCCGTCATCTAACTTTCCGGCCAGGTGGGGTTTTGGCAGATGTTGCGCCTACAGTTCTTGATTTGCTTGGCTTGGGTCAGCCTGCAGAAATGACGGGCCGCAGTCTCGTTGAGCGTCCGTGCTGATGACGAATTATTCCAGAATTCTGTTTGTACTGTTGTTTCTCTCCGGCTGTGCTGCTGCGTGGGCGCGCACTGCTGAAACAGGTAAGGTCTCGCGACATATCGATCATGTCAAACACCAACTGGAACATATCGAGCAGAAGCACCGATGGACATTGGCGCAACAGCAGAAGATTCGGGAAGATCAAGCTCGGGCGGAACAAAAGATCGGTGAAACCCTACAGAAGATCAGGGCGTTGCAGCTTGAGTCACAGCAGGTCAGTAGCAGGATTGAATCTTTGGCGCATCAACGCCATCTTCTGGAAAAAGAGATTAGCCAGATTCGACAACTACTCGCTGTAGAGGATGTTTTTATTTGGAAAGAGGCACGACACGATTACTTTCACATGATTCTTGATGCCCGTGATCCGGCTCATGTTCCAGTCTATCTTCACGAGTTTCAGATCCTGGCTGCAGAAAGGGCTGATCATATGGCCCAATTGCAGCATGATGTTGCTACTTTGCAGCGATCAGAAACAGAACGTCGACAACAATTGCAGCAATACCACCAGGACCAACTCGCCCTGCAAAACCAGCGACAGGCTTTGGAAGCAGCCCAGTCAGCGCGTGATCGCGCCATGAAAGCACTGCGAGGCCAGAGTGTTGGAGAAGAAGCCCGAATTACCCGCTTGAAAAGTCAGCAGGCAGAACTTTCAGCTCTACTGCAACGACTGATGGCCGAGGCGAGACGTCACCGTGCTATGCCTCATAATAATATCCATACGGCACCCTTATCGACATCCAATCAGGAGCGGATGGAGCCCAGAGAAAAGCCGTATGTGTCTACGGGACAATGCCCATTGCCCGTTACGGGAATGCTGCAGAACCACTTTGGTTCACCCAGAATGGGCGGTCTTAACTGGAATGGTGTAGTGATAGCTGCTCCAGTGGGTTCTTCGGTCCATTCGGTAAGTTCGGGGCATGTTGTTTATGCTGGCTATGTTCGAGGCTTTGGCTGGTTATTGATTGTCCAGCATGGCGGTTTGATGCTGCTTTATGGTCAGAACCGGAGCATTGTGGCGCATATGGGGCAGGACGTTGTGGAAGGTCAAGTGGTCGCAGAATCGGGCGATACCGGTGATTCTTCGATTGCTGGCGTTTATTTTGAAACACGTCATCAGGGACATCCGATTGATCCTTTGACCTGGTGTCACCAACAGTAACTACTTAGTGGAAGGAATGGCATGAAGGTTTTAAAGGCAGGTACAATGATCATGTTGGTGTTGAGTTTGACGGTTCAGGCTGCCAGCCAGTCATCTGGAGCCGTTGCACCCGATTCCGGAGATCTGGATGTAACTGACCTGCGTATGTTTGTCGAGGTCATGGATCAGGTACGCAGTGCCTATGTTGAGCCAGTTCCGGATCATCAGTTGTGGGTATATGCTGTACGTGGATTACTCGAATCCCTTGATCCTCACTCAGAATTTCTTGACGCCCAGGAGTACCAGGATCTGAAGGATGATACCTCGGGCTCTTTTGATGGTGTTGGTCTTGAATTGGGTCGGGATCATGGCGAGTTGAAAGTTATTGCACCAATTGATGATTCTCCAGCTGCCAAGGCCGGAATCAGGGCAGGTGATGTGATTGTCCGGCTCAATGGCCAGTTAGTGCATGGACAAAATTACCAGCGTATTCTTGATCAGATGCGCGGCAATCCTGGCACTCATTTAAAACTGACCATCATGCGTTCAGGCAATAGTAAGCCCCTTGAATTTGATTTGGTGCGGCAGATAATCGCGGTGAGGACGTTTCATCGCC
>JAJZUM010000035.1 GCA_021848605.1 Pseudomonadota bacterium | reverse complement strand
CCTCGATTGCGATCTGAATGATATCCTCAAGGCTCAGCAAACTGGCATCGACACAATGCTCTGCCCCAGAACAGATGCGCTGGAACGTTGGATCATCAGGGAACACCCGCAAAGCAAGCACGGTCACCTCAAACTGTTGCCGATCATGGTGGGCAAAAAGACCGGCAACTAAAACCGAGACCGCATGCGGGCCAAAATCTGAGGAAACATAGACAACACGAATACGCCCGGGACGTCGGGTTTTTCTCTGCCGACGCTGGGCACGCACTTCGTGCCGGGCATAAAACTCAGCAGCCTTGAGTGTCCACTCAGGTCCAATCGGTATCATCAAGGCATCAAGGGGTTGCAAACACCGGACCCCTTGAGACATCAGATGAATGGCGTGTTGCCCGTCTTGCTGAAAACATTGCCATTGCGCGCCTGCTAAACGCCAATGGATGATTCGCCCCAGTAAAAGAGGTTCCTGCGGATTGATTTCCAATGCCTTATACAGGCAATGTTCCGCTTCTTGCCGCTGCTTAAGATCAAGGTTTAAATAATGAGCCTCCAACCATAGCCACCCGTCCTGTTCGTGATTCTGCAGGCATCGTTTGACAAGATGCAACGCCGCTTCAGGCTGCCCGACCCCCCGAAGAATTTGTGTCTGTAGTTTCAATGCATTCAGGTCGTCAGGTTTTATGCTCAGGCAGTGTGCACAGGCATCAAGGGCCGGTTGCCAGGATCGATTCAACAACTGGGCCGAAGCAAGCAGATACCACGCCTGAAAATGCTCCGCATCACGCTGCACAATTGCCGTTGCGCCAGTAATCGCTAGCGATAGCTGGCCAGAGCGAATAAACATGGCGACCTGATTGACTTTCCAGCTTACCTCATCCGGCTCCGTAGCCACAGCACGATTCATGGCCAGCGCTGCTTCGTTCAGTTGGCCAGATTCAAGCTGCACATAGGCGAGTGCATTCCATACCGAAGCTTTGTTGACATCAAGCACCGCAGCGGTTTGCAGGAGAGGCAATGCCCTATCAAGCTGCTGACTCTGGGCAAAAGCCGTACCTACAGCCTCAAAAGCAGCAGCGGCGCGAACTCCAAAACGTTCCATGCCTTTCAGGACAGCTGATGCCGTGTCAAGGTCGTGTTCCGCAAGAAGACTTAGGATCCAGTCGCTGCGAATACCTGGCAACTCAGGGCATTGCTCGGCAATATTGGCCAGGCTCCTTGCAGCGGATGCCGCATCACCTTGATTGAGCGCATGATCAGCCTCCTTGAGCCAATCCTGCATGACCATTTTGTCACGTTCGCGCACTGGCCATGCCATCACTGCATCGTCCGGGACAACAGGCTGAACATGCAGCGCGACAGGGGGGAGTCCCGCCTCATCCCGTTCATGAATCATCCGATAGGCTTGTTCCAGTTCCCGACAGCGTTGCTTGGTTGCAAAGAGCTTTTGGCGACGCAACCCATCACGAATTTGCATCCGCAATGCCTTCAACATCTGCGGCTTTTGGGCCAAACGTACCGCTTGGGCCTTATACTCCTCAGGACTTGAACAAACAAGTTCATCCAGTCCAAGCGTTTTCAACAAACTGGCGCTCATCCGATTCACCGGTGCCTGGCCACAGAGGGTTAGGACAGGCACCCCCATCCACAACGCATCGTTGGTACTGGTACCCCCTCCGTAAGGCCGGGTATCGAGCACCAAATCAGCCTGTTGTAACCGGGCTAATTGCTCCGGATAAGGAGCAGAAGCACAGAAAATCAGCCGTTCAGGCTGCAATCCTCTCTTGGCAACATAATCACGCACGGATTGTTGTGCTTCGGCACTGTCAGTGACTAGCCACAAGACAGACTGCTCCACCTGAAGCAGAATGTGCAGCCAGTCATCCATGAGCACCGGATTGATCTTATAAAAGGAATAAAGACACGCAAAGACAAAGGCCTGTTCCGGCAAACCATAATCCGAGCGATCCAACGGCTGGGGGATGGGGCGTTGGTCATCACTCACCTGAAAGCAGACGGGCATCCAGATCGGTTGTTCACTAATCTGGGGCAGAACTTCTTCCGGCACCATCACTTTGTCGGCCAGGATATAATCGTGTACGGCTGTGCCCATGGTCGCTGGAAAACCCAAATAGTTAATCTGTACCGGAGCCAAACGATGCGCCAGCGGGAGTGAACGATAACCCGCGGTAAAACCCTGCAAGTCAACGAGAATATCCAGATCATCCTGACGGGCACGCGCCACAATCTCCCAATCAGCAAGCGTTGAAAGATCAACAAAATGCTCGACGGAACACCGGATTCGTTCTTGCACCGGATCATCGGGAACGATTTTTAACACATAGACAAAGACTTCAAAACATGATCGGTCATGTTCGGCAAACAATCCTGCGGTCAAAAAACCCACGGCATGGGTGCGAACATCAGCAGACCAATACGCCAACCGGATACGCCCAGGCCGACGCGTTGTTCGCTTCGAAACAACGACCGCTGGGAAGCGCTCCCTGGCATGCCATTGCGCACATCGACGTTGCAGCCAAGGTTCATCGGTCACACTTAAGCCTGTAAATGGCTCACAGACAGGTCGATCATGCTCAATACCTTTGATCAGATCCTGCCGCAACGTTTCATAATGCGACCAATCACCCAATTGAAGACGGGCTAAAAAAATCCCCGAGGGAATATAAGGAATATCAGGATCAAGATCATAGGCTCGTTCGAGACAGGAGAGAGCTCGGGTCCAATGCTTTCGATCAAGTTCAATCAATCCCATATTGGCATAGGCCAATGCATGATCGGGGTTCAGGTTGATAAGCTGCTGATAGGATTCAAGCGCATCACCAAGTCGATGCATACCCTCCAGTGCTCGGGCTCGGTTCAGATAGAAACGGTCCCGTTTCGGATCAAGGTGCAAAGCCTGATCTACATCACTCAGCGCATCCTTGAAAAGACCTTCCTGCAGATAAAGACAGGCACTGTTATTCCAGGCTTCCGCATTGTTCGGATCGAGTAATTTGGCCGTTTGGGCAGCCTGCCTTGCCTCGGGCAACCGGTTTTGCTGTGCCAGATAGACTGCTAAGGCATTCCAGGCCTGGGATCCTGACCAATTCTGCGGCGACCAGGTCGTAAGAAGCTTGCGAACTGCGGCTTCTTCACCCTGCTGCAGCAACGCCATCAGGGTCTCCAAATGCCGATCATCCGAGGAAGTTGTTGGGCTATCCGTTTCAGCAACCACCTTCCACCCCCGCATCCATCCTCAAGGAGTTTCCAAGATCCAGGTGATCTGGCGCCAAACCCTGCCGGTATCGATGTAGCATGGCCTGATAGGCCTGCTCAATCGTGCGTACCTGCCTCTTCGTACAGAATATACGATCAATGACCGTTTGACTTTGCAGTCGCCTCCGATATTCAAAACGCAACTGCGGCTGTTGAACCAGATGAACCGCTTGTTGGATGTACTGTTCGAGCTGGGTTGTGACCAGTTCCTTTAATCCAGCGTGCAGGAGCAGACTGGCAGACATCCGCCCTGCAAAGGTATCGCCCAAACAGGTTAAAACAGGCACGCCCATGATCAATGCATCAGCTGTCGACGTTCCACCGCAAAATGGCAGCGTGTCAAGAATGAAGTCCACCTGCGAAAGGCGCTCAAGATGTGCTTCGTATTCTAGGGTTGGACAAAAAACGAGACGCTCGCGGGATAATCCTGCAGCCGTCCAGTAATCACAAAGACGCTGTTGTGCCTCCGGGTCGGACACCGCCAGCCACAAATCAGCTTGCGGAGCCATGCTGAAGATCTGTATCCAAACCTGAAACATCAACGGATTCAATTTATAAACAGCATTAAACGAAGCAAGAATGACACGAGATCGCTCAGGCACGTTTCGGGCAAGATGTCCATAACGAGCACGATCATTGCTCTGAAAACACCCCGCCAACCAGACCACTTTTTCGCTGTAATACGGTCGGTGATGGTTCGGAATGACCACAGGATCCGCCAAAATATAGTCATGACAGGCTGTCCCCATCGTACCCGGATAGCCTAGATAATTAATCTGAATCGGAGCAATCCGTTTGGCAAAATATTCGGTTCGGGCATCTCCTGTGATGCCATTAAGATCAACCGCAATATCCAGATCCAGAGCGCGCAGGCTAGAAACCGCCTCGTCATCACGACACGATGAAAAATCAAGAAAATGAGGCATTTTTTCGGAGAAATCCTGATAATTCTGATCTTGGGGATAGGCTTTGAGTGAAACAACATAGACGTGAAATTGCGTCCTATCGTGCCCCTCAATCAATCCTCGGGTCAGATACAGGACAGGGTGACTACGAAAATCACTGGAGATATAAGCAATACGAACCGGGCGGTGCGCCGTTGATCGCACAGAAGTTCCTAACGACTCTTGGGGCAGTCGTTGCTGAAATTGTGCTGTAACCATCAATTGCTGCTCTGCCGTAAACGGCATGGCCAACAACCCAACACCCGGCATGACAACCCGACGATGCTCCGCCATTCTCGAATAGATCGAAGCGAGATGATCCTGAACATGCGACCAGATCAGAAGTTGGGACTGCGCCAGAAAAACCATTCCCAAAAAATAATCAATCTGTGTGGCAACACCAAACCGTTCCGCCTGTTCGGCAAAGCTCAGAACCCCACGCCAATCCTTGAGCTGAACGCACAGGTTTAAACATTCACTGTAAATGGGTGCGGCACATGGATCAAGCCTCAAGCCTTGCCGATAAACATCCAGAGCATCTGTAAAACGATCCAGGTGACGTAACGTCAAACCCAGATTATAGCACGATGAAGGCGTCGGCTCCGTTAACGAATGAACCTTCTGAAATGCAGACAACGATTCTTGATATCGTTGCTGCATACCCAGGACAGAAGCAAGATCAGACCAATAGACAGCCATAGAGGCATCCGTTTGCGTAGCCCTGATCAGTTGCTGATACGCCCCCTCCAGATCGCCCCGTTCCGCACACTGCAATGCCAAACGATGCCATGCGTCTGCCGCATAGCCCGTTCGTTCACGCTCATCCATTACCCTTTCGGAACACATAAACTCTGCCTCGGGAACAAACGGCAGAAGATCGGTGGATCAGCCTTCCGATTGTCCATCTGTTCGTTGAATCTGGTATTTACGCATTTTTTCCACCAGCGTTGTCCGACGTATATGCAATTTCTCTGCCGCTCTGGCCACAACCCCAGAACAATCTTCCAACGCCTGGACAATAAAGTTTTTTTCCAGATTATCCAGATAATCTTTAAGATCAAGACCATTAACAGGCAATTTCGCCGTAGGCAGCTCCGGCAACCAACTGAGCTGGGAACGAACAGCCTGTTCCTGAACCTCCTGATACTCTTCACCATCCTGGATATGTCGATATTTTTTGGGCAGATCAGCCACTTGAATGACGCCGTATGCGTTGGTGATAATAAGACGCTCAATCAGATTGGCCAGTTCACGGACATTGCCGGGCCACTCATGCCGGGTCAATGACATAATCGCTGCTGAGGAAAACTGCAAAGACCCCCGCTTCTCCTGCTCCATACGCAAGGTCAGCTCATTGATCAACAATGGAATATCTTCGGTACGTTCGCGCAGAGGCGGCATCTCGATTGGAAAGACATTCAAACGGTAATACAGATCCTCACGGAACTTTCCTTCCTCGATCTGCGCTTCCAGATGCCGGTGCGTTGCGGCAATGATACGCACATCAGCTTTGATGGTTTTCGTGCCACCAACACGTTCAAAAGTACGCTCCTGCAGTACCCTTAACAGTTTAACCTGCATCGGTAAGGGCATATCACCGACTTCATCCAGAAAAAGTGTTCCGCCCTGGGCTAATTCAAAACGGCCTGGACGAGCGCTGATGGCGCCGGTAAAAGCACCTTTTTCATGACCAAAAAGTTCGCTTTCCAGAAGTTCTGCGGGAATAGCACCACAGTTAATGGGAACAAAGGCATGATCACGCCGATTGGATTGATAGTGCAAATTACGCGCGACAACTTCCTTACCCGTACCGGATTCGCCCAGAATCAACACCGTCACATCTTTATCCGCCACCTGAGCCATTAAGTGGCGAACTTCACAAACACTTCGACTGGCACCGACCAAGGAACGAAAAAGTTCAGCATCACGTCGATACATCTGCCCGGAATCTTGGGCCTGCTGATCTTTAAAGACTTGGGATCGACGCAGGGCATCGGATAATTCACCGTAACCCATGGGCCAATTGAGGCTACCAATCAACTGATGGCGATAGCGATCATCGAGCTGCCGACTTTCAGGAAGCTTGCAATCAATGAGCAAAACAGGAACATCATGGCTCCAGTGTGCAATCGATTCAGCCATTTTGAGCGCCTGGTCTTCCGGCTGAATGTCAATGAGAACCGTCAATACCTCATGCGGCCCTTCCATCTTCTCTTGCACATCAGCCAACCAGTGACCCCGATCCGAAAAGAGAACTTCCTCACCCAGAAAATCCAGAACAATCTGTAGAATTCGCCGGCGTTCCGGATCATCCGAAACGACCAGAACACGCGAGTCACGCCACATACCACTCATCCATCCAGCACCCAGCAATACTCTAGCTCACTTTGATCACAATGCGTCGATCAACAAAGCGTCTAGACCTTGACACAAAGTTAAGACTGAGGTAGGCGATAAGTCAAATAGTTGGCGCAAAAGCCTTGAAAAAAAGCGATACGTTAAGCGCCCAAAAAACCATGCCGCAGCGCTTTTACCGCGTGCATCTGAAGACGCAAACTTGTCGCCTGGGCGCTTTGTTCAGAACGCATCGCCAGGATAAGCTGCTGATAGCGTTCATAAACAACACGCGCCCAATCGGCTCGATCGGCCAAGGAACGGTTGGCCTCCACACCATCAAACCAGTCGCGAATATGCTGGTCAATGGTTTCGGCCTGCTCAAACTGATGCGTCTGCAGGGCTGTCTCGAGTTGCTGCAACAGCGCGTCGAGCCCTTCAGGCATTGGCAATGCCATCCCACCCATCCTTAATGGTCAACATCAGCGAAGAGACTTCCCGCAACGCAACCAGATCCTGATAGCTATTGGCCTCAAACAGACGACGCAGCATATAGACATACAGACGCTCAAGATTGGCGGCAATCTCGCCACCTTCTTTCAAATTCAGGCAACTGCGCAGATAACTGATCATTTCCACGGCACGATTGATGTTATGCGTCCGTGCCGGGATATTCTTATGTTCCATAAAGCCTTCAGCTTTCTTAAGGCAGTTCAGAATTTCCTGCATCAGCATCTGAATCAGACGATGTGGATCGGCATCGGCCACCGAACCGGCAGCGTGGACATGCTGATAACTTTTCATGGCAAGACTGGCATTCATGATTTTACTCCGCTTCTCATTCTGCTCAGTGTTCATCTCGTTGTTCACTCTTTTCAACCAGACAGGCCTACCCTACATCCAAGTCTACACCCAAGCATACCTGACCGATCACCTCTTAGCGACCCACATCGTAAAAACTTTAGACGATGGAGAAAAATTTCTGTCAAAACTCTGTCGCTTTTGAGCGGCAAAAAAATTCCTAAAGCTTTTTCCGTTGCTGTCGCTAAACAGGGTATGCAACGAACGCGTTGTGTTTCGATTCCCGATTGGAGAATGCCGCCATGTCACTTGTCATCAGCAACAACCTTAATTCTCTTTATATCCAAAATGCATTAGCTCAGTCGCAGAACAATGTTTCCGCGGCCATGAAGCAACTGTCGACTGGTATGCGTATTAACAGTGCTGCCGATGACGCTGCCGGCCTGGCCATCGCCACCAACCTTAATGCCCAGACCAACGGCGATGGGGTTGCTATCCAGAACGCCAACAATGCCAACTCTCTGGCACAGATTGCCGACGGCGCGCTGGCCTCAATCACCAATGACCTGCAAACCCTGAATAATCTGGCCGTTGAATCCGCCAACGGCACGAACTCAGCCAGTAACCGCGCTGCCTTGCAGACCCAGGCACAAGCGCTTGTCGCCGACATTCAAAATATTGCCAAAACCACCAACTATAACGGCGTCAATCTGTTAAGTGGTAACTTCAACTCTTCCTTCCAGATCGGTGCCAGTGCTGGCAACACCGTGAGCTTATCCGTCGGAAGTGTCCAGACAAACGCCCTTGGCTCTGGACAAGGCAATGGTATTGCCGCCCAGGGTACCGGTGCTGCACTAGCCTCTGGAGACCTGGTGATTAATGGTACCGCTGTAGGTGCATCCCAGGCATCATCCGATACCGCATCTACAGCTGATGCTGCCGACAGTGCGATTGCCAAAGTTGCTGCGATTAATGCAATTTCTGCACAAACCAATGTAATTGCCACCGCCGATGCGACCGTTGCTCAAGGCACCACCATGACCTCAACGGGGAATACGTCTACCAGCGTGTCCATTAATGGCGTATCGATTGCCCTATCCTCAGTTGCAGGAAGCACCTCCGCAACCCGCGCCGCTGAAGTCAGCGCCATCAATGCGGTATCGGGTCAGACTGGTGTCGTGGCCAGTGATACCGGTAGCGATACGACTGGCGTTACCTTAACGGCGGCGGATGGACGCAATATTAGCATTGGTGCTTCAACGGCATCTTGGACAGGAATAAGCGGTGGAGGCTCTTCCTCATCGGTTGCAATTACCTCCTACGGCGGCTATACCCTCTCCTCAACCAATAACAGCAATATCACTATTGCTGAAGGCACCACCACAGGTCTGGCAGATTCCGGTTTGCAGGCAGGCACCTATACGGCCAATACTGCGGCGGTATCCTCCACCCAGATTGCCTCTGTTATTTCCAGCAGCACCTCTTCTTCGCTGGCCAGTGGGGACCTGGTGATCAACGGTGTATCAATCGGCGCCACCAGCAGTACTATGGACAGCCTGTCCAAGTATCAAGGCGCTGAAAGCTCCATTGCCATCGCCTCCGTTATTAACAATGTCAGCGCCCAAACTGGGGTTTCTGCCACCGTCAACGCCAATGTCGTCCAAGGTTCCGATGTGACGGCGGCGCTCACAGCAGGGCATACAGGCAACCTGTTTATTAATGGCGTATCGACTTCACTCATCTCCACAACGACCAGCGCCAATACCAATGCGGTCGATTATGTAGCCGCCATCAACCAGATTTCTGGTCAAACCGGTGTTGTCGCCTCGGTCAATAGTGCTGGTACCGGAATCAATCTGACAGCAGCCGATGGCCGAAATATCTCGCTTGGTACCAGCGGCACTCTAGTACAATCCGATATTGGCTTCTCAAACTCACAAATGGGAAGCTCTGCCACAGCAGGTGCCGCGGCCAGTTCCACGTACCAGACAAACTTTGGCTCTTATACGCTGTCCTCAGGCAGTGCTATCAAGGTTTCTTCGACAACCTTGAATGGGCAAACCAATGGCGGTCTGGCAGAAGGCTCCTACGGTGGCACCAGTGTCGGCCAGTTGCTAAGCAACCTTGACATCAGCACGGTGTCAGGCGCTAATACCGCTATCTCAGCCATTCAAAACGCACTAAATCAGGTGAACAACATCCGAACCAACTTAGGTGCCTTTGAAAACCGGATGACGGCGACGGTCTCGAACCTGCAATCAACACAGACCAACCTGATTACGGCATATACCAACATTACTGGTGCTGATTATGCGGCTCAGACGGCAGCCCTGTCGCGAGCCCAAGTAATTCAGCAGGCTGGTATTGCGGTGCTTTCGCAGGCGAATGCTCAGAGTCAGCAGGTACTCACCCTGTTGCGGTAAGCCCGAATCAAGTCATCTACGTTCAACAACCCCGCCTGGTGCGGGGTTGTTTTTGCTGTTGCTGTTTTCTGTCACCTCCGTGTTTCTGTCACCTCCCTGGCGGTTGCGGCAAGAGGTTGCCGATTTTCCGACAGCGGCATCAATGTTCCTCTTTGCTTAATTTTTATACAAATTACATCTGTCAAAAATATTTGTGCTTTAAAATCAATGTTTTATTTTTTTTATTATTAATATGGCACAACATGGAACGCTTTGTGCTTTGAATCTCCCGAACCAATAACAAGCCCCTAGGCTACATGGAGATTCATCATGTCCCTGGTTATCAGTACCAATCTGAACTCACTGGTCGTTCAGAACAACCTGGCCACCAATCAGCCGCAGCTTTCCCAGGCCATGCAGCGCCTGTCTTCGGGCTTGCGGATCAACAGCGCCGCAGATGATGCCGCGGGCCTGGCCATCGCCACCGGCCTTAATTCGCAAAGTGGCGGCGATGGCGTTGCTATTCAAAATGCCAACAACGCCAGTTCTCTGGCACAGATTGCGGATGGTGCGCTGGCCTCGATCACCAACGACCTGCAAACCTTGCGTAATCTGGCGGTTGAATCCGCCAACGGCACGAACTCTGCCACCGATCGTGCCGCCCTGAACATTCAGGCGCAGCAAGTCATAGCCGATCTACAGAATTCGGCCTCCACCACCAATTATAATGGCGTTAATCTGCTCAATGGCGGGTTCTCATCGCAGTTCCAGATCGGTGCCAACGCCGGACAGACCATTAATCTTTCCATCGCCAACGTGCAGACCTCAACCTTAGGCGCAGGCCAGGGAACGGGAGTCAGCGCTCAAGGACAGGCGGGAGTGGGTGCGACACCCAGTTCATCACTGACCGCGATCAGCGCTGGTGACTTGGTCATCAATGGTGTCATTGTGCCTGCCTCGCTTGCGACTTCAGATTCGGCAACGTTTACCGGAACGGACTCCGGCGGCACCATCACATCCAATGCATCGGCTGCAACCAGCGCCATTGCTAAAGTTGCTGCCATCAACTCGGTCTCAAGCCAATCGGGCGTCAGCGCAGTCGTCAATAGCGATGTTGTCGGCGGTACCAGCATGACATCAACGACCAGTTCGGGAACTGTCTATATCAATGGCATCAGTATTAGCCTTAATGTCAGCAGCACGTTCACGAACGATGCCAACCGCAATGCTGAAGTAACCGCCATCAATGCCGTTGCCGGTCAAACCGGCGTCACTGCCGTAAATACCGGCTCAGACTCAACAGGCATCACCCTGACAGCCAAAGACGGCAGAAACATCACCGTTGATTATTCTACGGCGAGTGGAAACACCTTGTCCGCAACGGCCACGGGACTTGCAAGTGCCGGCACCTATTCCGGGGGATACACATTAACAACCAGCAACAATCAGCCCATCAATGTACAGCAGGGTACCGGAACACTGGCCAATTCAGGTCTGCAGGCAGGCAGTTACACCGCATCACAAGCAACGATTTCCTCAACGTCGCTTGGTAACATCAGTTCCACCAGTGCCGTTATGGCATCTGGAGATCTCGTCATCAACGGGGTATCCATTCAGGCAAGCAACAGTGTCAATGACAACCTCTCCTATGCCTCCAAACAAGCCAGTGCCATTGCCATTGCCTATGCCATCAACCAGTCCTCCGCACAGACTGGTGTTACAGCGAAAGTCAACAGCAATGTCATTCAGGGATCCTCATTCGCAACTAGTAGCGATGCTGGGAAGTCGGCCATACTGACCGTCAATGGGGTCTCGACACAAACCTTAACCCTAACCGGCACGCTTTCCACCGACTTAGCCAATGAAACGAACGCCATCAACGCCATCTCTGGCCAAACCGGGGTTGCAGCCTCCAACAACGGCAGCAACATTACCTTGACGGCAAGCGATGGTCGCAATGTTACCCTTGATTATGCTGCGGGAAATTTAACGGGCAATAAAGTCAATACCGATTTAGGGTTGTCATCCAGCTACGTCAGCTCCAATGCGGGGACTTCGGCGGCGATCACCACAGGAGGCTCTTACACCCTCAGTTCCGCTGGATCCATCACGATTGGGAGTACAACGGGAAAAGGTGGTACCGATGCCGGTCTTCTTGAAGGTTCCTACGGGGGCATCACGAATGGTACGTTCTTGTCTCAGGTGGATATTTCAACGGTATCTGGTGCCAACGCTGCCATTGTCGCTGTCGATAATGCCCTGACCACCGTCAATGAAATCCGTGCCAATATTGGTGCCTTCCAGAACCGCATGTCGGCAACGGTTTCAAACCTTCAGTCGCAACAGACCAACCTGACATCGGCCTATACGGCGATCACGGGTGCTGACTTTGCCAAGGAAACGGCCAACCTGACCCGTGCCCAGGTATTGCAACAAGCGGGCATCTCAGTCCTCTCGCAGGCCAACGCCCTGAGTCAGCAAGTTCTGAATCTGTTGCGATAATCATGAAAAATAATCCTAAAGTTTTTTCCAGAAGTGCCGATCCAGATACTGAAGAGCCTGAAAAGGCTTAACAGTATCTGGTGCTTTCTAAGTCTGATCAGCTTAGAAAGATTTAATGGAGGTCTCTGCCATGAATAATCTTAGTTTAGCGGGCAATGCGGCAGCCTCAGGACTATCAACCAGCAGTTCGGCAGGACTTGCGGGAACGCCTCCTGCCCCGGTACCCGTTGGTTCCAGTGAGGTGCAACCTGCCGTTCAGGTCAGTTTGGTGTCTTTGCCTCCGTCCAGTTCTGCTGCGGCCCCATCCTCAGCGTCTGGACAAAGTGGATCGTCGCCAAGCTCCCCAAGTCAGGCACCCACTCAGGCGCAGGTGCAGCATGCGGTCCAGCAACTCAATCAGTTTCTTCAATCCGCGAATTTCCAGCTGAATTTCACCCAAGATGCCCAGGGCACCCATTTTGTCCAGGTTATTGACACGCAAACGCATCAAGTCGTTCGGCAGATTCCCGATCAGGTTGCGGTTGCCCTGGCTGAAGACATGAGTCTGCAAGTGATGGCGCGTGCTGCCGGCAAGAGCCGATAAGCGCTCGAGATAAGAACTTTGAGGAGTATGGAGCCATGAGCAGTATCAGTTCCAGTACCAGCAGCCCGACAACCAGTTCCACGTCGACAAGTTCTTCGTCTTCGACCGGCAGTTCGGGCACCTCAGGCTCGGTGCAAATTGGTTCCGGTTTAGGTATTGTCAACTCGCTGGGTATTGGTTCCGGTATTCTGACCAGTACTGTGCTTAATAGTCTGGTCCAGGCAACATTGGGTCCGGAACAGGCTTTGTACCAGAGTCAGATTGCGGCCATTAACACCAAGATTTCTGATCTGGGGACCCTTAAGGGCTTGCTTTCCACCTTTCAGGGGGCAGCAGCAACCTTATCCACTTCCCTCAATGCCGGCGCTCAGATTGTCACGTCCAGCAATACCTCACTTGCAACGGCGACTGCCACCTCCTTTGCTCAATCGGGTAATTACAGTCTGGAAGTGGACAAAATTGCCTCAAGCCAGCAGCTGGTGACTCAGGGTTACAGCAGTGCCAATGCCGTTGTTGGAACGGGGACACTCACCTTCAGTTTTGGCACCACCAATTATACCGGTGGTGGCACCAGTGGCTACAGCTTTACCCCAAATTCCAGCGTTGCCAGCCAAAGCATTCAGATCACCAGCTCGAATGATACCTTGTCCGGGATTCGTGATGCCATCAATAACGCCAACATTGGTGTCAGTGCCTCCATTATTTATAATGGCAGCAGCTATCAACTTTCCATCAGTTCCAAAAGTACCGGCGCAAACAACAGCGTTCAGGTTGGCGTCACCAACAGTACCGGCGGCGCAGACACAGCAACGACCGATCTTGGCGCATTAGCCTTTAACAGTTCTGCAGTCAATCTATCCCAACCGACCGCTGCGGCGGATGCCTTGATCAAAGTGAACGGGATTTCCATTACAAGTCCCTCCAATAATGTTGGCGGTGCCATCAATGGCGTTACCTTGAACTTACTGCAAGCTTCTGTGGGCAACCCCTTCAATCTTTCCGTGGGACCTGATGTAACAGGATTGACCAAAAACGTCCAATCCCTGGTGGATGCCTATAATGCGTTCCAAACACAATACCAGAACCTTGCTGGTTATAATGTTAACAGCAAGACTGCCGGCCCGCTGATGGGTGATCCTAGCCTTGAAAATGCCATGAATCAAATGAACAATATCATGGGAAGCATGGTCACGGGCATGACAAATGCTTCGATTCATAGCCTTGCTGATCTTGGCATTACCACCGATGCCCTGACCGGGCAACTGAGCTTTAATACGCAAACGTTTCAATCGGTGCTTCAGGCCAATCCACAGGATGTGAGTACGCTGTTTTCCAGTAATGGCAGCACGACCGACAGCCTGGTATCGTATGTCACGGCATCAACCAGCACGCAACCGGGAACCTATAACGTAAATGTCTCGCAGCTGGCGACCCAGGGCACTCTGAATGGCGCTACGAACAGCGGTCTCGCCAGTATTGCCACGACACCCATTACTATTGCTAGCGGTAGCAATACCCTGAGTGTCACGGTCGATGGAAACGGCAGCGGAACCATCACCATTCCTGCCGGAACGTATTCCAGTATTGCGCAACTGACCAGTACCTTACAGGCCCAAATCAATGCCGACAGCAATCTGACCAAAACAGGGGCCAGTGTTGGGGTTAGTTATGACAGCACCAATAACCGCCTGGTCATCAATTCAGCCTCTTATGGCTCGCTGTCCAGCATTTCGATCAACAGTATCAATAGTACCCTCGCCAGTCAGCTTGGGCTAAGTGTAGGCGCTGGCGTCAATGGTCTGAATGTTGCTGGAACCATCAACGGCGTCGCCGCCACGGGCGTGGGACAGGTTCTAACAGGTGCAACCGGTGATGCGTCAAGCGGTCTTGCCGTGGAGATTCAGGGTGGCAGCACTGGTGCACGTGGCACAGTCACCTATGTCAGTGGTGTGGCGCAACAGCTTAATAATGCATTGAACAGTATTCTTGGCAGTAATGGTGCCTTCACTAATGAGACAACGGCATTAAACAGTCAGATCTCAACGATTACCCAGCAGAATACTAATCTGACTAACCAGATGAACTCGATGCAATCCACCATGGCCAAGGAATTCTCCGCCTACGATTCAATGATTAGTACGATGAACTCGACCTCAAACTACCTGACTTCATTCTTCAACGCCCAGACAGGAAGCGGTTCGACTTCATCGACATCAGCCAAAACAGGCTGATCAATCCATTAAATGAAACTGGCGGGCTATCCATTCAGCACGCTGAAGCAGCGTGTGCTGTTGGCGTGTATAGTGTTGTATCTGTCGGCTGTGGTCTTCAAGGTCATGATGAAGCGCAAAATCCAGTACCTCGGGTAACTCCGCCAATGCGTTAAAGGCAAGCGGGCGACAGGTCGGATCCGGGTACAGAACATCAAGTTCAGGCCGATGATCGGTGACCACAACAGCCCCGGCTGCTGCAATATCAAGCACCTTGGGATTGACCGTACTGGAGACCTGCATATAGTTCAAATTAAGGTTCACCTGCGACTGGGTATAAACTTGGGCTAGATGTTGAGGGTCAAGAACGCCGGCGTAATGATCGGTTGTAACCCCCGGGATTTTCAGCCAGTCCTCGTCTCCCCAGATTTTAAGGGGCAAACCCAATTTTATAATCTGCTCAATAGCCGCCATACGAAAGAGCCCGGTTTCACACATTTGACGGGCATAGTCAATAAAATAACCATGCATGGGAAAGTACTTTTTCGCGCGCGCCACAGCCGCATCCAGTTCAACACGACAATCGCATAGTTGATGATAGGACCATAAGGGTCCAGCCTGTGGATCCAGCTTCGGCAAAATCATCGACTCACCCATGGATGCAAGCACACCACCCAATTCAATCCAGTTACGATAAGTCGCGGTAAACCGTGTCTGACCCACAAAGCTGATCACAAAAAGCGGAGGATTCTCTCGATGCGTTGCAAGCTCGAGGAACTGAGATCGAGCTCCCGCCGGCAGCCACTGAGTCATGGGCGGCAAGACAGGCATCAGCGCATGGGCAAATGCAAGGTGGCGTATACCTCGAGCGATTGGGAGTTGAAAATCCAAATAACTGGAGGGATTTGGTGTATCCCACCACCAAGCCACATAGTCTTGACCGACCCACTGTTCTGGCCTTAAAGCATCACCCAACTGCTCTGTCTCGAATAATGTTCGATTACGTCCAATCAAAAGTCGAGATGGCTGTTGGCGAAGCTGCTCGATTGCGCCCATTTTTTGCGCAGGAGTCCAAACCTGAGCCTGATCCGGAACACGAAAGATTTGGGTTCGCAAACCCAACTGACTAAAGCATCGTGCCAGGTCATCGAAAATCGCACAGAAAGGGCTCACCACCGTCACATCCCAAACATGATCTCTGGAATAACATGCCGAATTAGACAAATGCAGCGTACGTTCCGTAGATATTTTGACACTATGAACAATTTGAAGATATGCGTCATGACTTTGGTTCTGAGGCAAAATCCAGCCAATAGATAACCCCTTCATCAAGAAGTCCATGAGCTGAACCACGATGAATCGAAGTGATAACTCACGAGCGACCACATCAGAAAGCGCAAGGACATGAAAGCGCAGGTTGCCTTGCAACAAGAGCTCTGACAAATCATTTTCGACCAAGCAAGCTTTAAGAACACCTGGCCGGTGATCAACAACCACCAAGGGTACGTCAGCAAAATTCAGTGCCTGGTAAAAACGAGAAGCCCTGTTGACATCCAGAACAACAGCCACATGCGCAGAAGCGGGTCGACCTCCGGAAAAATAAACATCATCAGCATGGACCGTTTCATCCTCATGAGCAAGCGGGCAATCGTCTAAAATCTCATAGAGACTGGGTTGCACGACTTTCAAAATACGCATATTCTCATTAAGGAAAGAATGATTCATCGCTTCACTCATTTACCACTCAGCGTAAAAAGCATAGATGATGGCATGAAGAAACTCGAATTATTACAATGGCAACTTCATCGTGTTGCTGCTCTCATCCTCCCTGAACAACAGACCGATTCGACAACATTCCTCACTGATGAAGAAGACGATGGGCATCTCTTTCGAAAGGAAGTTGAACAGGTACAACCACTGCGCTCATCACAATCTGTTCGAATTGCCCCTCCCAAACCACCTCAAGAAAATATTATGCGCTTACGCGCACATGCTACAGCCAGTCTAGATTCACCGCACATACTCAGCGACTCTGAAGCACAATGGCATCCCGTGACGGGGGATGATGAAATATGTTTTGTCCGCGGCAATATGGCTCATCAGCGTCTTAAAAAATTTCGAGCAGGACAACCGCTATCTACCAAGCCCGCAGGCCCCGAACTGGATCTTCATGGGATGAATATTGAACAGGCCCGTACGGCACTCTACCACTGGGTACAACATTTACAGCATAAGGGCTTTCTTCAAGCCTTATTAATTACAGGAAAAGGAAACCCCAGCAAACCCGCCACGCTAAAAAGTCATGCGGCAGCCTGGCTGAAACAGATCGAGGCCGTTCAAGCATACTGTACAGCCCAACCCAACGACGGCGGACGCGGAGCCTTCTATGTACTGTTAAAAAGAATCAAATAGGTTATTGACTTCCTTGGCACACTTCATGCTTCAATGATAAACAATTCTCATTTCTTGTCACTGGTCAGAGAAAACAGGATGTTATGCTAAAGCGTCGCTCACATGAAAGAAGCTGTATCGGATTGCACAGAAAGGGCATAGATATCATTTAACACAATTTTATATTTATCATACCATTAATGATAGATTTCCATGGAGCCAAGTATGATTACGAAATATAACGTCCATGAAACATTGGTTCAATCTGCAAATGGATATAGTCCGCTCATCACAAAGCTCCGTGAACTCTTTGATGAAGAATTTTATAAAACAGCTTATCCCGATTATGCACTTCGAGATGTAGACGCCTTTCTTCATTATATCATTTGGGGCCTTTATGAGTTTAAGCTCGCAAATCCACAAATCAACGTGATTCGAGAACTAATGGCCGATCCAGAAGTCTCCAGTTATTGTGGCTTTCCATTTCAAAACTATATCAATAACGATTACTCTTCAGACAAGGCAGCAACCTATAATATTTATATTAAATTCCATGCAGCATTTTATGAACGCATGATCACACATCGCATGCAAGACATTTATTTCCCCGCTGAGTGTGAACAGGCAAAGAAGATCATGGTCGTCGTTGTTCCTGAAATCCATTTTATGGGTGGTGGCGTTTATTCACTATTTTCCATTGCAAACACGATGCAGCTACTGCGTTATCAGCATGATTACAAGGTCTTGGTTATGACCCGGCCAAACTTTGTATGTCAGACATATTTCCGCCAAACCAACTTTAGAAACCAGGAAAATGTCTTTCGATTTGAACAGATTATTCGTTGTGAATCAGCTGAAACCTTATATATTCATATTCCTGAAGTTTTTGCAACAACATTTGTACAAAGCCTTAATGTAGATATTCTGGATTATTTAAAATCCAGGAAAAACCTGTTAATAAATATTGCCAATCAGAACATTCAGTTAATGCCAGAAAGTAAAGATTTTGCTGATCTAAGAGAATTAGCCACAGAAATCACTCAGTCTGTGGCACATCACTCT
>JAJZUM010000034.1 GCA_021848605.1 Pseudomonadota bacterium | reverse complement strand
CCACCCCTGCCCGTCTGCCGCATCAGGGTCGAACAGGGTGAGCGCCAGGCTGTGTGTACCCATCGGTACATCCGTCCAGTACACTACTGGAGGATGATTAAGTCCTTTGCAGCCGTCGCCGTGAAACACTTGTGCACGTTTGAACCAGCCACCAGGGCCAAGATCGGGACTAAAAAGACGGAGTGCTCGTGCAGCTGGACAGACCACAAGGCAAATCATGAGCAAAAAAGATCCGTTTACGAGGAACATCTTGACCTTTGACACCAGATCGATATGCTTTGCGCCATGCATGACGAAGAGTATCCTGATTAGGGTATTCGGAGTGTACTGCCACCCATAACCATAATACAAAGTTCTTTAACATCAGATTCAGGAATTTGGACATGACACCCCGTGCTCGCATGATCCGCTGGTTGCTGCTGCTTGCCTTATCGCTCGTATTGCTTGTGTTCGTGATTCAGCAAAGGCAACAGCGCTCCGCTGACAAGGATCAGGAAGCGGTTTCGGTGATTGCGTCGAATTCCGTAGCCCTGCCAGCCCTGCCCCGTTTTGTCACCGGTCTTGAATCCTTGCCCCATAGCCTGCAAGGTGCTGACGTTCCTGATGGTCTTCAAATGGATGCCAGTGGGCAATTGATCTTGAGTCGTGCCCTGCGTGACCTTTTTGATTTCTTTCTGAGTGCCCAGGGTGAAGAACCCATTCGTGTCATTCTGACCCGGATCCAGGCGTATATTCGTAACCATCATCTTTCGCCTCAGGCAGAGACTCAGGCCCTCCATATTCTTGATGAATATGTTGCCTACAAGAAGGCCACACAAAATTTGCCCGACAGTTCAACAGGTCCTCATCCGGATCTTGCGATACTGCGTGGTCGCATGAACGCTCTGCAAAGTTTACGCAAACAGTATTTCGAGCCGGATGTTCTACAGGCTTTTTTTGGCGAACAGGAAGTGTATGATCAGTACACCCTGACGCGTATGCAGATCATGCAGGATAACCATTTAAGCCCGGAGGCCAAGGCATCCGCCTTGTCGGAGGCTCTTGATACCTTGCCCATGCAGTTGCGCCAGTCGATGCAGCCGCAGATCCAGTACGAATCACTCCAGGCTTTGACACAGGATTGGAAAAAACGTCATGGCTCTGCTGCCCAGTTGCGGCAAATCCGCGAAAATCTTGTCGGCGCAGCGGCCGCTGATCGATTAGATGCGCTTGATCAGGCCCAGAGCCAGTTTGATGGCAAGGTACAGCAGTTTATGCAGCAACGGACTGCCTTGATGAACAATGCCTCACTAAGCCCTGATGAGCGTCAGAATCAGGTTGATCAACTACGGAGCAGCATGTTTACCGCACAGGAACAGATTCGTGTGCATGCAATGGAGCAAGAAAAAGCAACAGCACCTGCAGCCAGTGGTGCAGGTGCACTCTGAGGTCTAGGTTCTCAGCAAATTAAGGAATAATACCTGCGGCACGCTCCAGTTCAACGATGTTGGTTTCAAGATAATCCAGCAAGCGCTGAACTGAGGGCAAGGTTCGCCGGCAGGCAATGATGCCGAACTCCAGCGAATCAACATAGCTCGTGAGTGTAATGTTGATCGCCATACGATCCAGAACAATAGAGACCGGATATATTCCCTGTAGACGGGCACCATTCCAGTAAAGTGGTTCCTTTGGACCCGGTACATTGGAAATCACGACATTAAAGGCCAGCCAGGAGGGTGCTATGCCTGTCAGCAAGTGCAATCCGCCTGGTGCTAGAGTTAATGCTGTGTAATTAAGAATTTCCGCTGGTGTCATTTGGCTGAAGCGATGTTTGGCATCGAGGACAGAAGCGCGAACCACCTGAAGCCGATGTGCTGGGTCAGCGATATGCGTGCCTAGGTTTGCCAAAATCATGGCGATTTCATTACCACCGACACTGTCGTCCTGACGCAGATTAAGAGGAACCATGGCAATCAGGGGGCGATCTGGCAGAGCTCTTTGACTGATCAGATACTCTCTCAGCGCTCCACCACATATGGTGAGCACCACATCGTTGATTGTACAATCCATGGTTCGGGCGATAGCCCGAATACGCGATAAGGAGTAGGACTGGGCGGCGAAACGTCTCGATCCGGTGATGCGGGTATTGAGAATACATTCGGGAGCCTGGAATACCGAGACATAATCCGGGTCTTTGCGAGCCTTTTGCATCGAACGCATGATTTCCCGGATGACCGTTGGCATAGTAGTGACCTGCGCCCCCAAGCCGGAAGTAAGACGAGCCAGACCTGTTGCGACGTCTGCAACGTTCGGCAGGCTTAGCTCGCGGCGTTTTTGTGGTCGTGCCCAAAGTGGTGGAAGATTGCGTTCGTCCGGATCAGTGGAAAGTGCACGCATGCCCATCCGCATGGCAGATACACCGTCAACAACACTGTGATGAATCTTGCTGTAAAGTGCGAAACGTTTCCCCTGAATTCCTTCGATAAGATGGACTTCCCACAGTGGCCGAGCTCGATCAAGTAAATTACTATGTTCGGCAGAAACGAGCGCCAGAAGTTCGCGGATCCGACCGGGTTTCGGCAAAGCCTCATGGCGAAAATGGTGTTCAAGATCAAACTGGTGATCTTCTTCCCAGAATGCTTGGCCAAGGCGGGTTTCAAGGCGTTGATTAAAAGGATAAACCGGCGCTTTGAACGACCGCAATTGCTCAGCAAGTTCGCTGACGTAGCGAGGGCCGGCATCTTCAGGATAGGTGAATAACTGGAGTCCGGCTACATGCATAGGCTGCTGGCGGCGTTCCATCCAGAGAAAAAGCTGGTCAACGGGGCCTAAAGGTTTCATGAGATGACCTCCTTGCTAAATCATGCGCTGCAATAAACGATCCGGTATCCGACGCAGTACAGGTACCAGATACTGCCAGGGCCATTGGGGTACGACCAGTGTTCGGGTTTCAGTACCGAGGGCCTGTGCAATCGATGAGGCCGCTTTTTCAGCGCTAATGACGAATGGATAGCGCTTCATGTTAGGGGCTATATCCGTTTCGATAAAACCTGGATGAACGCTGAGGACCTGAATACCATGAGGCTGGAGTTCGGCGCGCACAGCATTGAGCCAGGCCGTCAAAGCCGCTTTGGATGCACAGTAGGTGGCACTACCGGGCAGGGTCAACCAGGCAGCGACCGATGAAATGCCAACCAACTGACCATATCCCTGTCTGCGAAACCACACAGCAGCTGCGTTCAAAGTGGCAATGGCGCCAATCACATTAGTTTGTATGACCTGATATTCCTGGGAGAGATGTTCAAGATCGCCTGTGCGGTGGACATGGGTGATCCCGGCATTGGCAATAGCAATATCAAGGCCTCCTAAGGATTCAACGAGGCGATCAAGCACATCGGGTATATCCTCAGGTCTGGAGACATCAAGCTCAGCAACCTCAATCTGAACCCCACAGCCACTCAGTTCGTCTCTCAAGGTTCTCAACACATCGACTCGCCGGGCCGTAAGTGCCAGATCATGCCCACGATGGGCCAGTTCAACGGCCAATGCCCGACCAATACCGCTACTTGCTCCGGTAATCCAGATTTTCCTTTTTTTTGTGATTTTCATCGATCAATCCTCCCTCTTTGCCTAGACTATCATGCCCGATCAGGAACAGAATGACCTTGATGACAATTTTTTCAGGCAAAATCATCCCTACGGGAGTCCGGACATGATGGGCTCAGTCACTTTGTTGCTCTATGGTAATTCTGGATGTATGCACGGTTCGGCTTCCCACATAATCAGGGCTATAATGAGACAATCATGCTTAGGGTATAGGGAATGATTATGGCTGAAGGGAGCTCAGTGATGATACGGCTGAGGCGATGGATGAAATGCCTTTTGGCAGTTGTTTTTGTTGTCATGTCGGGTTGTAGTTCGCTTGGCATGGGACATAAATCCATGGATGTACTCAAGGCGCGCTATGCCAACCGTTTTTCACGCTTTATGGTCATCGATGGAACACCGGTGCATTACCGGATTGAAGGCAATCCGGATGGTCCGACGCTTGTGCTGGTGCATGCGGTCATGGCATCCATGCAGACATGGGATGGTTGGGTGCACTATTTGGGGGGCAGCTATCGTATCGTCCGTCTTGATATGCCTGGCAATGGTCTCACGGGTCCTCTTCAGGGGTCTAATGATTACTCACCGGAACACATGGAGCAGTTTTTCAGCGATTTTGTTGATGCCATCAAACTGGATCATTTCTATCTGGCGGGTAATTCTCAAGGTGCGATGGTTGCATGGATGTATGCCCTGCACCATCCGGAACGGGTTGACAAACTGGTCCTGATCCAGCCTCTAGGCTATCCGCAGAGATTGCCGCCCATCATCAATTTCATGACGACACCGGGAATCCGCGATCTGAGCTATCTTGGTGCCCCTCGTGCCTTGGTAACCCATGTTGCCCGTGAAGTTTATGCGGATCCTGATCGTTTGAACGACGGGATTATCGAGCGTTATTATGATCTGTCCCAGCGACAGGGTAATCGTGTTGCCATGATGAAGACTCTGGTGGCACTGCGCAAGGCAGCCCAGACCGAACACTATGCCAAGATGATTCCCGAGATCAAGACCCCTATGCTGATTGAATGGGGCGCTAAAGACAAGTTTGTACCAAGAACGCTTTTGTTACGCTGGCATCATGATCAGCCAACGGCTCCTATTATCATTTATCCTTGGGGGGGGCATGTGACCATGGAAGAAGTTCCGATGCAGTCTTCCCGTGATGCTGATCGCTTCTTTCAGGGTTTGCCGATCAAGTCGAACATGTGGAGTGAAAAAACGTTGATCAATCCCGATTGAGCAACCAGGCATCAACCCAAGTGGCAAGGTCATCATAGATCGGTACGTGGTGAAATGGATGCTGAGGATTGCCAACGATTTCCTGCTCACTGATACGTCCTTTGCCGGTGCGGACAAGAAAAGGAGTCATTCCTCGTAAAGAGGCAGCCTCGAGATCACGAATACTATCACCAATCAGAGGAACCCCATCAAGGCTCTTTATGCCGGCCATGGCCTGAATGGTGTCGAGCATACCAGCCAGAGGTTTGCGACAGCTACAAGACTGCGATGGTGTGTGCGGACACCAAACAATTCCCTCTACATGGGCACCATGTCCAGCAAGAAGATGGCGCATTCGCTCGTGCATGGCGCGCAGGACATGCTCGCTAAAGTACCCCCGCCCAAGTCCGGATTGATTGGTCGCAACATAAATGCCCCAGCCGGCACGCGACAGTCGAGCCATAGCCTCAATGGAGCCTGGTAAAGGCACCCATTGCTGAACCGACCGGACGTAGTCATCGCGGTCTTGATTGATGACACCGTCCCGATCCAACACAACTAGTTTCATTTCAGCGTCCCAGTAACGACAAGTCGGCTACTGAGCTGAGTAAATCATGCAGATTTTTCAAAAGCCCAAGACGGTTGTTTCGGAGGTCGCTGTGATCAACCAGTACCATGACCTGTTCAAAGAATGTGTCTACTTCAGCGCGTAGATCAGCCAGTCGTTCCAGTGCTTGCAGATAGTTCTCCTCTGCGACCAGAGAACTTAGTTGTGGTTTCAGATCCATGATACGCTGATACAACCGATGCTCCGCATCGGTTTCAAACAAGTTTTGATCGATCTTTTCGCTAGCTTCATGTTGATGGCCTTCCAGCAGGCGACGTACACGTCGGTCGGCTGCAGCCAGATGGGCTAATGCTGGGTTTTGCAAAAATTTGTGCAGGGCCTGAACCCGCCGGTCAACAGGTCGGGGTAGAAGATGTTCACAGGCGATGACGGCCTGCAGGGTTTCGGCTGCAATACCCTGTTCTTCATAATGAGCACGATAGCGTGCAACAAAAAACTCAATCAGTCGGGTTTGGGTATCTGAATCTAGGGCTACCTGAAAACCTTGCAGAGCCTGATTGATCAGATCATCAAGGGAAAGGGTGGTCGACATGCCCATAAGTATTCTGAGCACCCCCAAGCTAGCCCGGCGTAGGGCAAAGGGATCAGCCGAGCCTGTTGGAATAAGGCCTACGCCAAATATCCCACATAAGGTATCGAGCTTCTCAGCCAGAGCCAGGATCTGGCCGGTCACTGTCTTGGGCAACTGATCACCAGCAAAACGTGGCAAATATTGTTCCCAGAGCGCCTCGGCAACTTCAAGATCCTCGTTCTGTACCTGTGCATAACGACGTCCCATAATGCCTTGGAGCTCAGGAAATTCTTGAACCATTAAGGTTGCCAGATCAGCTTTGCACAAGGTCCCCGCCCGCTCGGCCCGTACCTGATCTGCACCGATCTGTTTGGCAATCAGTACAGCCAAACGCCGTACGCGATCTGCCTTGTCAGCGACGGTGCCAAGTTGCGCCTGAAAGATGACCTGGGCATTGGCAACATGATGCTGCTCCAGCGTTTTACGGCAATCCTGAGTATAGAAGAAAGCTGCATCACTCAGACGCGGACGTACCACGCGTTCATTGCCGGCAATGATCCATTCCGGCTCAGGCGATTTGATGTTGCTGATAAAAATAAAATGGGGCAACAAGTTGCCCTGGCTGTCGGTCAGAGGAAAGTATTTCTGATTGCCTTGCATGGTCGAGATCAGTGCTTCCTGGGGAACGGAGAGAAAGGAAGCATCAAAACTTCCCGTCAGGGCGACAGGCCACTCGACCAGAGCGGTTACTTCATCCAGCAACGCATCGGGCATGATGGCTTGGGCCTGGTGTTGCGCTTCCAAATCACGAACTTGTTTGATGATGAGGTTGCGACGTTCGGAAAAGTCGGCAATAACATGTGCTGAGCGCAGGGTGTTTTGATAATCACTGGCGTGGGTAAGCGTCCAAGGGCCTGTAGCCATAAAACGGTGCCCAAAAACTGTACGCTGGCTGGGAATGCCGAACAGCTCTCCCTCAATAAGCTCGGAGCCATGCAGCATCGATACCGAGTGAACCGGGCGCACAAATTCATCTCTGCGGCTACCCCAGCGCATGCGTTTAGCAATAGGCAGATCTGCCAGTGCCTGCTCAAGCAACGCTGGCAACAGTATCCGGGTTGGTTGGCCAGCTATAGATCGGGTCAGCTGAATACGATCTGTGCCTTTTTGGAGTTGATCAATATTAACACCCTGTTTGCGTGCAAATCCAAGCAGTGCTGCTGTCGGGCTTCCATCAGCTGCCCAGCAGGCTTTCAATGGTGGTCCATCGACACATTCCTGTCGATCGGGTTGTTCTTTGGCCAGATCAGGAATAAGAATTGCCAGACGACGGGGCGTGGCAAACCATCGAGCTGCCTGCTCTTCGAAGTGCAGATGATGCTTGCTCAACAACGTGCAGACATTCTGCAAGAGTGCCTCGGCCAAATTCTTGAGCGATGTTGGTGGCAGTTCCTCGGTTCCGAGCTCAAATAGAAAATGTTCGTGTAACATCAGACAGCACTCCCTTGCTCATGTTGTAGCCAACTGGCGCGAATTTCTTCATGAGCCAGTGGGAAACCAAGCCGACGACGGGCTTCAAGATAAGCCGAGGCAACTTGAGTTGCAACGGTACGCAAGCGCAGGATGAAGCGCTGCCGTTCGGTCACGGAAATAGCGCGCCGGGCATCAAGAAGGTTGAAACTGTGGGACGCTTTGAGGAGCTGTTCATAGGCTGGCAAGGCGAGTGCGCACTGAATCAGTCGCAGCGCTTCCTGCTCACAATGTTCAAATTGGGCAAAGAGATGATGGGTATCGGCTTGTTCAAAATTGTAGGTCGACATTTCTACTTCGTTCTGATGAAACACGTCGCCGTAACGGACAAGCCCTTCAGGGCTTTGAGACCAGATCAGATCATAAACAGAATCCACGCCTTGTAGATACATGGCAATTCGCTCAAGACCGTAGGTGATTTCCCCGGTAACCGGATAGCAGTCAATACCGCCAACCTGTTGAAAATACGTAAACTGGGTTACTTCCATACCATTGAGCCATATTTCCCAGCCAAGTCCCCAGGCACCGAGGCTAGGAGACTTCCAGTTGTCTTCAACCAGACGGATATCGTGGACGCTGGTATCGATCCCTAGTTGACGCAGCGATTCCAGATAAAGCTCAACAATGTTGTCCGGACTGGGCTTCAGGACTACCTGAAACTGATAATAGTGCTGAAGACGGTTCGGATTTTCACCATAGCGACCATCTGTTGGCCGACGGGATGGTTGTACGTAGGCGGCTCGCCAGGACTCAGGTCCAATGGCCCTCAGAAATGTTGCTGTGTGAAAAGTTCCCGCCCCCATTTCCATATCGTAGGGTTGTACGATCACACAGCCTTGAGCGGCCCAGTAGTGCTGCAAGGTCAGGATCATGTCCTGAAAAGTCAGCAAGGAAGACCCCAGATGTTTTGCCATGGTGTAACCAACTCCCTGTGGCGAGCTGCCAAAGAGGCAAGTATAGCCGGCTCATTCCGGCTTGGACAGAGTGTTCAGCAGGAGGTCAAGCAACTGACGCAGTTGTTTAAAGTCATTATGATTCCATGATGAGTCCTGCATGAGGGATTCAGACAGGCCAGCGCAGTGAAACTCAAGCGCTCTACCCTTGTCGGTAAGAAAAATGTTTAGGGAACGTTCATCAGTAATTGATCGTTCACGGACGATCAGGCCTTGTTCTTCCAGTCTTCTCAGCAACGGTGTCAGCGTATTGGAGTGAAGAAACGCTCTTTGGCCGATATCGGTAGCCCTGCAGGGTTCCTGTTCCCAAAGGATCATGAGCACGATGTATTGTGGGTAGGTAATACCTAGGGCATCGAGAAAAGGTTGGTAGAGACGGGTGACGAGACGTGCCGCAGCATACAGCCGAAAGCAGATTTGGTCATCAAGCCGGGGTCCGTGGTCTTTACTCATAGATATTTAGGTTACTCATAAGTATTTGGACTCTTAATTAAGTCGCATGCGATAGAATTATAGCTCATATGAATCAGAACCGAAATGTTCCATGCGACAAAATGTCGCATGGAACAGGCTCTGAAGCATGGTTAAGATAGGCATCCAATCATTCTGGAATTGGAGAAGCTACGATCATGTTCATGAAGCGCCTGTTCTGGATTTTGCTCACGATTTTGCTTTTGCCCGATGCGTGGGGATGTGCCTGTGGATGCGGAATATTCAATCTTGCCGTTCCAGGATTACCGAACAGTTATCACCCAGATATTTTGTCCCTCCAGTACAGTCGGATGAATCAGGATGAGACTGATCAGGGGGAGCGACATGCATCAGGGCAATTGAATCCGGATAAACAGATTGACACCGGATTTTTTAATCTGACAGCCCAACATCGCTTCACTCGAAGCTGGAGCATGATGTTGATGATACCTGTCTGGAAACGTCATTTCGTAACCGATGTTCAGGGAAGTGTTGGCTTTTTGGATCCTTCCCCAATGATCGAATCGACCGATGTCACAGCCTTGTCAGATCTTCGGGTTACGGCTATTTACTCCGGATTTTCAGAAGACATGTCGCAAGGCATTGAGTTTGGATTCAAATTGCCAACGGGTTCAACCCATGCAGGCGCCCGTTATCAAGGTTCGCCCTTGCTGGATCGGGATACACAGCCGGGTACCGGCACGACGGATGCGCTCATGGGAGGGTATTGGGTGGGTAATTGGAGTACATCGGGCTGGTTTATGCAAGCGCTGTATCGTCGGGCTTTGAACCGATACGAGGGATATCGTCCCGGAGACAGTTTAAATGCCAGTCTGGGGATTCATGAGGATGCCTGGCTCACAACCACACATCTGATGCCGATGTTGCAGATCAATGCCCAGTGGCGATCCCACGATCAGGGAGGTGGTGATGCCCAGTATCAAAATGCCAATAGTGGTTACAATAATCTGTTTCTAACTCCAGGACTTCAAGCCAATCTCTCAGATCACTGGATGGCAAATGCAATGCTGTACATCCCGTTGCAGCGTCATGTTCATGGTTTTCAGCAGGTTGCTGCACTTTTATGGAATGTCGGAATCAGCAGGTTTTTCTAAATTAGGATGATTAGTGCTTCAAGGCCATCTCGATGGCGTTCAATCGGGCTGCGTCCAGAGATTGGGCGATGCCTTTGCCATCCCGTGTCTCTATATTCAAATTGGCCACTCGAACCCTTGACGCCGCCTCAAGTGCATCAAGCAACTTTTTGCCCTGAGGATATTCAGCATGCTCATGTCCCATCCGTCCACGTATGTCGCAACGGCAGGCCAGTACAACATCGTGAACTCGGTCAGGGCGACGAAAGCCATCCAGGCCATGTAGAATTCGCAATAGGTCAGAGTGATTCATGCCACCTTCGTGGTCGGCAAGCCGGTGGATGGATATATGCCAGGCGGCGACTTGAATGGCAAGATCACGGAGTTCACGCGGAACACGCAAGCGTTGGGCGAGTTGTTCGATGAGTGGAATGCCGCGTTCTCCGTGACCGGGGTGGTGCGGCAATAAATGGTTTTCCGTGGATGCTTTTCCAAGATCATGGGTCAGTACAGCAAAACGTACCTGCAAAGGAGCCTTCATGACCGCTGCTTGTTCAAGAGCCATCTGGGTATGTAACCAGGTATCGATTTCAGGGTGCCATTGTGGATTCTGAGGAACACCGATCAAAGCTGCAAGCTCTGGAAACAAAGGCTCAAGTGCGCCACTGGCTTCAAGAATCTGAAAATAGACGGATGGATTTGGACTTGCCAGGGCGCGAGCCGTCTCTTTCCAGACACGCTCTGCGGTGAGCGATTCAAGTTCTCCGCTTTGGCTGATCGTTCGCATCAATTCCATCGTTTCAGGCGCAACGTGAAATCCCAGCCCGGCCAAATGACTGGCAAACCGTGCCACACGCAAAAGCCGCAGCGGGTCTTCGCTGAATGCCGGTGATATATGTCTCAAACAGCGCAACTCAAGGTCTGCTTGACCGCCATAGGGATCAATGATGTTGCCATACTCATCTTCTGCCATGGCATTGATGGTGAGGTCTCGCCTATGCAGATCCTGTTCCAGAGTCACTTCCGGTCCAAAGTCGCAGTGAAATCCTGTATGGCCACTGCTGGTTTTGAGTTCTTTGCGTGCCAGTGCGTACTCTTCATGGGTTTCAGGATGCAGGAAAACCGGAAAACCACGACCCACCTGCCGAAATCCCTGTTTAAGAAGTTCGTCGGGGGTTGATCCGATTACAACAAAGTCACGTTCATGAACATCCAGTCCAAGCAAACGGTCGCGAACAGCACCACCGACCAGAAAAGATATCATGGCTGTGTCTCCGGAACAGGCAAAAGTCGTGCAGCTTGCCAGAGATACCAGGTTGCTTGTGTCCGATAAGGTGACCAAGCTTGCCCAAGAGCTGCCAACTCAGTATGTTTTGGTTGTTTTGCATGTTTTTTCAGCCGCCGGAATCCTTCACGTACACCAAAATCACCCGTGGGTAAAACATCCTGCCGTCCAAGATGAAAAATCAATAACATGTCCACTGTCCATGGACCAATGCCGCGGACGGTTGTAAGTACCTGTCGAAGCGAATCATCAGACATGGCCAAGGCTTCGGTGTTACTGGGAATCATTCCACGTTGTGCATGGTCGGCAAGGTCAAACAATGCATGGCTTTTGGCCGTTGAGAAACCGAGTGACCTGAGATCAGCTGGAGTAGATGCCAATACTTGTTGTGGAGAGGGCAGGTCGCCAAAAAATCCACCTAGGCGTGCCAGCAAGCTGGCTGCGGCACGGGCATGAACATGCTGGTGTGCAATCGCACGCAGCAGGTATTTATAGGGCGAATCAGCCAGGCGTTCCGGTTGTTGCCAGGGATCAGCCAAGGCGATGATCCTCGACCAATCTGCATCTATATGGGCAAGGAAATTTCGTCCAACATCAGGATCAAGCTCAGTCATGCCCCGCGCTGCTCCACACCTTTAGCATCAATGTGCCATGATTCACGACAGCTACCCTGATCCCAGGATTCAAGATGGACATCAAATTTCCAAAGTCGAAAAAGATGTTTCATCATGATTTCTGTACTTGCCCCCAGTGGACGCTGGCTATGCCGTTCGTGGCGCAGGGTCAGGGAACGATTGCCTCGCAAATCTACATCCCAGATTTGAATATTGGGTTCATTAAAGCCCAGGTTATACTGATCTGATAATGCTTGACGTACCACACGATACCCCGACTCGTCGTGGATGGCGTCAATCATCAGAGAGTCTTCGTCAGGATGATCCAGCAGACTGAACAGTTTAAACGTACGCATCAGTCGTGGGCTCAAAAACTGCTGCACAAAGCTTTCATCCTTGAAATTCTGCATGGCAAATTTGAGTGTTTCAAGCCACGGACTACCTGCCCAGTCAGGAAACCAGCGACGATCCTCATCGGTAGGCTGCTCACAAATGCGTCGGATGTCACGGTACATGGCAAAGCCAAGCGCATAGGGATTGATGCCATTGTACCAAGGCTGATCGTAAGCAGGCTGGGCCACGACTGAAGTATGGCTGGTGAGGAATTCCAACATGAATCCGTCATGCACCAGACCCAGATCGTAAAGATCCTGGATCAGGTGATAGTGCCAAAAGGTAGCCCAGCCTTCATTCATGACCTGCGTTTGTCGCTGTGGGTAGAAATATTGCGCCAGTTTGCGAACAATCCGAACAATTTCCCTTTGCCATGACTCAAGTAATGGTGCATTCTTTTCCAAGAAATACAACAAGTTTTCCTGTGGTTCGCTGGGAAATCTTCGATGGCTGTGTGCCTCGCTCCCGGGATCAGTTTTGCCCGGAATGGTACGCCAGAGCAGATTGACCTGTTGTTGCAGCAGGGTTTCACGCTCGGCCTGACGTTGCTGTTCTTCTTGGGCAGAAATGGGGTAAGGGCGCTTGTAACGGTCAACTCCGTAGTGCATTAGGGCATGACATGAGTCGAGCAGCAGTTCTACCTCCTCACGGCCGTGCCGTTCCTCGCAGGCCTGAATGTAGTTTCGGGCAAACACCAGATAATCAATGATACCACTGGCGTCGGTCCAGGTTCGAAACAGGTAATTACCTTTGAAAAAAGAATTGTGACCATAGCAAGCATGGGCGATGACCAGTGCCTGCATGGTCATGGTGTTCTCTTCCATGAGGTAGGCAATGCAGGGATTGGAATTGATCACGATTTCATAGGCCAGACCCATTTGGCCACGTTGATAGGCCTGATCCACGGAGACAAAATGCTTGCCAAAAGACCAGTGATGATAATTAATCGGCATCCCAACGGCTGCATAGGCATCCATCATCTGTTCTGAACTGATCACCTCAATCTGGTTGGGATAGGTATCCAGTTGGTAGCGTCGGTGCGCCAGTTGAGCAATCTCGGCATCGTAACGGGCCAAAAGTTCAAACGTCCATTCTGAGCCGGTCGAGATGGGCTTGTTGCGTCGAGCCATGGTCAGCCTCCTGGTTTACGCGCAAACAGGCTGCGAAAAACGGGGTAGATATCGGCTGCCGAACTGATTTGTTGCATGGCAAATCGTTCACCAAAAGATTCAAGCAATGTTGCGTAAGATTCCCAAAGTGACTGATGTTCCCGAGGTGTTATTTCAATGTAGGCATAGTACTGAAGTAAGGGCAAAATTCCCGATTGCAGCAAGGCAACGCAGTGGGGAGAGTCCTCGTTCCAGTTATCGCCATCAGATGCCTGCGCTGCGTAAATATTCCATGTTTCAGCAGGGTAGCGTTGCTGCAAGATGTCTTGCATGAGTTCAAGGGCACTGCTGACGATGGTACCACCTGTTTCACGCGCATAGAAAAACTCTTGTTCATCCACTTCGCGGGCACTGGTATGGTGGCGAATAAAAACAACTTCGATTCGTTGATAATTGCGTTTCAGAAAAAGATAGAGAAGAATGAAAAAGCGCTTAGCAAGGTCTTTGGTTTCCTGAGTCATTGACCCCGAAACGTCCATAAGGCAAAACATGACAGCTTGCGCGGTGGGTTTGGGAACGCGCACATGATGGTTGTAGCGCAAATCCAGTGTGTCTATAAAGGGGATGCGCGATAGTTTGCGCCGAAGTATCTGTGCTTCTTCAAGCAGTGCCAGTCGTGTTAATTCATCAAGGTCGGTTTCGGCAAGATTTTTTTCAACGACACGCAAACGCTGCCGGCTCGAACTGCCAAGTGCCATCCGACGTGCGGATGCCTGACGCATGCTGCGCACAATATTGATTTTGGCGGGATTGCCACTTTGTATAATCCCAGCTTTTTGCCATTGGAAACTTTCAACTCCAGCCAACTGTCGTTTCAGCAGTCGGGGTAACTCAAGGTCATCAAAGAGGAAATTCAGAAATTCTTCTTGGGAGATGTTGAAGACAAACTGATCTTCGCCCTCGCCCGTATCAGATGCCTGTCCACCACGCCCATTGCCCTGTCCCTCAGGGCGGGGCAGCCGGTCGCCGCGAACAAACTCCCGGTTGCCTGGCATGACACGTTGACGAATGCCTCCTGGTCCGTGCTGAAACATGGGCTCGGACAGATCTCTGGCAGGAATGGAAATGGAATCACCCCGATCCATGTCTGTAATGGAGCGACGGGTAATGGCATCGGTCACGGCATCCTTGATTTGTGCTTTATAACGATCAAGAAAGCGCTGACGGTTAACCGTACTTTTGTGGCGGCCATTGAGGCGTCTATCCACGATGTAACTCATGCGGTCACACCCCCTTACTGGGCTTTACGCACCCGTAAATACCATTCTGAGAGCAAGCGTACCTGCTTCTCTGTGTAACCTCGTTCCACCATTCGTTTGACAAAATCCTGATGCTTCTGCTGATCAGAACGTGATGCCTTGGGGTTAAACGAAATAACCGGCAACAGATCTTCAGTGTTGGAGAACATCTTCTTTTCAATGACTGCCCTCAGCTTTTCATAGGACAGCCAGCTTGGGTTGCGGCCATTATGGCTGGCGCGCGCGCGCAAAACATAATTGACCACTTCATTGCGAAAGTCTTTGGGATTGGAAATACCTGCAGGTTTTTCAATCTTCTCAAGTTCTTCGTTCAGGCTCTGCCGATTCAGTATTTCACCAGTATCGTGGTCACGGTATTCCTGATCCTGAATCCAGAAATCAGCGTAGACAACATAACGGTCAAAAATGTTCTGGCCATATTCCGAGTAGGATTCCAGGTAGGCGGTCTGGATTTCCTTGCCAATGAATTCAACATAGTGTGGTGCAAGATATTCCTTGATAAAACCGAGATAGCGTTCATGTACGTCCTTGGGGAACTGTTCCTGTTCAATCCTTGTCTCAAGGACATGGAGTAAGTGAACAGGATTGGCAGCAACTTCGGAGTGATCATAATTAAAAACCTTGGATAAAATTTTGAAGGCAAAACGGGTCGACAATCCGGTCATGCCTTCATCGACACCGGCAGCATCCCGATATTCTTGAAAGGATTTAGCTTTTGGATCTGTGTCTTTGAGGTTTTCACCATCATAAATGCGCATTTTTGAGAAAAGCGAAGAGTTTTCTGGTGGAGTCAGCCGAGAAAGCACACAGAATTGTGCCAGCATGCGCAAGGTATCGGGTGCACAGGGCGCTGCACTCAAGGAGGAGTTGTCGAGGAGCTTCTGATAAATGGCAATTTCTTCACTGACGCGTAGGCAATAAGGAACCTTCACGATGTAAATACGGTCTATGAAGGCTTCATTGTTTTTGTTGTTGCGAAAACTTTGCCATTCGGCTTCATTGGAATGGGCCAGTACAATGCCGTCAAAGGGGATGGGGCCAATCGCTTCAGTGCCGTTGTAGTTACCTTCTTGAGTGGCAGTGAGCAAGGGGTGTAACACCTTGATCGGAGCTTTGAACATTTCTACAAATTCCAGTAACCCTCGATTTGCCTTGCAAAGTCCCCCGGAGAAGGCATAGGCATCTGGATCGCTTTGCGCAAATTCCTCGAGACGGCGGATGTCTACCTTGCCTACCAGTGCCGAAATGTCCTGGTTGTTCTCATCACCGGGTTCAGTCTTGGCTACGGCAATCTGATCCAGAATAGAGGGCCGGCGTTTGACAACACGGAACTTCTGAATATCGCCATCGTATTCATGCAGACGCTTCATGGCCCATGGAGACATGATATTGCGCAGATAGCGCTGGGGAATTCCGTATTCTTTTTCAAGCTCCGCTCCATCCTCTTCCATGCGGAACAGGCCTAGCGGGGACTCATGGACTGGACTGCCGTCAAGCGCATAAAATGGCGTTGCCTCCATCAGGCTTTTCAGGCGTTCCGCCAGTGAGGACTTGCCGCCCCCGACAGGGCCGAGTAGGTAAAGTATCTGTTTCTTTTCTTCTAGCCCCTGGGCTGCATGACGAAAATAGGAAACGATCTGCTCAATGGCTTCCTCCATGCCGTAGAATTCCGCAAAAGCAGGATAGCGTTTAATCATCTTGTTCGAAAAAATTCGGGACAAAACCGGGTCTCGTGAGGTATCAATCAGTTCAGGCTCGCCAATTGCCAGTAACAGCCGTTCAGCAGCCGTGGCGTAAGCAGTTGGGTCTTGTCGACAAAGATCAAGATATTCAGCCAGAGACATAGTTTCTTCATGTGACTGGATGAAGCGATTCTGATAACGACTGAAGATCGACATAGCACCTCCCAGAACTGGAAAACCAACTTTTCTCTTTTAAGATTAGTTCGAGATATGGGGTCTGTCAGGATCTTTGCTGAGTCCAGTAGTCGTTCATGATGTTTTTAGCGGGTCACCACCGAGTAAACAAGGAATATGAATCCTGTTTCGACTGCCGAGTTCCACTGCAGAAAGGTTCCCCCCCCAGACACACCCCGTATCAAGTGCAATGATATTGGAGCGATTCAGTTCCTGTTCTAGTGTCGACCAGTGTCCAAAAACAATATCCATGCCTTCCCAGTCAGGGTGCGGCCAGTCAAACCAGGCTTTGAAGCCGTCCGGTAGCTGACCAAGAATGCCTCCCTTGTGCTCGAATTCCAGCGTGCCATCAGCCTGACACAGCCGCATACGGGTTAGATAGTTGATGATACAACGTAGGCGACTCATACCCTTCAGCTGCCTGGACCATGGATTAGGTTTGTTGCCATAAAGTTTTGCCAGAAGGTTCTGCCAGCGCTCGCTCTGTAAACACTGCTCAACTTCGGTTGCCAGCAAGGCAGCAGTTGGGATATTCCAACACGGTGGAATACCCGCATGGGTCAGAACCACCTTGTGATGGGAGTTTTGCAGCAGCATGGGACGGTGCCGAAGCCAAAAGATCAACTCGGCCCCGTCTTTGGCGGACAGAAGTGTATCAATGCGGTCTTGTGGTTTGGCTTTACCGAGGCCAACATAGGTCGCCATAAGATGAAAATCATGATTACCCAGAACACTGTCTGCAGACGAACCAAGACTTGTGAGCAGCCTCAGGGTGGCCAGAGAATCAGGGCCACGGTTGACAAGATCGCCTGCACACCAGAGAAGGTCTCGGCTTGGCGAAAAATCAATACGTCGAAGAAGTTCCACCAGTGCCCCGTGACAACCCTGCAGATCGCCGACAATGTAGTGTGCCATCAGTTCAGAGTCCCTGGAACGACAAGGGTGAAGCGAGGAATGGGTACTTGATGTATGATGCCGTCGGTATCAACAAATTCGTAAAAGCCTTCCATCCAGCCTATGGGTGTGGTTAAGACGGCGTGGCTACTGTACTGAAAAGTACCACCACGGTCTTCAAGACTTGGCTGCATGCCGACAACACCCTCGCCATGTACTTCCTGAACCTGACCACTGCCATCAGTGATCCGCCAGGATCGGCGCAAAAGTTGAGCACCTACAGAGCCACGGTTCGTGATGGTGATCTGGTATGCAAAAACGTAGCTTTGCTGCTCAGGTTGAGATTGTTCAGCGAGATACGATGGTTGCACGGCAATCCTGATATCGATCATGGCATGACATTCCGAAGGGCCAGATGGTTGCTCAGCAAGATCAACGAGTCGATCGGCAGGGTTTCTGGCCGGGCACTTGGATCTATATCAAGTTGTTGCCAGTGTTCATCGGTCATCGTACCCCGCAGAATGGTGCGCAATGTCTTGCGACGCTGATTGAACAGACGAGCGACCAGACGATCAAGGATGTCGTCGTTGTCGCATCGTAAGGACCATGGCCTAGGTTGTAAGCGCACGACTGCAGACATGACCTTTGGTGGGGGTAGAAAAGACTCAGGTGGTACATCAAACAGGGCATCAACCTGACAGCGATACTGCACCATGATTGAAAGCCGTCCGTAAGTTTTGCTTCCGGGTGTAGCAGTCATCCGTTCGACAACTTCTTTTTGCAGCATAAAGTACATGTCCTGAATATCTGCTGCATGGTTCAGCAAAACAAAAAGCAAAGGTGTGGAAATGTTGTAGGGAAGATTTCCAACAATGCGCCACTTTGTACCCGGTGCAAGATTCTGATAATCAACATGTAATGCATTTGCTTCGATCAGGGTAAGCCGATTCTGGATCCGCGTTTCTGTTCGAAGTCGAGCTGCTAGATCTCGGTCCAGTTCAATAGCAGTCAAATACTCAACCCGTTCAAGCAGCGCATGCGTGAGCGCGCCCAGCCCAGGACCAATTT
>JAJZUM010000211.1 GCA_021848605.1 Pseudomonadota bacterium | reverse complement strand
AGAAACGGTTCGCGCCTACGTGGATGCACAGGGTACGGCAGAGCACGCAAGAAAATCAGCGGCAAAAGCCAAGCCAAACCCAAAACCGTCCGCTTGACCCCCTGCTGGCGCAAGGCTAGTTCGGAACTCGCCTAGCAAGGGGAATGCGCGGACAAGTGTTCATCAGTTTTGCCTGCCAAAGACCAAAGAAAGGTTCTAACGGAAGAAATGCTTGAGCCAATCAGGCATCCAACTCGTTTTCTGATCAACCTTGTTTTGCATCGCACTGGTATCGGCCTGTGTACCGGGCAAGAATCGGTCATGAGCTCCATGATAAACATTGGTAATCTGCAACTGGCCAAACTGAACATTATGGGCTTGTGGATAAAGCTCGAAGGGCTCCCAAAGCGGTTCACGATCATGATCGACATAAACAGCCGAGTCCTCAAGAACCGTCTTTTTGAGATCGGGCATGGCCTGATCATAAGTACGCTGATGGAATGGTCCTGCTGAGAGCAAACCATTCTCAGTGATACCATGCTCGTCAACCCAAGGCAGACGCTCATTGTATTCAAAATAATAAGCCTTGGCGCCAACCAAACGGAAGTGAACATCAAAGATTGATTTGAAATTCAAGATACCCATGGCTCTGCGTGCCATAAAGTAATAATCCCCAGCCGGCAACTCAAGCCAGAAATATCCGCCGCCCTTCAAACCATACACCCGCTGACCGTTCACAAAGAAGCTCGGAGCCTGAAGTTCGTTTTTATTCCAGTCATTCATAGGACGATAAACATAAATCAGCGCATCACGCGCATCTACGGGCTGAACAGGTTCAAAGGAACTTCCCTGCACGGGTGCAACGTAATCACCCAAAGTAGTCTTGTTAATCAGCGAAGTGGATAACTGCTGATTCAACTGAGATTTCATGCGGGCAAAGTCCATATCGCTGCAGCCTGCAAGTCCAATGCTGCAGATCACGAGTGCCCCGACCGTCCATTGTGTCAACACGATGCCGCCCCGTCCTGATTTTATTATGGTCATTATAGGGTGAACACCCAGCCTGTTCTGTAGATTTTTGCAACTGTCCCCATCAATCTGAAACATCAAGACGCCGATGAACAACGGTGACATCGTCGATCAGTACATCGATGGACCAGTATCCCGGTGCATCATAGGGGTTGAGCGAAAAAGCACAAAAATGGTGCAAGGGCTCACCGGCATGAGCAATCAGAGCGAACTTCTGTTCGTCCCTGATCTGTCCCTGCGATGCAAATAAACGACAGGATATAACATGCTCGCCAGGTGCAACATCGTAAAACCACAAGGCAGCATACAGCGCATGTTGTCGAATACTGACATCAGCACTGCTTGACATCGGTTCACCCCGATCATCGAGATGCTGGGTCACCACCATACGAACTCGAGGCGTATCCGGGATATAATGTTCAGCTGGATTGTACGAACAGCCGCCCATCAACAGAAAAACAGCAATAAGCGAAAACAAGCCCATACGGACCGACAATAAAACGGACAACTTCATAAAATCCGGTCTCAGAACAATTTACACCGTAGCCCTATTCACGACTGCGACGATAACGCAAGCGGGTCCCCAATTCCACAGACATAAAAATCTCGTGGGGATGCAATTCATCTGGAAAATAGCAACCTGACACATTGGCTTCATTAATGCTGGCACCTTCCAGGTTCGTTTCCCTGAAATCAATACCACGCAAATCAGACTGTTTCATGTAAGCCCCACCCATGTTAAGGCCACGCGCATCCATATTGCGCAAATTCAGCCCCCGCAACAGGGCATTACTCAGGTCGACCGTTTCTCCGCGGGCTCGGGCTGCATTGAAGGCCTGAATATTTTCTTCCTGCAGCAGTCGATACAACGGATGGTCAATCTTCACCGGTGCTGATGACATGATGCAAACCTCTTGAACGTGTCTAATGTTAAGTATAGTCGCTTTCAGTAAATGCACACGAGCAGCCCGACTTAGTCAATAGTTCGACTTAACCTGATAAAGGATCAAACAAATCATCCATAAACCCCTGGGGGTATATATAAAATTGATCCAGATCAAGTCAAGTGAATTGATCCAGACATAGAATCCGGTGAAGGTGGATGTGCAAGAGCTGAATGATGACTGACAAACGATTAAGCAAACATCTGACAAGTATCATCGGCATTAAAATTGCCGTCCTGACCGTCATCTGGTTTGTTTTCTTTTCACACGAACACCCTTCTTTGACACCCGCTGCATTACAACATCACCTAATTTTTCTTTCCGGTGCGGAGTTTTCCCATGCTCAGTGAACACCTCCTTTTTGTATCCCGACTGCAGTTTGCCATAACAGCCATGTACCACTTCCTGTTTGTCCCGCTGACGCTGGGCTTGAGTTTTTTACTGGTCATCATGGAGTCGATGTATGTTCTGACCCGCAAACAGGTCTACAAGGACATGACGCAGTTCTGGGGCAAACTGTTTGGCATCAACTTTGCCCTTGGAGTCACAACGGGCATCACCATGGAGTTCCAGTTTGGAACCAACTGGGCCTATTACTCGCATTACGTCGGTGATATTTTTGGTGCTCCTTTGGCCATTGAAGGACTTATGGCATTTTTTCTGGAATCAACTTTTGTGGGCCTTTTCTTTTTTGGCTGGGATCGTTTGTCCCGACTAGGACATTGGAGCATCACGACCTTGATGGCCATTGGCTCAAACCTTTCGGCTTTGTGGATTCTGATCGCCAATGGCTGGATGCAGGATCCCGTTGGCGCCGTCTTTAATCCGGTGACCATGCGCATGGAACTGAGCAATTTTGCCGAGGTCGTTTTTAACCCGACGGCTCAAGCGAAATTTGTACATACAGTCTCTGCTGGATATGTCACCGCATCTGTCTTTGTACTGGGCATCAGTTCGTGGTATCTGTTAAGAAACCGTTATCAAGACTTTGCCCTCCGTTCCTTCCGAATCGCAGCGGCATTTGGTTTTGCGTCCGCTGCATCGGTGATCGTGCTTGGCGATCAGTCCGGATATACCCTAACTTCATCGCAGCAAACCAAACTTGCTGCCATTGAAGCCATGTGGGAAACCGAACCGGCACCGGCATCTTTTGTCCTTTTTGCGATTCCAGACCAAAAATTGCACCGTAACAGCATGGAAGTCAAAATCCCCTGTTAACGAAGGTGTAAAACCGCCTAATTCTGCAGCGTAATTTTGTAGGTATAAAACCGCCCCCATGGCAGGTATGGCCAGGAGGCGGGGTTTGTGGTTGATGGTTTGGACAGGGACGATCAGAAAGGTTCGTCGTACGGAACGGAAAAGGGTATGTGCATTTTCCGTTGCTGTGGGGTCTTGGGATCAGATCGTGATCGCTTCTTTTTGGTAGCTTCCATAAAACGTACATACTGCAGCAGATCCTGAACACGTTCTGTGGTATCGGTGTAGCTGATCTGGATCGTGATTTTCAGTGCCGTCGCTCGTGTCA
>JAJZUM010000210.1 GCA_021848605.1 Pseudomonadota bacterium | reverse complement strand
CCGGACAACCGACCGTCTCAGTCGGAGTTTCGTTGTCAACGATGCGGCCATACGGATAACGCGGATCGCAATGCCGCGCTGGTCATCCGAAAGCGGGCATTTCAACTGATTTTACACCCCGGAACGGGGTTGTCAGGGCGGGGCGGCAACGTGCTGACCCTGGCAGGGACGGACGCCAAGCCACGTAAGACGCGGGAAGCGAAAGCAACCCGTGCAATGGCTTGTCCGTCAAAAAAGAAGCTGCCGGTTACGGCAGTGGAAGCTCGGAGCCTTTCCGTAGACCCCAATCTTTTCAGAAGTAGGCCCGAGTAGTTCACCTTTGCGCTCAAAGCATTGCTTGCGTTATAATCTACCTTTGAATCTTCATTTTGCTCGACCCGGGGTGCCTCATGCTCGAGATTGTTCGGGAAGCATTGACCTTTGATGACGTGCTCCTTCTGCCTGATTATTCAAACGTTCTTCCTAAGGACGTTACCCTGAAGACCCGATTGACGCGTGCCATTCATATTAGTGTACCTATTGTATCTGCTGCTATGGATACGGTTACTGAGTCGTCCATGGCCATTGCTTTAGCCCAGGAAGGCGGCATTGGTATTTTGCATAAAAATATGGATATTGATGCCCAGGCCGCAGAGGTTCGCAGGGTCAAGAAGTTTGAAAGCGGTGTTGTTAAAGATCCGATTACCATCAGCCCCTCGAAAACGGTTGGCGAGCTGTTGGCATTGACCCAGGCAAACCGTATCTCGGGTGTACCTGTTGTTCAGGGTAATGATCTCGTCGGTATTGTCACTAGTCGTGATATCCGCTTTGTACAAAATCCTGATATGCCCGTTGCCAGTATCATGACTCCCAAGGATAAATTGGTGACCGTTCGTGAAGGTGAGTCACCTGAGCGTGTGCGTTCTTTGTTGCATGAACACCGTATTGAGAAAGTCCTGGTTGTTGATGATGACTTTCGTCTGAAGGGCCTCATCACCGTCAACGATATTCGCAAGGCAGAACGCTATCCTTCAGGAAGCAAGGATAGTCTGGGGCGGTTACGGGTTGGTGCTGCGGTCGGTACCGGTGGTGATGCCCATCGTCGGGCTGAATTACTGACTGATGCGGGTGTTGATGTTCTGGTTGTGGATACGGCGCATGGGCACTCCCAGGGAGTGCTGGATATGGTGTCCTGGATCAAGACGAATCTTCCCCAGGTTCAGGTTATTGGGGGGAACATTGCTACGGGCGCTGCGGCGCTTGCCTTGCGTGATGCCGGTGCTGATGCTGTCAAAGTTGGTATTGGCCCCGGTTCGATCTGTACGACCCGTATTGTTGCAGGGATTGGTGTGCCACAAATTTCAGCGATTGATGATGTTGCCCGGGCGCTCAAGGATGATATTCCGCTGATTGCCGATGGGGGTATTCGTTTTTCTGGTGATATTGCCAAGGCGATTGCAGCTGGTGCTCATTGTATCATGATTGGTTCTTTGCTAGCGGGTACCGAGGAAGCGCCAGGTGAAGTGGAGTTGTTTCAGGGCCGCTATTACAAGGCGTATCGGGGCATGGGGTCCTTAGGAGCCATGGCTGCGCGTAATGGTTCTTCCGACCGCTATTTTCAGGATGCGTCCCAGGGTGTGGAAAAACTGGTTCCAGAAGGCATTGAAGGTCGTGTTCCCTACAAGGGGCCGGTTAGTGGCATTATTCATCAGTTGATGGGGGGGCTACGTGCCTCGATGGGTTATACCGGTTCGGCTTCGATTGAGGAAATGCGGATTAAACCACGTTTTGTGAAGATTACCGCTGCTGGTATGAAAGAGTCGCATGTTCATGATGTGACGATTACCAAGGAAGCACCTAATTATCGTATTGGCTGAAGTGAACTGCTCTTTGCCTGAAAGGATTAATTTATGACTGTTGATGTTCATGCTCACCGAATTCTGATTCTGGACTTTGGTTCGCAATACACCCAGTTGATTGCCAGGCGGGTGCGGGAACTTGGGGTTTATTGCGAACTGCGTGCCCATACCATTAGCCCAGAAGCTCTTGAGGCATTTAATCCCCGAGGAATTATACTGTCCGGCGGTCCGGAAACAGTAACGATTGAAAATGCTCCAAGGATTCCGGACCATGTGCTTGAGGCAGGCGTGCCGGTACTTGGAATTTGCTATGGCATGCAGGCGATGGCGCAACAGTTGGGTGGAGTAGTACAGTCTTGCTCGGTTCGGGAATTTGGTTATGCCTCAGTGCGTCTGGCGAAAGGTTCACATTGGTTAAGCCAGATTGATGACCGGATTGATGCTGAAGGACATGCTTTTCTGGATGTATGGATGAGTCATGGTGATCAAGTGACACAAACCGCATCCGGTTTCAGGGTGATTGCTTCAACAGATAGTTGTCCTATAGCAGCGATGGCGGATGAGATTCGTCAGTTCTATGGGGTACAATTCCACCCAGAAGTCACGCACACCCGTCAAGGCCAACGAATTCTTGACCAGTTTGTACGCTCAATCTGTCAGTGTGATGCCTTTTGGACAACCGAACATATTATTGATGAACTCGTAGATCGCCTCAAACTTCAGATTGGCGGTGATCATGTCCTGCTTGGTTTGTCTGGGGGCGTTGATTCTTCGGTCGTTGCTGCCTTATTGCATCGGGCGATTGGTCAACAGCTTACCTGTGTTTTTGTAGATAATGGTCTTTTGCGATTGCATGAGGGTGATCAGGTCATGGCCATGTTCGCCCGATCTATGGGCGTTCGGGTTATCCGAGTGGATGCCCAGGAATTGTTCATGAGTCGTCTGGCAGGTATTGAAGACCCGGAACAGAAACGCAAGATCATTGGCAGGACCTTTATTGAGGTCTTTGACGCCGAAGCAGCCAAACTGGATGCGGTTCAGTGGCTGGCCCAAGGTACCATTTATCCTGATGTAATTGAATCAGCTGCGAGTGCGACAGGTAAGGCGCATGTTATCAAATCCCATCATAATGTTGGTGGGTTGCCCGACACAATGAAACTCAAACTTGTCGAACCGTTGCGCGAGTTATTCAAGGATGAGGTACGCAAGCTGGGATTGGCCTTGGGCTTGCCTTACGATATGGTGTACCGACACCCATTTCCTGGTCCAGGACTTGGCGTGCGTATTCTCGGTGAAGTAAAAGCCGAGTATGCAGAAACACTTCGTCGCGCTGATGCTATTTTCATTGAAGAACTGCGGCTGGCTGGCTGGTATGACAAAACCAGTCAGGCTTTTGCTGTATTCCTTCCAGTCCGTTCGGTTGGGGTGGTCGGAGATGCACGACGTTATGCGCATGTTATTGCACTTCGAGCGGTTGAAACAGTTGATTTCATGACGGCACGCTGGGCGCATCTGCCCTATGATTTGCTGGAACGGGTGTCGAGCCGTATCATCAATGAAATCGACGATGTATCTCGTGTTACTTACGATATCTCTTCAAAACCACCCGCTACCATTGAGTGGGAATAATTCCACATCTGGCAATTGCTGGCATTGAATGACTTAAGTTGGCAGCGACAAGCAA
>JAJZUM010000033.1 GCA_021848605.1 Pseudomonadota bacterium | reverse complement strand
GGGGGCATCCTTGTTAGTCAACAGGCTGAAAGTAACGAAGCAGGTACTGTTCCAGGCTAAGGTCTTTCTGCTTTTCTTCAAGACGTTGCTGATCCTCAACTGACTGGATTCGCAGTTGTTCCAGCTGAGTGCTCCACTCAGGATCTACAGGATGTCGCAAGCGTTCATCATTGCGGAGAGTCTGTTGCAGTGCGAGGTCAAAGAAGGAACAGGACTGCTTCTGCGGTTGCGGAATGATCCTTGCGGAGTTGGATTGTTCGGGCTGGTCGATGCGTTGGTATGCTGTGGAGAGTGCCTGAGTATAGAAAGTCGTATCATAGGCACGATCCAGTGCTACAGCGACAGGCTGCATGCCCGCGAGCAGCGTCAAGGCGCCCGATTGTAACGAGAATGGCCTGGAGAATAGGCCAACAGGTTCCAGGCGGAGGTCTTCATTTCTCCCTTGTTCGGCGGTTTGTTGTTGATTGCGGCTGATGTGCAATGGCTCGTTTCGGTCAAAGTCGGCACTTTGCTCAAGCAAACAGTAGAGTGCAAATATTTCCAGGAAGTAGGCATCTTGTTCCTGGATGCCGATAGCTGATTCTGGATTGAGATCAACGCAACGCATTTCAATGTAACTGATACCGCGCCGTTTAAGTGCAAGCCCAGGTCGTTCATCAGCTTTGGGGGGTTGTTTGGGGCGAATCAGTCCATAGAACTCATTTTCAATTTGCAAAATATGGTCATTCAGTTGCAACCATTGCCCATTACTACTGCGTACCCCAAGTTTGGCAAAGCCGGGATCGGGCGTACGGATGGCCTTATCAAGACCTTGGAGGTAGGATGAGAGGGTATTGAAATCAATATCGAGCTCTGCCTGAAGATGATTCTGGTAGCCAATATCGCTCATGCGCAGCGAGGTTGCCCAAGGTTGAATCAGAGTATGCTGCTGATGTGACTGCATATGATGCGGTCGATCGCGCATAAAACTGCGACACACCGCTGGACTGGAGCCAAAGAGATACAAAAGTAGCCAGCTATAGCGCATGAAATTGCGCAGGAGCCCCAAATAGCGCTGATCCTTGAAGGTTCGCAACTCCAAGTCGCTTCCAGGATTTTCTACCTCTTGCAGGGCTGAAAAAAAACTGTCTGGAAACGATAAGTTATAATGGATGCCTGCGATGGTTTGCATTCGGCGCGTATAACGCAAGCCCAAGCCATGCCGATACACGGTTTTCATCTGGCCGGTGGCTGAACTGCCGTACTGGGCCAGTGGTACGGCATCATCTTCGCCCAGAAAGCAGGGCATCGAATGTGCCCACAGCATTTCGTCGGGGAGGCAGGCAAGAACATGCCGGTGCAATTGTTCCAGATCATGCAAGGCTGTTGCTACGGAACTGGATGCAGGTGTAATCAGTTCAAGCAAGGCTTCAGAATAATCAGTGGTAATAAAGGGGTGGGTTAACGCAGAGCCGAGGGCCTGAGGGTGAGGACGCATGGACAGTTGTCCATGTGATGACACGCGTAGCGATTCTTTTTCAATGCCTCGCAGCATGTCACGCAACAGGACAGAATGATCCTGCAGCCAGGAATAAAGGGAAACATGCATGCAAACCGTCCTTGCTTGGGCCAGTTCTTAGGAATTATTGCACAATATGGAGGCGGGAACGGACTTCTTCAATAGCCTCGATAAACTCTTTGATATTGAGCGGCTTGGTCATGTAACGTTCAATACCGGCCTCCCGTGCCAATGAGCGGGCCTCTGGATGATCATTAGCTGATAGCATAAATCGAACCGCAGATCGGGAACGTTCCGGGATCTGCTGAACGAGATCAATGCCGGTCATATCGTCAAGATTCATGTCCACAATCAGAATGTCAAAAGCATATGCAGCTAATTTCTGCAGTCCCCCAGTGCCCGTCTCGCTGGTGTCAAGTATTGAGTTTGGCAGACGTTTCAGGGCACTTTTGACAATGAGCCGGTTGGTGGCGTCATCATCGACGTAGAGAATCGAAATGGGTTTTGGCCCAGAGGATGGTGGGGCAGTAACGTTGTCGACGACATGAATACGAGGTAATGATAAATGGAAGCAGGAACCCTGGCCAAAACTACTGGTCAACTGGATATCGCCTCGCATGAGTTGTGCGAGTTTTCGGGAAAAAGCCAAACCAATTCCGGTGCCTTCAATATGCTGGGTTGAACCAACACGATTAAAATGTTCGAACAGTCGTGCTTGGTCTTCTGGACTGATGCCGACACCGCTGTCATGAACATTGATGATCCACTGATTCTGGGTGGCTTGACAGCTGATCCATACTGAACCGTTAGGGCGATTGTATTTAATGGCATTGGACAGAAGGTTCAGGATCATCTGCCGCAAGCGACGTGGGTCGGCTTCAACAATACAGCCATTGGGTGCAGTAAAGGGCTGGAGGTGAACCTGGTATTTTTCAGCCATCGGATTCAGAAAGGCCAGGCACTCGTGAATGATACCCTCAACATGTACTTTTTCACACTGCAGAACGATCTTGCCGGATTCAACCTGGGCAAGATCCAGTACTTCATTGATCAGGCCAAGCAGGTGCCAAGCTCCTTTTAGGATCAGATCAACTTTTTGTTCATGTGGCGCACAGCCTTCTGATTGCATCAGCTGGGCAAAGCCAAGAATGGCATTCAGTGGAGTGCGTAGTTCATGACTCATGTGGTTCAGAAAATCGGTTTTGGCACGGTTGGCGGCATGCGCCTGCTGGACAGCCTCCTGAAGCCGTGTTTCTGCTTCAATACGGGCACTGATGTCCGCAAAGGTATAAACCCTGCCCAGAATCTGGTCTGCCATCATTTGGGGACGGGACCGACATTCAAGCCAACGATCGTGCCGCAGGTGCAGGACTATGAAACTTTCTTCTTCCCGGGCGGACAGTGACTGTTCCATGAACTGACGTCCAGCTTTGCGGTCGGAAAAACGATGCAGCATGGTGCGATAGACCAGGGGATCCCGTCCCTGTTGAAGAATTTCTTCAGGCAAAGTCCAGAACTCGGCAAAGCGGCGGTTGAAATTGACAATACGGCCATCCAGGTCGGTTACCAGAATAGCGTCAGCTGTCGACTCGAGTGTGGCCCGCAAAACGGCCAGTGTGCGCTCCAGATCAAGATTGATATTCTTTTCGCTATCGGTGGGGGTTAGCAGAATAGCTAAATAATCACGCCCCATGTAGGCAATCGGTTGTATGCATTTGTCAACCGACGCCACTGAGCCATCGACGCGTAGATACATGCCTTCAACATGTTCACGTGGTTCAAGCTGACCGGATCGAATTTCTTCCCAGTAGAATGTATCCATCAAGGCACATTCAATTTCCTCAATACCTTTGCCGACCAGTGTTTCGTAGCCCAGAAATTGCTCGCATGCTTTTGATGCTGCCTCAATACATTGTGTGCCAGCATCAACCAGAATAATGAGGTCGCGATAAAGATCCTGGAGCAGGTCTGAAGGGTTCATTTGCCGGACCTTGTTGCATTGCCGGGTTCAAAATAATAGGTAACCCGGGTTCTAGGGCTCAGGTATTCATGGATTGCGTTGGGTAACTGGGATGGACGAATGGCTTTGCTAATACTGAGATCGGGTTCCTGAGCCAAGTCCAGGATCATGGCCTCCTCTTTGGGTATTTGTTCATCATAGACCAAGACATGAGGCTTGAGCGGTTTGCTGGTGTTGACCGTCATCACCATGCCGATACTTTCGTTATTAAGGCGTACCACTGTGCCAGGAGGGTAGACACCTAAGGCATGTACCAAAAGTCCAAGGGTTTTGCTGTCAAATTTGCTGCGTTGTTGGGCATACATGAGGGAAAGCGCCTCATGGGGAGTCAACGCATTGACGATCTGTACCGGATTGCATAGATTGTCGTAGACGTTGACGATGCTGAGTACTTTGGTTAAAGGATCAATTGCATCCCCTTTCAAGCGGTTTGGATAGCCGGTGCCATCAATACATTCATGGTGCTGAGCGATCATGCGCAGCACCGGTAACGGAAGATTTACCTTCTGACCGATCTCATTGCCGTACTGTACATGCATTTGCAGAAAGTCTTGCTCTGCTTTGTTTGGTTTGTCGGCTTTGATCAAAACCTTGTGTGGAATCTTCATTTTACCGAGATCGTGAAAAATGCCGCCCATGCCCAACATGCGCAGGTCAATTTCAGTCATGCCAACGGCTTTGCCGAGAATCATTGACAATACCGAGACATTCAGCGAGTGGTAGTAAACTTCCTCACCCATGATTTTGTCATTCATAAGGTGGATGGCAATTTCCTTATCCGCAAGCATGGATGCTGCCATTTGTTCGATCAGGCGATCTGCCTGGGCAATGGTTTCTTCGGGCAAGGCAATCAGGTTTTTGGTGATGCTGCCAATCGTTTTTGCGGCATCAATATAATGCTTTTCACAGGCATTGATCGCTTGTTTGCGTGCCTTAAGGCGTTCAAGTCGTTCTCGCTTGGCAATCAGTTCAGGAGATGGCTCACTGGGTGCGGCAGGAAGGGGTTGGGGCTGGCTCTCGACGGTCTTGATTGAAAGCGGTGCTGCACTGCTTCGGGCTGGGTCGACACGAACGCGTTCGAGGCCCAAAGCACGAATCTGGCGTATTTGTTCCTCGTTCTTGATTTTGAACTGGCTGAAGGTAAAGGGGTGATCCATCCAGCCGAGGTCCAGGAGTACATAGATGCCTACCGTCAATTGTTCGGGGCGAATAAGCACCGTTCCTTTGGATTCCATGATGTTCTGGGATTCAGGTCGTGGACGGCATCAGTATAGACTGCCATGGTTTTTGTGCAGGATTCTGTTCAATCCAAAACCCGGTAATAAAGATTTGACGTGCGTCCATGTGAATGTACATGCGGCAGAATGCAACAGTAAGCATGTTATTTAGGCCACGCAACATCCAGGGGCGACTGCATGCGACGACCTGTATGTGGCGACAAGCCAACTCGATTTGGCTCAGAAACCAGTTACGCAAAGCAGGTGTCAGTTGTGCGCAAAGGCAGCGCAATTCTTCTTCTGCGGTAGCGGTAAAGACGAGCAAAGGTGCCGTCATGAGTTGTTGGCCTCCCCAACAGGTTTGACCATGACTTCTTCCCGCAAGCGCTCCAGAACGTCCTGCCAGCGGGTGATGTCCATACGTTCAACATCCGAGCGTGCCATGATGCCATGCTCGAGCTGATCAAGATGGCGTAGCAGGTTTTGGTAGTATTTTAGTGGGATAACAACAGCAACGTCTTCCTGATGACGTTGCAAAAGCAGGCCGGACTGCGTCCCGGAAATTTCTGAGATCAGTCTTCCAAGATGCTGACGCAAGCTGGTACAGGAAATAGCCTGTAGGGAAAGAGCATCCATCGCAAAAACCTTGTGGTTCATAAGCTAATTGTAGAACAGCAGTGAGGCCCGAACATGGCAATTGTGTCCGAACTGTCTACACTCAATAGATCGAATTCATTATTTGCACAGGACTGGGGTTGTCAAGGTGGTGGATGGCTACATTCGGTTAAAATCAGGCATCATCACCGTTGGCAAACCACTTTTGTTCAACGTCTATGATGCTCAGGGTACTCTTTTGTTGCAACAGGGGTATGTGATCAGTTCGCGTGAGCAGCTTGATCGTCTCTACGAGCGTGGGCTTTTTCATGCTAGTCATGCTCAGACTGTGGCCAAAAAAACTGAAAATGCCCCTGTTGTCGTGGATGAAAAAAAGCTTAATCCCTTTCTCGAATTGCCGGTGCTTTTGGAAGAGCTTGAACTTCTGTTGAGCCACATTGTTTCTCAGCACGAAGATGCCGAACGACGTCTCAAGGCATTGGCGACCCGTCTGATTCGGCTCGGGCGTGATGACCCGGATGCATGTCTGGCGGTTGTTCATCTCAACACGATTGAGCCATCATCCTACGAGCAGACGCTTTATCATGCATTACTGGCCTTCATGGTGGCAACCCATTTGAACTGGAGTGCCGAAGATATTCAGACCTTGCTAATGGCCTCGCTGACCGCCAATATTGCCTTACTGCCTTTTCAGGACAAGCTTAATCGTTCCCGTAATCCATTGACCGAAGTGCAGAGAGCGGTGTTGCGCAAACATCCTGACCTGTCGGCAGCAGCTTTGGAAAAGGCGGGTTGTCTTAATCCGGTTTTGTTACAGGCGGTACGTCAGCATCATGAACACCCCAAGGGTACGGGTTATCCTCTTGGTCTTAAAGGTAACCAGATTTCTTTGCATGCTCAGATACTTGGAATGACTGAACGCTATACTGCAATGGTCAGCCAGCGTGCGTATCGACCACGAATGTCGGTGGGTGAGGCGCAGCGTGAGTTGTCGCATCATGCTTCAGACCCCCAGTTGTTTGTGGCTTTGTATGGTCAATTGACTCCCTTTCCGCCCGGAACTTTTGTTGAACTGGCCAATGGTGAGACCGCAGTGGTGACCCAGCGAGGCAAGTTGCCGCAAAATCCTCGGGTACGCGCGATTATCAACGCCAAGGGTGTAATGTACCATGGCAGCTTTACTCGTGATACTGCTGATCCGGAGTTGGCTGTGAAGGGATTTAAAACGCTGAGCATGCCGCCAAGCTTGAATCCGGTGTTGATCTGGGGGAGCGGTTGATGGTTCAAGCCTTGTGGACTGCGGCGCAGGCGGCTTCCATTGACCGGCTTGCCCAGGGATCTGGACTTGGTGCCTGGGAACTCATGCAGCGTGCTGGCCTTGCAGCATGGCAGTTATTACGTCGGCAGTGGCCCTTGGTCCGAAACGTGGTGGTTGTTCTGGGTAAAGGCAATAATGCTGGTGATGGCCTGGTTCTGGCGGCCCATGCTCGGCGCTTCGGGCTTAGGGTGCGTGCCATGCGTGTCGATTTGAGCCAATACTGCGGAACGGCTGCCGATGCAGAACAGTTTGCGCTTTGCCATGGGGTCATTATTGAAGCCTGGGATCCCGAGCTTCTAAAAACTGCCGATGTGGTCGTCGATGCTTTGCTCGGTATCGGTCTCTCAGGACCACCGGCGCCTGCTTATGCAGCTGCTATACACGCGATCAATAGAGCAGGTCGTCCCGTGTTCAGTATGGATGTTCCAAGTGGTCTGGATGTAGATCGGGGCTCGTCGGCAGGCGATGAAGCGGTACGAGCAACCTTGACACTGTGTTTTTTGGTGCTGAAACGTGGTTTGTTTACCGGTCCGGGAGAAGATTGGGCTGGTAGGGTTGTGTATGATGATTTGGGCTTTGTACCACCGCAGGCATGGGTGAATAGTTCCTCAGTCCATGAATTGCATGTTCCTCCCTGGCCTTCTCGCCTTAAGTCGTCACACAAGGGGCTTCATGGCCGAGTTGTGGTGGTGGGTGGGCTCAACGGCATGAGCGGTGCTGCTGTTCTGACGGCTTCTGCGGTTGCGCGGGCTGGGGCAGGATGGGTGCATCTGGTCTCGGATCAGGCAACCTGTCAGGCCGTTTTGTACCGTAGTCCCGAGATTATGACAGCAGTCCTTGCAGAACAGGAACAACCGGACTTGCCTGGTCTGGAACAGGCTGATCTTCTGGTTGTCGGTCCGGGGCTGGGGCGAACGGCACGAGCAAAGTACATGGTTTCGCAGGCGCTGGCGTGCGAAAAACCCCTTGTGCTTGACGCGGATGCTCTTTATTTTCTCGAGCATGCACCGCCTTGTCCGGCAGTATTGACGCCTCATCCCGGGGAAGCGGCACATTTGCTGGGCTGTAGCAGCCTTGATGTTCAAAAAGATCGATTTTCTGCAGCTGCCAGTATGGCTGCACGCTACCAATCCGTTGTGATTCTGAAAGGCAACGGTACGTTGATCGCCCTGCCGGATGGGCGTATGCAGCTTTGCCGCGCGGGTAATCCGGCCATGGCAAGTCCTGGCATGGGGGATGTGCTAGCCGGTATGGTTGCAGGAATCTGGGCGCAGTGCAAAGATCCCTTTTGGGCAGCCCGCATGGCTGTTCTTGAACATGCTCGGCTGGCTGATCAACTGGTGCATCAAGGTCGTCATACCTTGCAGGCATCTGATCTCGTGTCGGCATGGCAAGGTCCCGGTCAGACATTGACGTTTTCAGGTATGTAATCGCAAAGAGACGAGGTGACGGGTGAAGGTGGGACCGTGGATGTTGGCGGGTGAGGCAGCGACCGTTCGGTTGGCAACGGTTATGGCACGCTTGCCCTGTACGGGCATGAAGTTCTATTTTTATGGTGATCTTGGTGCCGGAAAAACGACGCTGGTTCGGGCCTTGTTGCGCGAACTTGGACACAGTGGTGTGATTCGAAGTCCCACCTATACCCTGGTTGAGCCTTATAGTCTTCCTGCGGGCATTGCCTACCATTTTGATCTTTATCGTCTGCATGATCCCGAAGAGCTGGATTTAATGGGGGTGCGCGATTACTTTTCTCACGATGATCTGTGCCTTGTAGAGTGGGCAGAAAAGGCCGAGGCATGGCTTCCTCAACCCGATCTGTGTTTGATGCTCGACATGGTCCATCAAGGCAGACGCATCAGTATCGAATCAAAAACGGAACGAGGTAATGGCTGGTTGCGCTCCTTGGAATCGATCTACGTACCGTAGTTATTTAGCGCTTATGGCTGAACGGAGGGTAACAAGAGGGCAATAGAATATTCTGCTCCTCTAGGTTACCAAAAGCCTGATGTTCGAACCCGGTGCAGCTGTGCTCGTCCATGGATGCCCCCAGACTGGAATGAATGCTAACACGAAATCGTTTGCGTGCTTGTTTTGGGGGATAATGGCCAGCTCTCCCGATAGCGGTTTTTGGCAAATATGCGCAATTGTTGCTCTGTTATTGGGTCTCTGGCCGTATAATGTTTCTGCTTGGAAGCATTGAGGATCTGATGGTGTTTGTGCAAAAGCTGGCGAAAGTTTTAGGTCTGTGTTTGCTCCTGATCAAGGGCTGTTTTGCCCAGGCAGCGGCCAGTATTGTTGATGTGCGCAGCTGGAGTAATTCAGAACATACGCGCTATGTTTTGGATATGTCTGGGCCTGCCCAAGCCCAAATCAGTCCGGACAGTACTCCTGGGCAGGTCATTATTGATGTTTCTGACGGTTCGGATGTGTTGCCTGAAAAACCGGTTCGTTCCCGTGGTGTGGTGCAAAAGGCCATACTCAAGCAGGTCGGAGGGCATCCACGTCTGATTCTGGATGTTCGTGCCCAGGTCAGGCCAACGCTATTTAGCCTGCAAAATCCAGATCATTCCAGGTTTCGGATTGTGCTTGATTTGGTTGAGGAACCACCTTTGGTAGCGCCATCCTTGACTCCTGCATCTGTGGTGCCGTCGCTGTCCATACCGATGCCTGCTGCATCGAGCTCAACGGCTGCGATGGTTGCTCCGGCTTTATTGCCTAAGTCTTCGCCGGGATCGGACTCAGTTGGCTCTTCTGTCCCCACCGATTCGTCGGTTGCCACGGATAGAGCATCGGCTCCCGTGGAGACAGATTCAGGTGGGGCGGGTCGTGCCGTGATTGTGGCCATTGACGCTGGTCATGGTGGTCAGGATACAGGGGCTATTGGCCCGGGACGTATCTTTGAAAAAAATGTGACTCTGGCTATAGCACGTGATATCAAGGCGCTGATGGAACAAATGCCGGGTTTGCATCCGGTATTAACACGTAATGGCGATTATTTTATTCCCCTCGCAGAGCGTCGCGAGATTGCCAGGCAGCATTACCACGCTGATATTTTTATCTCAATTCATGCCGATGCATCACCGAGCCCGGATGCCGTAGGGGCATCGGTATTTGCTCTTTCATTGAAGGGCGCTAATACCGCTACGTCACGATTTGCCCGTGCTTTGGCCGAACGTGAAAACAGTGCTGATGCGGTGGGAGGGATTCATGTGTCGGAGCATGATGGGGTGTTGGCAAATGTTCTGGCCGATATGGTTGTGGAAGGTTCTCTTGAGCACAGTCTTTGGCTTGGTCAGAACATTCTGCACCGAATTTCAGGATTCAGCCCATTGCATTCGCATCATGTCGAGCAGGCCGGTTTTGCGGTGTTGAAAGAACCCGGAATGGTCTCCCTGCTGGTGGAGAATGGCTTTATTACCAATCCGGACGAGGAACATAACTTGGTTGAACCCCAATATCAGGAAAAGCTGGCTCATGCGATTGTCGAAGGTGTCGATGCCTATTGTCGGCATTATCCATTGCCGGGCAGTTGGTTTGCCCATGAGCAGGAGCATGATGGGCAGGGCCATCGTGGACACGAAGATGAGAACCATGCTGCCATTAACCAATCCCATGGACATGGGGCATGAGTCGTATTCATGTTTTGCCAGCGCATCTGGCCAACCAGATTGCTGCGGGAGAAGTCGTCGAACGGCCGGCGTCTGTTGTCAAGGAGTTGCTGGAAAATGCTCTTGATGCCGGTGCCGGACAGATTGATCTGGATCTTGAGCAAGGTGGCGTCCGTCTGATCAAGGTTCGCGATAATGGTGCGGGTATCGAACCTGATGATTTGCCTTTAGCTGTTGCACGCCATGCTACGAGCAAAATAAAAGTTCAGGAAGACCTTGAAGCCGTCAGGAGTTTAGGGTTTCGGGGTGAGGCGCTGGCTTCTATTGCATCGGTTGCCCGCTTGAGCTTGACGTCTCGGACTGCATCTGCTGAATCAGCCTGGCAAGTTCGTGCCTCAGGACAGGAGTTGGGGTCTGAGCCCGAGCCTGCAGCCCATCCTCAGGGGACAACGGTGGAGGTGCGTGACCTGTTTTTCAATACGCCGGTACGGCGCAAGTTCTTGCGTTCTGAATCGACCGAGTTAGATCATATTCTTGATGTCGTTCGCCGCATTGCTTTAAGTCGTATGGATGTGGGCTTGCGTGTTCGTCATGGCACCAGGGAGATTTTGCATCTTCGACCGCGTACGGATCCACAGCAGGCTCTGGGACGGCTGGAGGATATTTTTGGCAAGGCTGTTGCTGATGCTGCTTTGTTTGTCGATGAGCAGGCAAGTCAGATGCGCTTGTGGGGCTGGATCACTCAGCCGTCTTTCTCCAGAGCTCAACCTGACATGCAGTATATCTATGTCAATGGACGGGTTATTCGCGATCGGGCGCTGAGCTATGCCATGCGTCGGGCGTTCCAGGATGTTATGTTTCAGGGACGGCATCCGGCCCTGGTACTTTATCTGGAGATAGATCCGCTCGAGGTCGATGTCAATGTACACCCGACCAAGCATGAAGTGCGTTTTCGGGAGCAGCGCCTTGTCCACGATTTTGTGTTCCGTTCCCTCTACCACCGGCTGCGTCAACCCTTACAGCAAGAAATGGCTCCAGAAGCGTCAACAGCATTGCCGGTATCTGAAGTTAACGCGCCAACAGTGGCGCATCAGCTCTCTTTGACGTTACCTCGAATCGATGCAGGGGCGGTAGAACGTTCATTGCGTGCCGGACAGCAGATGCGTCAGGAAGTACGCTCCTGGATGGCTTCACGCCATGACCCCGAACCGCTTGTACAGGAGCAGCCATCTTCTGTGGTTGCTGAGAAGGACTATCCACTCGGTTTTGCTTTAGCGCAGTTACAGAACATCTTTATCTTGGCAGAGAATCAAGAAGGATTGGTGGTGGTCGACATGCATGCCGCCCATGAACGCATTGCCTATGAACGCATGAAATCAGCTTGGGCTGAAGAGGGTGGTGTTGCGGTGCAACCCTTGTTGATCTCGTTGGTGCTGCACGTCTCGGCCCATGAGGCAGACTGTGCCGAGCAAGCCATGGATGAACTGAAACGACTGGGTTTGGAACTTGAACGGCAGAGTAAGACTACTCTGGTGTTGCGGGCTTTGCCTTCGGTCATTCCCTTAAGCGAAGCTGAGGCTCTGGTCCGGGATGTTTTGGCTGATCTTCTTGAGCAGGGGTTGTCGGATCGGCTTGAAGTGCGTCTCAACGAACTGATGGCAACCATGGCCTGTCATGCCGCCGTCAGGGCTGGGCAGCGGCTTTCCCTGCTCGAGATGAATGCCTTGTTGCGTCAGATTGAGGCTACTCCTGCGGCTTCGCAGTGTAATCATGGGCGCCCGACCTGGGTTCAGGTGCCGCTGGCTGAACTTGACCGGTGGTTTCTGCGTGGACGCTAATTTGCCTGTATTGGCTCTGCTTGGCCCAACGGCTAGTGGTAAGACCGATCTTGCCTTGCAGTTGGCACGTAACTGGCCGGTTGAAATTGTCTCGGTGGATTCAGGTATGGTCTATTGTGGCATGGATATCGGGACCGCAAAACCAAGCCTCCAGGAGCAATCTGAAGTTCCCCATCACCTGATTGATATCCGTGATCCGACTGATGCCTATTCAGCTGCCCAGTTTCGGCATGATGCAGCGGCCTGTGTCGCAGCCATTCATGCACGCGGCAGGATTCCATTGCTTGTTGGTGGAACCATGCTGTATTTTCGGGTATTGCGCACAGCTTTGGCGGCTATGCCTGATGCGGATCCCGCGATCCGGCAAGCACTTGATGAGGAAGTTGCTGCCTATGGGCTAAAGGCGCTCTATGAGCGACTTTGTGTTCAGGATCCACGAACAGCACAGCGGTTACAGCCTACTGACCGGCAACGAATCCAGAGGGCTTTAGAAGTTTTGCAGCAGACTGGACGGCCCTTGTCCTACTGGCATACCCAGACTCCTTCGGAAGAATTGCCCTGGCATTCAGCGACCTTTTGGCTGGGCCTGTTCCCTGAAGATCGTTTCTGGTTACATCAGCGGATCGAGCGAAGACTGGAACAGATGTGGCAGCGCGGATTTCTGGAGGAAGTGTGGCAACTGGCCCAGCGCCCGGACCTTCATGAACAATTACCTGCTATGCGTGCCGTGGGCTATCGGCAGGCTCTGCAGCATATTCAAGGCCATATAGACCTTGAAACTATGCGTGACCGGGCTTTGTTTGCGACGCGACAGTTGGCTAAACGACAACTGACTTGGATGCGCAGCTTTGCGGGTGCCCAATGGCTGGACCCTTCGGTACTGAATACACAGACGCTGTGCAAAGAGCTTGAGCTTGTTTTAAAAAAAGCACACAATATATAGGCTTGGTTTTTTTGGGACAGGCTGGTTGCATTGACGTTGATTGTGAGCCTGGTCGCGTTGATATGCTGTCCGGTTCTTCAGGTGTTTTTGCTTTTTTTATGTCCGTTTTGGGCAGCTGGAGGAGTATTTTATGTCCAAGGGTCAAACATTGCAGGATCCTTTTCTGAATGCACTACGCAAGGAACGCATTCCTGTGTCCATTTTTCTGGTGAACGGAATTAAGCTGCAGGGTCAGGTTGAGTCTTTTGACCAGTATGTTGTGCTGCTGAAAAACACGGTCAGTCAGATGGTGTACAAGCATGCCATCAGTACCGTTGTGCCGGCTCGCAATCCCCGTGGGCAATTGCCGGGTGGAGCAACTCAGGCAGCGGGATACTCAGCTGCAGACTTCAGCGATGAAGATGGTGAGCAGCAACCCTACTGATGATGCCATGAGTGGGGTAGAGGCTCGGAGCCTGCATGGAATATTTTGAACGTCCGGCTTCGGGTGAACGAGCCCTGCTGTTGCATGTCCATATTCAGGATCGCCACAATCTGGCTTATGCGCCTGAGGACCCCGAGGAGTTTCGGGAACTGGCGCTGGCCGCTGGGGTGCAGGTTGTCGATTATGTACGCACCAGCCGACAGGTTCCAGACTCACGGTTTTTTGCCGGTTCCGGAAAAGTTGAAGAACTGCGTGAACGTGTCCTTGCTGATGGCGTTGATGTGCTTCTGGTGGACAACACGCTGAGCCCGGCTCAGGAACGAAATCTGGAGCGGGCGCTCAGCTGCCGGGTGATCGATCGTACGGGTCTCATCCTCGATATATTTGCCCAGCGGGCACGTACCCATGAAGGTCAGTTGCAGGTTGAGCTTGCCCAGCTTGAGCATCTTTCAACGCGACTGGTACGTGGCTGGACTCATTTGGAACGGCAGAAGGGCGGGATCGGTTTGCGTGGTCCCGGTGAAACCCAGCTGGAAACAGATCGCCGCTTGTTACGACAGCGTGTGGCGCAGTTGCGCCAACGTCTTGAAGATGTACGTCGAACCCGATCCCTAGGTCGGGCTGCCCGGGTCAAATCTTCTGTTCCTACGGTGGCCTTGGTAGGATATACCAATGCTGGCAAGTCTACGTTGTTCAACCGCCTGTGTGCCTCGGACGTCTTTGCTGCCGATATGTTGTTTGCAACGCTGGATCCCACCCTCAGGCGGCTTGAGCTGCCGGGTATTGGTCCGATTGTACTGGTCGATACGGTGGGATTTATTCGTCAGTTGCCACACCAGTTGGTCGATGCCTTTCGGGCAACCCTCGAAGAGACGCTTGAGGCGGATTTGTTGCTGCACGTCCTTGATGCGGCAAGTCCTGAGCGTGATCGTCAGCGTCAGGCTGTTCTTGACGTGCTCAGTGGTGTCGGTGCTGAGGAAGTTCCTTTGCTTGAGGTTTTGAACAAAATTGATCTTCTGAATCATGTCGAGCCGCATGTGGCTTGCGAACCGGATGGTCGTGTTGGGCAGGTCTGGATCTCGGCGCAGCAGGGGCTTGGAATGCCCGAATTGCTGCATAGCATGAGTTCTCGCCTGGAATTGGTCCCATTGCACCCGATGCGTTTGCCTCCTTCATTGGGTGGATTACGAGCGGCCTTTTATGCCCATCAAGCCGTTGAATCAGAGCGTATTGATGATGAGGGTTTTTTCTGGCTGGACATTCGCATGGAGACTGAGCGGTTGCAACGCCTAGTGCAGAGTTTTGGTGTGGTAACAAGTATGTTGGAAATCGATGCTGTGCCCGATATTGCGGCTGGACAGTCATGAGGCAATCTTTGGGGCATGTTTTAGCGAGTGCAGCATGTCTGGTATTGTTTTTCTTCTTAGGTACATGGTTGCAACAGTATCTGTTTCATTCGGTACCCGCAGCTGTGCTGGGCATGCTTAGCCTTTTTTTGCTGCTGCTGATTTTGGGGGAGATTCCGGTCTGGCTGGAATCCGGGGTACAACTGTGGTTGCGCCATTTCAGTCTTTTTTTGTTACCTCCTACGGTTGGAGTGATTGTGCTTTGGCCGACGATACGCACCCATGCAGCGGCCTATGGCCTTACCTTGGTCGTCGCTGTTCTGGTACCTTTGTTCGTAGGTGGCTGGTTGTTTCAGTATCTGGGGCGTCGGTGACCATGATCAGCCACATGATGGTACTTCTGCAGGACTGGTTGGCATTGCCTGTTACGATGCTTGTCTATGCCGTGGCGGATGCACTACAGAAGCGCTGGCGGTGGGTGATATTGCAACCAATGCTGGTCAGTCTGGTCATCCTGATTCCTTGGGTACTCCTGATGCACGTGCCCGTGGCCCGTTACCGTGAGGCTACGGCTCCTTTGGTCTGGATTGCGGGGCCTCTGACTGTGGGTATGGCTATACCACTGTTTAGGGAACGGGGGCGAATTCTAGCCAGCGCCCGGCCGTTGTTGTTGACGTTGCTCTTTGGTTCAATTCTGGCGAGTGCGACTGCTTTTGGGATGGCCTGTCTGCTGAAACTGGGTCATGCGGCTTCTCTGGCATTTTTGACCCGCGCCATCAGTTTGCCTTTTTGCCTGCCGGTTGCCCACTTGCTGCATGCGCCGGTTGGTTTGGCCGCCGTGATTGTTGGCGTCAGTGGCGTTCTGGGGGGCGTAGCTGCGCCCTGGTTGCTCCCACAGCGCTGGGATCCTGCTGCACGAGGAGTCGCTATGGGATTGGCGGCACATGGTATCGGTACGGCGGTCGCCTTAGGTATCAATCCGCGGATGGGTGCCTACGCTGCCCTGGCCATGATGCTTAATGGAACGATCACCAGTTTGTGGTTGCCCTGGTTTTGGGCTCATATCTCGGTTCTGCTGGGTTTTTGAGGGTCAGCGAGAACGCTTTTGCTGTTTATACATGCCCACAAAAAGAGAGCATGCCATTGATAAATATACTTAAAAATAGCAGAGAAGCGACCGTGGTCCAGTAGTTTGCCGGTTCTTCGTTTTTTGTGATGACCCGCCTGAAATAGGTTGTTCCGGTCAGGAGTGAAACGAGCGTTGCGCCTGCCAAAATGATACCAAATGTGTGCAGGGGGCTGACGTTTGTCGCCGCGATATGACAGGTATGGGGCGAAAGCAGTGCTGTAGTGGGCATGGTTGTTCTCGTAGGGTTTAAGCCAAGCCTGAGTTTTATGCCAAGCTAGAGTTTTATGCCAAGGAAGTACAGATCAACTCTTCAAGCCGGTCAAGCCCGCAAGTTTCAGATGCAAAGCATGTTTGGGACGAAAGAACAGCCATTTTCACGATCATGCATGATCGTGAAAATGGCGTATTACTGACTAAGCATGGAGCGACTGCCCAAGATCCGTGCTCCATGTTATCATTCATGCTTTGAGCTATAAAACTGAACAGGTTGTCTTATGCGCGATACGGGACAGGAACGCTGGTTGTTGCCTGAGGGGGTACAGGATCTCTTGCCAGGCGAATCGCATGCCCTGGAACATTTTCGACGCCAATGTCTGGATCTTTATGAGCAGCATGGTTTTGAGCTGGTCGTTCCGCCATTGCTGGAGTTTCGGAGTGCGTTGCTGACCGGTGTAGGGAGCGATCTCGAGTTGCGTACGTTCCGGATGACAGATCCGAGCTCCGGGCAGCAGCTGGGTTTGCGTGCCGACATGACACCTCAGGTGGCGCGCATGGATGCTTTGCGCCCAAATCGCCGTGCCGTTGAACGCTATTGCTATGCTGGTTCGGTGGTTGCGACCCAGGCACGCTATCTTGGTGGTAGCCGTTGTTCGGTTCAGATCGGTTGCGAATTGTATGGGCATTCTGGTCTAGACGCTGATTTGCAGATACTCAAGCTGATGTTGTTGAGCCTTGCGAATCGACCTTGTCATAAGCTGATTCTTGAGTTAGGGCACGCAGGAATTCTGCGTGGTATGGTCAAGGCTCTGGGTCTGACTGATGGTCAGACGGAACAGGTTCATGATGTGTTGCTGCGCAAGGCCAGAGCAGAACTTGAGGCCATGCTTGTCAGTCTGCCGGATGGCTCGGACGCACTTTTGGATCTGTTGACACTTGCGGGTCCAGGTTCTGTACTGCAGCGGGCACGTCAAATGCTTCTGCCAAGATTTCCTTCTTTGCAATTGGTGCTGGATGATCTGGGACGGGTGATCGATTATTTGGTCGATAAGTTTCCAGAGGTTGACTTGTATGTGGACCTCGCTGAATTACGCGGGTATCGTTACCATACCGGTCTGTTTTTTGCGGCCTATGTAGATTCATCGCGTTTTGAAGTTGCCAAGGGTGGCCGCTATGATGATGTAGCTGCTGCGTTTGGGTGTACACGCCCTGCGACCGGGTTTAGTCTGGATGCGCTGGCCCTGATGCAAGGATCAATACGCCTTGCCAGGACGATTTTTGCTGAATCTACAGCGGCTCATGAGTGCGCAGTGCAAATTGCTCAATGGCGTCAGCAGGGTTATCGGGTTATCGAGGTATTGCCGGGTGAGCCGATTGGGGCGATTCATGCCGGGGATCAAATGTTGGTGAAGGAGCAGGGGCAGTGGTGTCTGCGCTCCCTCGAAGGTGAATTATCGACGGTGGATCGGAATCATGGGTAAGAATGTAGTCGTACTTGGCACTCAGTGGGGTGACGAGGGCAAAGGCAAGATTGTTGACCTGTTGACAGATAATGTCCGTGCTGTCGTTCGTTTTCAGGGTGGGCACAATGCGGGTCATACCCTGGTGGTTCGGGGTGAAAAGACAGTCCTGCATCTGATACCCTCGGGTATCTTGCGAGAGCAGGTGCAGTGCCTGATTGGTAATGGCGTGGTCTTGGCACCGGATGCACTCCTTCGCGAAATTGAAAAGCTGGAACGAAGCGGTGTGCCGGTACGCGAACGTTTGCGTATTTCCTCGGCCTGTCCATTAATTTTGCCTTATCATGTCGCCCTCGATCAGGCGCGTGAAAAGGCGCGTGGTAAAAGTGCCATTGGAACAACGGGGCGGGGTATCGGACCTGCTTATGAAGACAAGGTTGCACGTCGAGGTGTGCGTCTGGCAGACTTGTTCCGTCGTGAACATTTTGCTTCCTTGCTTGGCGAAATCCTTGATTATCACAATTTCCAGCTCAAACATTATTATCAGGTTCCTGCGGTCGATTTTCAGGAAACCCTGGAACAGGCACTGGCATGGGGGGAGCAGCTGCGCCCCATGGTTGCCGATGTCCCTGAATTGTTGCATCGCATGCGCCTGGCAGGGGAGCGTATCCTTTTTGAAGGGGCCCAAGGTTCCCTGCTTGACATCGATCATGGGACTTATCCTTATGTGACCTCCTCGAATACTACGGCTGGTGGTACCAGTACGGGTTCTGGCTTTGGTCCGCTCTACCTTGATTACGTTTTGGGGATTACCAAAGCGTATACCACACGGGTGGGTAGTGGCCCCTTTCCGACCGAGTTGTTTGATGCTCAGGGCGAGCATCTGGCGCGTGTGGGCCATGAGTTTGGTGCGACGACGGGTAGAGCCCGTCGCTGTGGCTGGTTCGATGCGGTGGTTTTGCGTCGGGCGGTCCAGTTAAATAGTATCTCTGGGCTCTGTCTGACCAAACTCGATGTACTGGATGGGCTTGAAACAGTGCGTATTTGTACGGATTATCGCATGGAAGAAGCGGTTGATGGTATTGAACACATGATGTCCGATGCTGCAGCTTATGCCCATGTTACACCCATCTATGAAGATTTGCCGGGGTGGACGGAATCGACTGTTGGCGTGCGGAGTCTGGACCAATTACCGTCGGCGGCGCGTACCTACATCCGCCGAATTGAGGAAGTTGTTGGCTGTCCGATTGACATTATTTCAACGGGACCTGATCGGGAAGAAACCATCGTGCTTCGCCATCCTTTTGAACAGGACTGAGTACAGCACCAGATACTTTTGGGCTTGTTCAGGCTGAAGGTTGTGACAGGGGTTCGCCTTTTTTGTTTTGTCCAAGCAGGCGGGCCCTGAGTTTGTGCAGTTGGCTGGAAAGTCGTGAAGACAGAAGTTGCTCACGTATTTCCG
>JAJZUM010000209.1 GCA_021848605.1 Pseudomonadota bacterium | reverse complement strand
GGCCGCATAGGCATGACTTGCTAGCCAGCCGCCTAATTACCATCGAATACAGTTTCTGATTGTACTGAAAACGTATATACTTTGGAGGTATATTTGATGAGGTGCATCATGTCCAAAGAAGCTGTTTTCACGATGAAACTGGAGCCTGAGCTGCGTGCCGAGTTCATGGCCGAAGCGAAAGCTGCCCACCGGCCGGCTTCGCAGGTCCTGCGCGAGTTGATGCGCGAATTTGTCCAGCGTCAGCGGGAGAGTAGGAAATATGACGAGTTCCTGGGCCGCAAGGTTGATGCTGGCCGTGCTTCGATGCGCGCTGGCGTTGGTCACTCCAATGATGAGGTTGAAGCTACGTTTGCCGCTCGTCGTGCAGCCGTGGCGAACCAGGCGTGAGGGTAATTTGGACGCCTGAAGTGCTGCAGGATCGCGCTGACGTTTGGGACTATATCGCGGCCGACAACCCGCGAGCGGCGGCCCGCATGGATGAGCTTTTTAGCGATGCGGCCACCAAGCTTGCCGATCATCCGAAGCTGGGGCGGCCAGGAAAGATTCAAGGAACCCGCGAGCTAGTGCCGCATGAAAGCTACCGCTTGGTGTACGAAATCAGCGGCGAAACCGTTTGGATGCTGGCCCTGGTCCATACTGCTCGTCAATGGCCGTTGGTTCGTGATTGAGCAAAGAGAGCCAGAGGCTGAAAAAATTTCATGACCTATTTGATTGACGTTAATTGAACTTAGGTTAAGGTTCGATGTCCAATAGTGCTGGCAGCTCTCCGAGATTGGAAATGATACAGTCGGGACAGCCGGGCAGATGTTCCGGTTGTTGGTGGTAACGATTGCACCAGACGACACGCATGCCGAAGGCTGAGGCCGCAAAGGCATCCCAGGCATTGGATGACTGAAAAGATATTTGGTCAGCGGTTAAATTCAGCGCATCAAGTGCATATTGATACACTTTCGGATGGGTTTTAAACATCTGCACCGATTCGGCGGAGAGTACATGGTCAAAAAGCCCTTCGAGGCTGGAAGAATGAATGGCTGCGTGAAGCATTGATGGCGTTCCGTTTGAAAGAATCGCAGTCTTGAAGCCGGCTGATCGTAACTGACGGAGCGTGTCAGCGACCTCAGGAAATGCCTGCAGGTTTTGATACAGGGAGAGGAGTTGATCGCGTACGTCATGATTCGTGATCCCAAGACTTTCCAACGAGAAATCCAGCGCATCCACAGTGATACGCCAAAAATCGACATAATGCCCTTGCAATGAGCGTAACCATGTGTATTGCAATTGTTTATCTCGCCAGAGTGGTGTCAGCGCTGCACGTTGTTCCTTAGATATGCCTGAACAGCGGGCTGTTGCAGAGGCAATGTCAAATAGAGTTCCGTAAGCATCAAAAACACAAGCACGAATTCCTTTGATTTTTTTCATGATTAAATGCACTGGGGTGGTTAAAGAGGTTGGGATGTCGTGGAACTTGGAATATATATGTTCTTGATGCGATTCACGATGAAACATGCTGATAGGATTTTATCTCCGAAAATTCTAAAATCGCTACGTAAATCACAGCAAGGTCCTTGTGGTTGGGTCGTGAATCGCATAATTAACGCTTTTTTCAGGCATGGCAACGTTTGGCAGAGCGGGCGATGCCGCCATAGGCGTCTAGCATGCGTTCGCTCCAGGCAAACATTGGGTCATCAGGCTCGATAAGAGGCAATGAGTTGATAATATTAGCCCATTGAAAAGCACCAAAGACACAATGGTCGACGTAGGCAGGAGCATCACCGGCCAGAAAGGACTGCTTGCCAAGCACGGCACGCATAGGTGTTAGTATCTGGTGTAGGGCTGTGAGGGCCTTCTGGCGTTCACTTGCGAGGGTTTCAAGGCTGCACCCGAATCGGATTTCCCGGGTCGTGCGAAAATAAGCACGATCTTTTTCGTGCAAAATTGCGGGCATGTCTGGGGCGATGATACGCGCAATGGCAGGTTGGAGGACATCGTTGGTCCATTGGCTGACGAATCTCGCTGTAGCTCGGCCTTGGGAACATCCAAACAGTGATGGTCCCTGTGGAAAGTGATCTTCAAGATGAACAGCGATGTCCCAGCTGTCGTGTAACCAGCGTTCGCCAATGACAAGAACCGGTACTTTGTCTTGCCCCGATGCAGCAATAGCCTCCTTTTCTGTAAAACGCCATGCAATGGTCTTAAAGTTCAGGCCTTTGTGCGCCAGAGCCAGACGTGTACGCCAGCAATACGGGCTGAATCGGATTTCATCGTCAGCACCGGCAAGTTCAAACAATCGTATTGAGTCGTTCATCGCTCATGCTATCCAACAAGATGATACCGGTTGATTATTGCATACCTTGCTCACTATTGATTGGGAATGCGACCTAAACTATTGGTGAGACCGTTAGAATATTTTAATGCTCATTATACAATAAATGGGAGATACTCAGATCCTTCCACCGTCTCAAGGAACGTAGGAATGCAAGACCCTCATCTCATATATTTTGCCGATCCGATGTGCTCATGGTGCTGGGGTTTTTCGCCAGTTGTGCAGCAAGTATCTGAATGTTATGGTACAAAACTTCCCATTCGCCTGGTGCTTGGTGGGCTAAGGCCTTGGACTCAGGATGCGCTGAAGGCAGAGGATCGAGCTGAGATTCGTCGACACTGGGAACACGTCCAACATGCCTCTGGCCAAGCTTTTGACTTTGGTTTTTTTCATCGAGAACACTTCGTCTATGACACGGAACCATCGAGCCGAGCCATTGTTGTTGTGCGTCGGCGAGGCATGTCGGCTGCACTTAGAGCTTTGCAGCGGATTCAGAAGGCATTCTATGCTGAAAACCAGGATGTGACACAAGTGGACACGCTTTCAGTATTGGTCGAACAATTGGGGATTCCAGGGCTTAATGAAGCCCGATTTAAGGAAGAGTTTTCCAGCACCGAGGCACAAGAGGAAACCCGGGCTGATTTTGTGCTAGCCCAATCAGCAGGTATTCGTGGATTTCCGACATTGATTGTCGGAATGGGCGGTGACTTATCCTATGAACTGGTTACGCATGGTTTTCAGCCTGCAGCCCAAGTGTTGCCAGTGATCGATGCCTGGATCAACAGAAAAGAAAACACCGGGGGCAGTACCGAGGCTGGGCATGCCTGTTCCATCAACTGATCCCTTAACTCCGATCTGTTGTATTGATGTCAATTTGCGTGTTTCGTCATCAATCAGCATGCCGACTTCGTTGAGCACGACCAGACCTGAATGGTCCCGTGTCTAGTTCAGGATCGTCGGCGCCAAAAGGTTGCTTGACTAACGGAGTGCTGAAATTTTCGAGCTGTTTCACGTATCACAAATGGAATATCTTCGGCAGGAGCTGCTTCTTCAAAATTGGGTTGAAGCAGGTTATGCAACATCTGATAGGTAGTTACAGATTCACCATCGCGCTTGAATCCGCCAATCCAGAATTGACGGTCCGTATGTTCTTCCAACCAGGTGTATGGTGAGGTCAAGACCAGCAATCCACCTGGACGAATACGCTCGTGTATATGTTCCAGGAATAGTCTGGG
>JAJZUM010000208.1 GCA_021848605.1 Pseudomonadota bacterium | reverse complement strand
ATGTTATGCTCTTTCATGGCCTGCCCCCTCAATCATGGCTCTGAACCTGTGGTTTTTCACAACACCTCAAGTTTAATCCACGTCGCTTGAGGTGCGGCAGGTCAATACATGATGTCTACTCGAAAAAATCAGGCTCGGCGAGGACACTTTCCTCGAGCTGAAAGAAGTGAAGTTCGCCAGAGGCAAGGTACGAGGACCGACGCAGGATGGCCTAGCCGACGAATTGGCTGCGTTCGCCAACAGCGCCGGTGGGGTCTTGCTGCTGGGTGTGGAAGACACCAGCCGGGAAGTGCTTGGCATCCCCGTAGAACAACTGGATGCCGTGGAACTGGTGGTACGCCAAGCATGCGAGCAGTCGATCAAGCCGCCATTGGCGCCCATCATCGGTCTGTTCGTCCATCAAAGCCCTGGTGGCTATCTGCACCGGATCGGTTCATCGAAGCGCCCAATTCCACCGGATCACCTGGCCCGCCTGTTCCAGCAACGCAGTCAATCCCGGCTGATCCGTTTTGATGAAACGCCGGTACCTCGCGCTCCACTGGAAGAATTAGATGACATGCTCTGGAAGCGTTTCGCACCGGCATCTAGTACCGATGCACCAGAAATCCTCCTGAATAAGCTTGCCATGGCCGCTCGCGACAAGGAGGGCAACTGGCGCCCTACCATTGCTGGCTTGTTGATGGGAAGTCGACTGGCGCAGCGGCATTTGCCCGGAGCTTTCATTCAGGCTGTGGCCTATCAGGGCACGGATATTCTTCCGGGCGGCGAAGCTGCGTACCAGCGAGATGCGCAAGACATCACTGGGCCGCTTGATCAGCAAATCATGGACGCATGCGCATTTGTTCGTTAGAACATGAAGATTGCTGCGTACAAGCATGAGCAGGGCGGCCGGGAGGACGTACCGCAGTTCGACATGCTGGCTGTGTTCGAAGCCGTGACCAACGCTGTGGCGCACCGGGATTACTCTATGGCTGGTGCCAAGGTGCGGATGCGGCTGTTCGACGACAGGCTGGAGCTATACTCCCCTGGCATGCTGCCCAACACCATGACACCCGAGAGCCTGCCATACCGTCAAGCGGCGCGCAATGAGGCACTGACCAGCCTTCTGGCTCGTTGTCCGATCAGCGATAACACACTGGCGCACCATCGCGGCCACATCATGGACAAACGCGGTGAAGGGGTGTCGATGATTCTTGCTGCGAGTGAGCAACTTTCCGGAAAACGCCCCGAGTACCGATTGAATGATGACAGCGAGTTGGTCTTAACCATTTTTGCCGCTCGAATAGAGCAGCATGATTGAAATCCTCCCCGCCTGGCCACACATGCCATGGGGGCGGTTTTACACCTTCGTTAACACAGCGCTAGCACAGGGCCAATCAGCCATGACAAACGCAGTTTGCTGGAGAAAACCACCTCATCATTCATGCAGTCTCTGACACAGAAGCCAAAAACCTTCCGAGCTTCCTTCAAACATCAAGCTGCGTTGTATGCATAAAAGTCACATTAATAAGCAGATGATGCCGCCGGGATACTGACCCCTTACTCCCCTGCAATCAGGACCACCCGGTTTGCCCTTTGAGCCATCAGTGCTTCCGATGGGCTGCGGGCTGAATATAGGGCAATTCCTTAAGCAGTTCTTCAGGAGGATGTTCGCAGGTCAATTTCTGATTAAGTGCTTGCTCAATGGCGGGCAGGTAGAACGCATCATCCTCACTGGCAAAACTGATACTGATGCCGGAAAGCCCGGCCCGTCCCGTTCGGCCAATCCGATGAACATAATCTTCAGGTTGTTCTGGCAGTGTAAAGTTGACCACATGGCTTACACCTTCAACATGAATTCCTCTTCCAGCAACATCAGTGGCAACCAACACTTTGATTTTACCCGAACGAAATGATTCCAGTGTTTTGATACGCCGATCCTGAGGAATTTCACCGGAAAGGAGTGCACAACTGATATGGTAGCGTTTTAATGTTTCAGTCAGATCGCGAACCTGATCTCGACGATTGGCAAAAACCATGACCCGTTCCAATTTCTGCTGCTCAATCATGTTGAAAAGGACCATGACCTTCTGATCATTACTGACGATATAAACTTTTTGATCAATGAGCGCATGCTGCTCATCACTGGCCACCTCAACACGTACAGCACTGTAGGTCCAGGATTTAGCCAGGTTGATAACATCTTGAGTGAACGTTGCCGAAAAAAGCAGCGTTTGACGGTGCGACTTCGGCGGCGTCATGCGCACGATCTGCTTGACGTCAGGAATAAATCCCATATCCAGCATCCGATCCGCTTCATCTATGACCAGATGCTCAACCTGGTCAATCATCAGACATTTCTTGCGGATAAAATCAAGAAGCCGACCAGGTGTTGCCACGATGATATCGGACACTTCACCAAGCAATAGAGCCTTCTGTTTTTCATAATCCATACCACCCACCAGAGTCGTGACCCTAAGTCCGGTATGTTTAGCAAGATTGTGGGCATCTTTACCGATTTGTAGTGCCAATTCACGAGTCGGAGCCAGTATGAGTGAACGAGGTTCACCAGCATAGCGTTCATCATGAATCGGATTCTTAATGAGGTCGCTTATGACGGTAATCAGAAATGCTGCGGTCTTACCGGTCCCTGTCTGGGCTTTGCCAAGAGCATCATGACCGGCAAGGGTATAACGCAAAACAGCAGCTTGTATGGGGGTACAGGTCTGAAATCCCAGGTCAGCAATCGCTTGGAGGAGCGGTTCAGGTAAGCCGAGATCGTGGAAAAACACTTGAATTTCATGTGAATCTGAAGACACTATGTTTGATTACCTCTACATATTTTTATTGAAATCAACGGATTCCCAATAATCATTCCGTTCGTACCTCATCGGCAAAGAGTCCCTTTTCTCCCTTGACTACAAGATAGGAAACGGATTGACCGGGAGCCAGGGATTTGACACGCAGATTACGTATCCCCACGTAAATATCTTCGCCATTTGGACGGTGAATAAACCCATAACCCTTGCGTGCATTGAACCATTTGACTTTGCCTGATTCCTGTACGGACTGCTGAGAAGTCTGCTGAATAATTATAAGCAGAAAGACAACCAGAGCTGGAAGATCGGCTACCAGGAAAACAGAAACACTAAACCAATGATGGCTGAGGACATGCAAGACAAGAGCCTGAAGAATATTAAAAGCCAGAGCCATCGACAAAAGCGCCATACTCTTCTGGCGGTGGCGAACCATCCAGATCATCATCAAACCAAATAACCAGGCGCCTGGAGTAAAGAGCATAGCCGTCGGTATTGAAGCCGACTGAGCAACATTCAATAGGATCCTGTCAAAGTCACGGGGCCAAAAAAGTGCCCATGAGCCCGTAAGCCAAGAATAAACAGACAGTACCACCATCAAAAGATGGGGCATGCGCAGGCGCAGCATCAGGCAATGTACTCCTCATAAGAAATGCCCTGCAGCCTTTTATGCATGCAGGGCCAGAAACCCTGTCAGGAATTAATCCAGGGGTAGTACGTCGTCGGCCTGGAAGCCTTTGTCGCCTTTCACCACGCTGAATTCTACC
>JAJZUM010000032.1 GCA_021848605.1 Pseudomonadota bacterium | reverse complement strand
TGATTCAGCAATGAATAGCCGCTAGGCGAGCAGCACCATCGTTCATCTGGGCTCAAAAGTAGTCCTTCAGGTACCGATTTGACCAAGTCCTTGAGCCGCTCCAAGGGCATAAAACTGCGTTGATAGCATTCAAGAGGTACACCCTCTTTGAGACGCAGCACATTCATGAAAAACTCATGCATTCGATCTTCAGGTTCGACAGCCTGCAACTGTGGCATTCTCCCCTGCTCAATGGCAAGCATATAATCGCCAGGCATGCGCGTATGCTGATAGCGAAAAATGTTTCCATCAAGACTGAGCTTGCCATGGGCGCCAGCTCCAAATGCAAGATAATCACCAAACTGCCAGTAATTTAGATTATGGTGAGCAGGGCGTGCTCGACTAAAAGCAGAAACTTCATATTGTCGATAACCTGAATCTTCGAGGAGAGCACGTCCCTCCTCATCGATGTGTTCCATCGTTTCTTCATCAGGAAGAACGGGACGATTCCGATAAAACACCGTGTTGGGTTCAATGGTCAACTGATACCAGGAAATGTGCTCTGGAGCCAACCCAAGAGCCAAACGCAGATCAGCCAAAGCATCAAAAAGTTTCTGTTCAGGAAGCCCATACATCAGATCCAGATTGATACGCTCAAATCCAGCTTTCACGGCACTTTCATAGGCGTGCACGGCATCAATCCGTCCATGCACCCGCCCCAGAATCTGTAATGCCTTATCAGAAAAGCTCTGTACTCCTATTGAAATTCTGTTAACACCCGCCATTCGATAACCTTGCAATCGGGCACAGTCAATGGCACCCGGATTGGCTTCCAAGGTAATCTCACAGTCCGGTTCAAGCTCCATACTGGATTGAATCCTGGTAAGAATCCGTTCTACGGCTCGAACGGACATCAAGGAGGGGGTTCCTCCACCAAAGAATACCGAACCGATCGTGCGCTTGGAAAACCAGTCTTTTTGGGAATGGATATCCTGCTCAAGGGCATCAATATAGCGCTGCTCATCATGTCCCTGTTGTTCATGAGAATTAAAATCGCAATAGGGGCACTTCCTGACGCACCAAGGCCAGTGAATATAAACAGAAAGCGGTGGGAGCTTACTATCTTTCAATACTTCCTGCATAGCTCCCTCCATATCTAAACAACTCCCAAACTTCTTGAGCGGATGCATCCTACAGGAAAGGCGCCCCCTATGCCAAGTCGTCTAAGACGTTTACCGATTTTGATCAATCCATGCAGATAGCTGGGGCGCACTCAAGACTCCCGACTGCCGAGCTTTTTCCTTTCCTCCTTCACAGAGAATCAGTGTTGGTATGCTGCGGATGGCAAACCTCTGGGAGGACACAGGATTGGCATCGGTATCGACCTTGACGCAGTGTATGTCACTTCGCTGCTCGGCAATCATTTTGAAATGAGGCGCCATCATTCGGCAAGGCCCGCACCAACCTGCCCAGAAATCAATCAGCACCGGCTGGTCATTCCCCGATAAATAGATGGGAAGATTCTGATCATTCAATTCAATCGGTATCCCGGGAAACAGAAGTTCATGGCATTTACCGCATCGAGGATGTTGCTGTTTTTTTTCCTCAGGCACACGATTAATGGTCATACAAGCTGGGCAAACAATATGCATTTTTTAAGTTCTCCTTCAATCTACTGGCGTGAAAGATCTGGATCAATGCGCTTTAGTCCAATCACCTTCAACGCCAATCGTTCGAAAAGGGGCTCCGGCATGCCTTTTTTCATCTTGAGCAAAAAGTATTTTTCAAAGCCGACCTTGGCCCAGTGTGCCCAAACCCCTTTCTTGTACCAGGTTGTATTGCGAGGAGGCAATTGCGGTACCGCCACAAATGCTGCACCAGTATCACCAAAGTCTGCCAGACAAAAAGCATTCCAGCTGGCTTCAGCTACGGCAGGTTCACCACCAAGCACCGTTTTGATATTGGTTGCGATTGTGGTCATCATCGACTCAATCATGTAGCCTGTCTTGGGTGCTCCAGTTGGTACTGGTGTCACTTCAACAGGAGGGATCGCCACGCATACCCCTGCCGAATAGATATTGGGATAACGCACACTTCTTTGCTGTGCATCAATCAGTACAAATCCTCTGGGATTACACAACCCAGGGACCTGAGCCACGGCATCAACACCCTTGAAGGCTGGCAACATCATGCTGTGCACAAAGGGTAATTCATGATTCTTGACAACTTGGCCTTCGGTATTCAGTTCCTCAACAAACATTCGTCCCTGTTCGATCCGGGTTGTTCGTGCGTTACAAATCCACTTGATGGAGCGATCACGCAATAATGATTCCATCATTCCCTTGGAGTCTCCTACTCCACCAAGCCCCAAGTGTCCAACATAGGGTTCACTGGTGACATAAGTCATAGGAACTTTGTGTCTTTTCTTAGCGCGGCGCAATACCGTCTCCAGAATCATGAGATATTCATAGGCAGGACCAAAACAACTGGCTCCTGGCAGTGCACCTACGATTACTGGACCCGGTTGCTTCAACAACTGATCAACTTCCAGACGAGTTTTTAAGGCATGATCAAGAGTACACACGGACTGGGTAAAACCCTCTGGGCCGGCTCCAGGCACATCATCAAAAGCCAGCTTGGGACCCGTTACAATGACCAGGTAGTCAAAATTCAGGTTACTTCCATCGGCAAGAGTCAGAATCTGACGTTCTGGGTCAATATGATCGACCCTTTTGGCTATAAAGCGAATACCTTTTTTTTCAGCATGAATCCGGATCGGAAAACTAATCTCGCGAGCCTCTCGCCATCCCACAGCAACCCATGGGTTTGATGGCGTAAACCAAAAATCCTCACGTTCATTGACAAGGATGACTTCATGAGACGCCCCCAACTCATGCCTGAGTTCATAAGCACCTGCCAAGCCACCGATTCCTCCACCTACAACGACGATCTTAGCCATCACAGAACCCTCATATATACCCCCTAGAGTATAGTGAACTAGAACAGCCCTGTCAGATATTTTTAAGCTTGCTGTGCTAAAATCCGATAAACGTATCTTGAGCGTGCCTGAATGCCTCTAACCGGAATTACCGTTGTTGAACTTGGCTCATTGATTGCTGGTCCTTTTGCAACACGATTGCTGGCTGAGTTTGGTGCTGACGTCATTAAAATTGAACCACCTGGGAAAGGTGATCCACTGCGGCGCTGGCGGCGCTTACATAAAAACACCTCACTGTGGTGGGCAGTACAATCACGCAATAAAAAGTCGGTAACACTAAATCTCAAGGATCGTGAAGCGCTCGATGCCCTGCGAAAGCTGCTGGAACGGGCGGATATACTTGTCGAAAATTTTCGTCCCGGCGTCCTGGAGCGTCTCGGGCTTGGTCCTGAGGAACTGAAAGCACTCAATCCCCGGCTTGTCATCGTCCGCCTCTCCGGATTTGGTCAATCCGGACCCTATGCCCAACGTCCTGGCTTTGGTGCCATAGGCGAGTCGATGGGTGGGCTTCGCTATGTAACCGGTTTTAGCGATCGTCCTCCTGTCCGGACGGGTATCTCCATTGGAGATTCACTGGCAGCCCTTTTTGCCGTGATTGGAGCGCTTATGGCGCTACGTCATCGTGATGCCACCGGTATCGGACAGGTTGTGGATGTTGCACTCTACGAAGCCGTGTTTGCCATGATGGAGAGTCTGGTACCGGAATATGATCATCAAGGCTACATTCGTGAGCGAAGCGGCAACATCATGCCCGGCATAACTCCGTCATCAACACATATGAGCAAGGATGGCCAACCTGTCCTGATTGCAGGTAATGGTGACGAGATTTTCCAGCGTCTTTGCAACGTGATTGGCAAGGCGGACTGGATCCATCGAGCCGAGTTTGGTGATAATGCTGGCCGTGATGTGCATCGGGATGAAATCTACGCCACGCTTGATCAATGGGCATCTCAGCATGATGCTGTTGATCTTTTGGCGAAGCTTGAACAGGCTGATGTACCTGCCAGTAAGGTATACTCGGTGGCCGACATGTTCAAAGATCCGCACTTTATTGCCCGTCACATGCTGTTGACAACCCGGCTAGAAGACGGATCATCGCTTAAAGTTCCTGGAATTGTTCCCAAACTGGATCGAACACCAGGTCAAATGAAATGGCCTGGCCCAGCGCTTGGCGCCCATACACGTATCGTACTCTTCAGTTTGGGTTTCAGCGAAGATCAGCTGGATGACATGGCTGCCCGGGGTGCCATTTGATGGAATCCGATAACCGTCGATTTAGAAGCATAGAACGACTTTATGGTTCTGAAGAATGGATGTTGATGCAGTCTGCCCGGATCGTGGTCATCGGTTTGGGTGGGGTAGGCTGCTGGGCGGTAGAGGCCTTGGCTCGTTCAGGGGTTCAACATCTTGCTTTGGTCGATGTGGACATCCTGACTGAATCAAATATCAATCGTCATGTTGCGGCCATGGATACTACATTTGGAATGAACAAGGCTGATGCACTCGCTCAACGCTGCCGGAGTATCAATCCGCTCATCAGCATACAGTTGCATGATTGCTTCCTGGAAAACGACACCCTACCTACCATTCTTGACCCCACACCAGATTTGGTTCTTGATTGCTGCGACGATCTTCAGGCCAAAAAATTGCTGGTTCTTTGGTGTCGACGTCGCCGAATTCCCATGGTTCTCGCCGGAGCTACCGGTGGAAAAGCCAATCCATCCGAACTCAAAATCGGTGATCTTGCTTTGACGGAACGCGACCCGTTGCTTGCCAAGCTGCGTCGAGAAATAAGACGAAATCACCAGCCACTTGCTGAACAAGGCAAGAAGTGGGGTGTGCCCGTGGTTTATTCAGGGGAAAGCCAGAAAATTCCATTGAGCTGTGAGCGTGCTGATCTATCGTGCAGTGGTATGGGTTCTAATATGCTGGTGCCATGCAGCATGGCTCTTTTGATGGTTCAGGAGGGGCTACGACATATGATCCGTCGCATGCGGCTGAAAATTGTGCGCCAACAGCACTGACTATAATCTATTCTGCTAGGGTGCTAAGTGGATGAAACAGAGCTTCCAGATCCTCGGCAGTAATTGCGCGTTCAAGTTCAGCCTGTTCCCCATAGACACCCTTGGCCAGTTGTGCCTTGCGTTGCTGCATCGCCAGGACATGTTCTTCAACAGTTCCTTCGCAAACCAGCTTGTAAACGAATACGGGCTTGTCCTGTCCAATCCGATAAGCACGGTCGGCTGCTTGCGACTCGGCCGCCGGATTCCACCATGGATCATAGATAAAAACAGTATCAGCAGCTGTAAGATTCAAACCTACTCCACCTGCTTTGAGGCTAAGAAGAAAAAGGGAAACCTTCCCCTCTTGAAACTGGCGTACCGGCTTTTCACGATCAACCGTACTACCTGTCAGCTCAACATAAGGGAGAGAAAGATTTTCAAGTGCTTGGCCAATCAAATCCAGCATAGAAGTAAACTGGGAAAAAATTAGCACCTTACGCCCATCCTCCAGTAAAGAAGGCAAAACCTCCAGCAAGTATTCTAATTTCGCCGACGTGGCATTCCGGGCAGATTTTCCTGCTGACTTGACCAAACGCGGATCACAACAAACCTGCCTTAATTTCAGCAAGGCTTCAATAATCTCGATATTTGAGCGTGCAAGTCCTTTCTGGGCCACAATGTGTCGGACGCGGTTATCCATACTGGCCCGAACGACTTCATAAAGATCCCGTTGACTATCCCTGATCTGCACGCGCTGAATGATTTCAGTTTTGGGTGGGAGTTCACGGGCAACCTGTTCCTTGGTTCGACGTAACATCAAAGGCCGAATACGTCGTGAAAGATTTTGTGAAACGGTAATATCACCATTTTTTTCAACAGGGTAACGAACCAATCGACGAAAATGTGCCTCATTACCGAGGAACCCCGGCATCAGCAGATCAAATATTGACCAGAGTTCGCCCAGATGGTTTTCCATTGGTGTACCTGTCAAAGCAACTGTATGAGCAGATTTGAGGTGGCGGATTGCCCGCGAAGAAAGCGTCTTATGATTTTTAAGTTGCTGCGCTTCATCACAGACCAATATGCTCCAGGTCTGCCCCTTGAGATGCTCGATATCACGCGTTAACAAGGAATAGCTGGTAATTACCACATCATGAGCAGGGATCAATGGAAAAACATCTTCTCTTTTTAGACCCTGGATTTCAAGAATACGCAAAGATGGGGCGAAGCGCCTGAATTCCTGAATCCAGTTTGGAACAACGCTTTTTGGGCTGATGATCAGGGCCGGATCATGCAAACGATCATTGACTTTCTCAACAGCAATATGAGCAATCGTCTGAATCGTTTTGCCAAGCCCCATATCATCAGCGAGGATTCCGCTTAACTTATACGAAATCAAAAACTGTAGCCAGTTTAAACCCGCCTGCTGATACGGACGCAATTGTGCCTGCAGAATTTCAGGAACCTGGACAGCCTCAAGGCCGGTAAAATCATTCAGGCGCGTAGCCAACTCCTGAACATGTTTCCCCCCCTCCCAAAGTGTTCCAGAGCGAGCCACAAATTCTGCAGCATCAAGCCGACCAAGACGTAATTGTCCTTGGGCATCCAAGTCCAGATCACTCTGTCGGTTAAACAGATCAACCAGCATAGCCAACAAGGGTCTGATACGTTCAACAGGCATACACAACAGCTGGCCTTCATGAACCACTGAAAAAATTTCCTGGGAAGGTGTTTCATTCTGAAGAACACGTTGAATATGTTCCGGTGACAAACTTGACAGGGTTTCGGCAAGAAGTGGGATTAAAGATATTTTTTGCCCCTGAACATCAACTTCCAGAGTCATCTGAAACAGACTTTTATCCTGTATTTCATGAATCTGCCCACGAACCTGTTCGACTTCAATGTGGCGCCGCCCCCAAGGGAAAGAATCGTCCATCTCGATCTTCCATCCCTGCTGCTCGAGGACGGGCAAAAAATTCAGAACAGGAAGCCAGTCCTGTAATCGGCCTTGACGCAACCCCATCGCATGTTCCAAAACCTCAGGACATTGCCATCCAAGAATTTTGTTGCACGGCTGCAGCGGAATGATTTTCTCGAGGCAAGCCTGTTCAACAGCACGCATCCGCTCAAGTAGGACACGGTGATCCTTACGCTTAATAACCGTCATCTGCTCTGGAGGTAAGGCAGACACCGTATAATCGCCATAGATAAACTCAAGTAAGGCGTAGGGATAGGTGGTTTCCTGAGCCCCCATTTTGACCTTCAGGCAGGCAAGCCGAAGCGTCGGGTATGGCCTTATGGCGCGCAACTCAAGGGTATGAGCCAGTGCCTGTGGCACATCAAGACCCCACGGCGCCAGTCGCTGCCTCAAGATGGTCATTGAGGCAAGCAAATCACGTTCATTTTGATAAGGTGCCTGCAATAATCCAGCAACGACGTCCTGAGGTTGGGATAGCAGTAAACGATGAACTTTGTAGTTGATCTTGTCAACCAATAGTGGGGGGGAGCTTCGTATCAAAAGGTCGTGGGTCTGCATGGGTTCGATACTAAACCCCCAGTTTTCATGGCGCTGCTCCCATACCAGCTGAGCTGATTGATCTTCACCTTCAGTGAGCAAGAACTGTCCCTCTAGCCCCCAAAACAAACGCCCTCCAGAAAGGGCGGTGAGAAGGACATCAGCAACCAGCGGCCCCTCCAACAGAAATCCACGATTGTGACGACGTAAAGACTGCAACATGGCGTCTAGGCGCTGATCAAGCGCTGACACATGAACACTATCACCCAGTTCACTTAATGGCATGGCCAAGGCTGTTCCAGATGCGTCGGCCTCGGCAGCAAAACGTACTCGCCAGAGCAACAAGTCATCATTTTGGGAAAGAATCAACCGATAGGCCAATTCGTGCTGGTGCTCACTACCACCCAGGGAGCCAAGCAACTGACGAACAGCAGGTGGAATATTGCGATCCTGACGTGCATCGGACTGGGTCAACAGTGGATCATCAAGACCATGCTTACGTTCCCAGTTTTCTTCATCACGCTGATCCGACAGCAACCGCCAGATTAATGCGGCTGTGTGAATACACCGGGTTGGTTGAGCTCCGCAAGAACAGCTCGATAGAAGCTGGATATTTTTTTCCAGTCGTTTGATGTTCAAATCAACGACAACTGTACCCGAGCGTGAGCCCTTGATCTCTGCAACCCAATGCCGACCTAGATCAGTACTATTTTCATCCTTCAGGACGCGAACCGCATTGAGCCGGAACATTTTCAGGCCCGTAGCCTTGTCCTGCTGGGAATAAAGGGCAAGTAGCGATGTTAATTCCTGGGAACTGAACATGAGGCCAACTCATTTGAATTATCCGGCGATCTTAACAGAAAAAAAGCTCATAGGGCGATGCGATCAATCAATGTGCCACTGTTGGAACCAACCAATCAGGACCTGACAAAGTGCAGATCTGGCCTGATCAGCATAACGTTTCGCCTGATGACGCAAATGGATTATTTGACTTCCTTCAAAGGCCAGCTCAAGAGAATGACCAACGTACCAAGCCTCCAGATCCAGCTCCGAGGGTTCCGCATGAAACTGTAGACCGAGATTATGAGCACCCAGGCAAAATGCTTGTACCCCATAACGACTGGTTGCCGCCAGATGCATCGCCTCTGGAGGCAGCACGATTGTGTCGCCATGCCAGTGCAACACTGCAAGATTCTTCTGAAAAAATGGCTGAACATATGGGAACCGCTCATAATCGCGACCCGGAGTTAAAGGAAACCAACCAAGTTCCTTACCAGAGTTCCCAGGGACTACAACACCTCCTGCCGCCTTGGCTAGTAGCTGGGCACCAAGACAAATGCCAAGTATCGGCCTGTTGGCAAGAATTCTCTTTCTCAGTGCAGCCAGTTCTAACTCAAGAAATGGAAATTTTTCACCTTCATAAACACCGACTGGACCACCCATGACAATCCAGAGATCATCCTGAAACGGATCGAATCCTGCCCAGTCGACCCGGGTTGCCTGCATGAATCGCAAAGTCCAACCTGCGTCGTGCAGAAAGGATTCGATCACACCGGAATTTTCAAATTCTACATGCGTTATGATACAAGCCTGCACAACCACCCCTCCATGATTGAACAATCCAATCCTTAAGTTACCCCTAAGTCTCTGATGCTAAGATAACACCATCAGCATGTTGAAAAAATGATTCTTCCTTACAACCATGAAGCTAAATAAGCTTTTCAAGATCACAATCCTGGCGGCTGCGTCTGTCTTGGCAACGGCCTGTGTTCATTACCAACCGACGACCGCTTTGGATTCGCCCGGTTATGAGCCGCTTGAAGTCTCTTCAACCAGTCTTGCTGGGAAGTCACTTCCCGCTCACAAGATCGAACCAGGTCAAGCGCTTGACCTCACAACGCTTGAGTTGCTTGCGGTCAGTCACAATCCTCACCTTGTTGAACGACGCACCCAGATGCATGTCCAGGAACTTGAACTGGTTACAGCTGGTATGTTGCCTGAACCCGTATTCAGCGGTGGTCGTGATCACCCAATCAGTGGCCCAGATCACTTCACGGCTTGGAATAACAGCCTTGGCTTTGATCTTACATCCCTTTTGATTCATCGCAAACTGAAGCAGTTCAGTCAACTCCAATCCGAGTCCATTCATCTGAATCTGCTTTGGCAGGAATGGCTCATTTTGGGTCAGGTTCGCTCCACCTGCTTTCAGCTTTCTTTTGATGAGAAACTCATAACTCTTCTGAATGAAGAAACCCTTTTCAACACCACCCTGCTCGACCGTCAGAAACGTGCCGTAGAGCAAGGGCTGTTGATACGGCCTGTTCTACTCGAAACAGAGCATCACGTGCTGGCAATCAAGTCCATGCTGCATGATGCTCAGGAGGAAAAGGCACGTGATTTTGGTCGACTCCACGATTTGTTGGGCATCAATCCAGACATTACATTGAAACTAGCACCACTGCCACTTCTCAAAATGCCCTTAAACCCACAGGAATTAATCGATCGAAGACCTGATCTGCTTGCGTTGAGAAGAGCGGCGCAAGCTGGCGACATTGGCCTGCGCATGGCCATTGTTGAACAATTCCCTGATCTTTCTCTCGGCTTGAATGACTCACGAGACACAGCAGACAATCACACGCTTGGACTTTCGGTCCAGCTGCCACTTTCTTTTTTAGGTCAAACACAAGCGCGGGCACGTCTTGCAGAAGCTCGTCGGATGGATGCAGAAACAACATATCGCTTGCGTCTCGCTCAAGGGCAAAGAGACCTGCGCTGGCTGAAAGAACAAATCAGGTTGCAACAAACGCGAGTCAAGCAGGCTAATTCCACATGGCTTATAATCTGTGCTCCAATGGCGCATTGGCAAAGTCTGCTCAACCAGGGCGTCGTAACGCTGGAAATGGTCGAGTCCCAAAATCGTTCCTGCCTGGAAAGACATCTGGATTTAGTCCGGGAGCAACACAAACTCGACCTGCTTCAACTGGATGTCATGACACTCAGTGGCTACGTACCAGAATGGGAACGAATTCAACATGTCTAAATTATTGTTATTTTTTTTCTGCATGGTTTCGAGCCTTGGATTTACCGACAATATACCTTTGGCTGATGTTCAAACCCAAATTCTGGCAGCACGCCCAATCGCTACGGTGATCAATTGCTTTGGTGTTATGCGTACCCCAACCACAGCGATTAGCCATGTCACATCTTCCGAACCAGGCTCCATATCCGAATTAATGGTACAAAAAGGCATGCATGTCTTGAAAGGCCAGAAACTTCTGGTACTGCGTCTTGACCCTACCGTCATACAACTATGGGTTCAGGCACAGAACCAGTTAGTTCTTGCACGACAGGATCTTGCCCAACAGCAGCAGTTGGCCGAAGCTCAGCTTGGAACTAAAAACAACGTAATCCAGGCAGAACATAATGTTCATGATGCGGAACTGGCCATACGTACTTTGAAGAGTCTGGGTGCCGACCATGCGGACCTTGTTATGACATCACCTCAAAATGGAGTCGTTTCCCAAGTTATGGTTCACGAGGGCGATCATGTCGATGCACACGCCATGCTTGTCAGCATTGGTGCAGAGCATAAAATGGATGCTGTACTTCAAGTCGATCCAGAAGACGCTGCCCGCCTTGTCAATGGCATGAATGTTCGATTTGGAGATGTATTTTCATCGGTCCAGAATGGTTTAGGCAAGATCAGTCTCATTGGACACAACATTGATCCTCAGACCCGTAAAGTAGAGATTCTTGTAAGCATCAAACAAAGTCCCGTGCTCGAAGGGATGGCGCTGCGTGCACGAATTACGGTCTCGACGCAAAACCTTTTGGCCGTCCCTCGTGCAGCGGTACTCCAGGATAACGAAGGCAGCTTTGTCTATCGTATCTCCATGGGCCATGCACATCGGGTGGCGGTAAATGTCGGTCACGAAGACGATGGCTGGGTTGCCGTCAGTGGTGATCTCTCTCCTGGCCAACACATTGTTGTTTTGGGTAATTATGAACTTCAGGATGGCATGGCTGTCCGAGAAGAGCTGCTGCCATGATCCGTTTCAGAGCTATAAAGTCAGATCGCTTACTGATTCATGCACGGACAGCTGCCAAAGGCTCTAGTCATTCAGGCCTGCTTTGGTCATGAAGAGCGCAGAATGGATTCACCATCATCGCCGCTCCTTGCTTTTCTTGTTGGTGATGGTCGTCCTATCAGGTTGTTTCACCTATGGGCACATGCGGGTAAGTCTATTCCCCATGATCAGTTTTCCCCGAGTCTCAGTAACTGCCGACTCAGGGGATCGAACTGCAGAACAAATGCTGGTACAAGTAACCCAACCTTTGGAAGAAAAGCTGCGTCAAATTCCAGGGGTAAAGAGTATCCGATCAACGACGAGCCGAGGTAGTGCTGAAATTTCAGTCGCGTTTGACTGGGGGCACGACATGAGTTTGGCAGAACTGAGCGTCCGTTCGACCCTTGCCGAGCTTTTGCCGGAACTGCCACCTGGAACACTCTTGCAAAGCAGCCGGATGGATCCGACACGATTTCCTGTTCTAGCGTTCAGCCTGAATTCTGGCAAGTTAACGACTGTGGAACAAAGATGGATCGCAAAAACACGACTGCTCCCTCTTTTGGCAGCCGTTCCAGGAGTGGCCCATATTGGAATCCAGGGTGGTGATGAACCGGAGTTTCAGGTCAATCTCGACCCCGGTCGATGCCTCGCTTTAGGGCTATCGGCCCAAACCATCGCTGAATCGCTTCAAAGCAATCGGCTGATTCGATCAATTGGTCGGCTTGAAGACCACTACAAACTTTATCTCGGCATGGTACATCAGGATGTCTCATCCGTTGATGAACTGAAAAACATTATTATTTCCGTCCATAATGTCGTACCGATCCACTTGAGCGATGTTGCGACCGTACGCATGGGAACGGTTCCTCGCTGGCAACGCATCAACGCCGATGGCAAAGAAGCCGTTCTTATGCTGGTCTATCAGCAACCTGATGCCAATAGTGTAGAACTGACCCGACGAATCAACCAGACCCTGCACAATCACCGGACTGATCTCCCTGCGGATCTGAGTATTCATACATGGTATCAACAAAGTCATCTGGTTGAGCAGTCTTTACTCAGTGTTCGTGATGCGATGATCATTGGGATGATTCTGGCGGGGGTTGTCTTGCAACTCTTTCTCCGCAACATCAGAATGACGTTGATTGTTATCCTCGTTGTACCCAGTGTCCTCGCCAGTACACTCCTCATCATGAACATCCTGGGTATGAGCTTGAACATTATGACGTTGGGTGGAATTGCAGCCGCCGTTGGACTCATTCTTGATGATGCCATTGTCGTGATTGAACAGTTGGCAACGCACCGCAGCCAAGGAAAAACCGATCTGCAAGTTGCTATCGATTTTCTTAAACCCCTGGCAGGTTCTAGTGTTGCAACCCTGATCATTTTTTTGCCTCTGGCATTTCTTTCAGGTGTCACCGGGGCTTTCTTCAAGGCACTCGCCATCTCCATGAGCATCAGTCTGATCGCTTCATTCCTGATCAGTTGGCTGGCCATACCGCTTATGGCTCATACACTCCTGGGAATACAAGGAGTCCACAAAGCTCAACCAGCTTGGGAGCTACGGCTCATTCAGGCATATCAAAAATTGTTTAGGGCAAGCATCAAGCGTCCTTCGTTCACATTGCTGCTCGTGCTGCCCTTACTGATATCTGGTGTATTAGGTTACCGGTACGTGGATTCGGGTTTTATGCCTGCCATGGATGAAGGCGGCTTTACTCTTGATTACCGAACCCAGCCTGGAACCTCTCTGACTGAAACAGATCGGATCGTTCGCCAGATGGAACGCATTATTGAGGCTAATCCCAACGTTGCCAGCTATTCGCGTCGTACCGGAGCACAACTCGGGGGATGGCTGACTGAAGCCAATGAGGGTGATCTTTTTATTCGGTTGAAGTCAAATCATCTTGACCCGGTTGATGATGTGATGTCACAGCTTCGTACTCGTATTCAGAGGGAAGTACCCGGCTTGCATGTTGAAATGGCTCAACTTATGGAAGACCTGATTGGTGATCTGACTGCAGTTCCCCAACCCATTGAGTTGAAGATCTTTGGTGAAAACCCCCTCATACTTGATCATCTCGCTCAGCTTTTAACGCACAGATTACGACTTGTTCCACACGTTGTCGATATCAACGATGGCATTCACCCCGCAGGAGATGCGTTGCAGATTATCGTGGATCCTGTGCGCGCCAGCGTACTCGGACTCACGATTTCTGATGTCCAAAAACAGCTGCAAATGGCCATAGGTGGAGACACCATGTTGCCCGTATTTGCGAACCATCGCATGATCTCTTTACGTATCTGGTGGGATCATCGCGACAGTACATCCATTGATGCATTGTCCGAACTTCCCATCATGACTCCATCGGGCAGTTTCGTAGCACTGCACCGCATAGCCCAACTCATACCAATATCAGGTCAAAATGAAATCTCCCGTCAGGATCTTGCCAGGATGGTGGCCGTCACAGCCCGGATTGATCAAGGGAACATGGGCAACATTTTGGCCGATGTCAAGCGCATACTCAGGACACCAGGTCTGTTTCCTCCCGGATACTACGTGCAGCTTGGTGGGCTTTATGCCGAGCAACAAAAGGCTTTCAAAGGCCTCTTAACGGTCATGCTTTCAGGCTTCGCTCTCATTTTTTTGCTGCTGCTTTTTCTCTATGAAGAATTTGGTCGTGCCATTGCCCTTTTGTGTATTCCCCTGCTTTCGATCAGCTCCGTTTTCACCGGTCTTTGGATTGCGCATGCTGCCCTGAATATATCTTCCATGATGGGTATGACCATGGTGGTGGGTATCGTTACCGAAGTTGGCATCTTTTACTTTAGTGGTATGGATACTGGTACAAGCACTGTTCCACTGGATCACATCCTGCTCAAGGCCGGTCTGGAACGGCTAAGACCCATTTTAATGACTACTTTGACGGCAATTCTAACGCTTCTGCCCTTGGCCCTGGCACTTGGGGAAGGAGCACAAATGCAGCAGCCTTTGGCCATTGCCATTATCAGTGGGCTTGTCATACAGTTACCCCTTGCGTTATGGGTGATGCCTACGTTCTATTTTTGGTTACAACGAGGACGTCATGCAACTTTTGCTCGTGGAAGATGACCGGATGATTGGAGAGGCTGTTGTCACTGCCTTGCAGGACGCTGCCTATGTCGTGGATTGGGAACAGCGACTTGCCCAGGTCGCACTTTTGCTTTTCAAATCCGCTTATGATTTGCTTTTGCTCGATCTGAATCTGCCTGACGGAGACGGTCTAGAAACCTTGCGTGACCTGAGAGCTCGACGGATTGATATTCCTGTCATTATCCTGACCGCACGTGATGGTCTGGAGGCACGCATTGCCGGACTTGATCTCGGGGCCGATGATTACCTGGAAAAACCATTTGCGATCAGAGAGTTGTTGGCAAGAATCCGTGCCGTTCAAAGAAGACGATCTGGCCTAGCCCAGGATTTGCTGCAACTTGGCTCATGGAATATCAATCTCAAAACTCATGAGGTTCATGGTCCTGATCACCAGGTGCACTGGACGCTAAGCAACCGAGAGTTTGCGTTGTTGCGCATCCTGGCGCTGCACCCGGGACGCCTGCATAATCGTCGTCAGTTGGAAGAAGCTATTTATGGAACTGAAGATCTGATTGAGAGTAACACCATTGATGTGCTGATTCATGGACTTCGACGCAAGTTGGGCGCTGACGTCATTCGTAACGTACGAGGTGCTGGTTGGTTCATCGCAAATTGCTAGGCCATTCACTCCAGGCCCGACTCACCTTGATGCTCCTGTTTATTGTCGGCCTGACCGGCATAGTAGCTAGTGTGCTGACCTACCAGCAAACATTTGCACGAAACGAAGCTATTCAGGATCATTTCCTCAATCTGATCAGTGCCATGATTGATAAGGATGACTTCAACCTTCGTGGTCAGATCCGCTGGGACAGTCCGGTAGAGAACGAAATTTTTGCAACGCGCCTTCCTGCACTTGATCAAGGTCCCATCGACCTGCCCTTTACGCTGAGTGAAGGGTTGCATACCCTTAGGGATGATCAGGGCAATTACTGGCGAGTTTATATCCGCACCCGCAAGAGTTATCGGGTGGCCATCGCGCAGCCAACATCGATTCGGGATCGTGCAGCTCGTTTGGCGGCCATAGAGGCTATGGCACCCTTTCTGCTGTTACTTCCTGCCCTAGGTCTTCTTGCTGCCTGGATTATTCGCAGTGAGTTGCGTCCACTACGATCGTTTGGAGAACATTTAGCTGCCCAAGAGGGAATTCCTGCCTCTTTACCCGATATCCCAGCGCCAAGAGAACTCGGGCCTTTTCTTCAGTCCTTGCGCTTTCTGATGGAACGAGAACACATATTGCGACAATCACAGCAACAATTTCTGGCAGCAGCAGCCCATGAACTGCGAAGTCCCTTGACGGCCCTCAGCTTACAGGCAGAAAACCTAGCAAATGCACATACAGCAGAACAGTTCACCAATCGCCTTGTAAAACTTCAGCAAGGCCTCGAGCGAACCCGACGCAGCGCTGAACAATTGCTTCAGTTAAGCCGTCAGCGTAACCGAATTGGGCAGTGGGAAGTCCTTTCTTTTCCAGATTTTATTCGTCAGCTGATTGATACACTGACTCCTTTAGGCATGGAAAGACATGTTGAGGTCAGTGTGGGAGGAACGATCCCGACATATCTCTATGCAGATCGAATCGCACTGGAGATGCTGTTGCGTAATGCTCTTGACAACGCCATTCGCTACAGCCCTTCAGGGAGTCATGTGCGCTTTAGCGTGGCGCAGAACGATCAGCATATGATTATGGAAGTCATCGACCAAGGGCCGGGGATCCCGGAAGATCAAATTGACCATGTATGGAAACCTTTTTGTCGTCTGCCGGGTAATGATGCACACGGAACGGGTCTTGGTCTAACCATCATTGCCGAATCAGCTCAAAGTATGCATGGAAGTGTAAATATTGCCAATCAACCTGGAGGTGGACTGAAACTGGTTTACCGGCACCCACTACGCGAACCTGATGCCCACAAAGATGTACAAGACGAGGGTTGATCGAAATTGCGCGACAAACCCCAGTGTTTCCTAGACCCCTCATTCTTTTAAGGGGGCCCGCGAAAGCGGCAGTCTTAGAGTGAGGACGGAGAGGTTGTCAAACAGCCATCGTCGCTTTTGGTATCAAATTAACTACCAAAACCTCTTTGCTGGCTTTTGGCGATATTCTCAAGTGTGCCAGAATGATATGATCTTGTGGATTGTTTCGACATGGATGACACTAATGGGTTCCCAAAACAACCATATATTAAAAAACAGGTCTGTTCTATCACGTGCATCAAATCTCTTGCTGACTCTTTTTACCTTAATAGGAATCATTCAAGTTGCTTCCTTTCGCCATGAAACTGTCAATGCGGCATGGTTGGTACTTACAGCTTCAGGATGTTACTGGTTGGCCTACCGTTTTTACGGCCGCTGGATTGCCTGTCAGGCTCTTGGGATTGACGATAGTCGTGCGACGCCTGCAATACGTCTTCATGACGGTCTGGATTATGTACCAACACGTCGCGGCGTCCTTTTTGGACATCACTTTGCGGCTATTGCAGGTGCCGGACCGCTGATTGGACCCATATTGGCCGCCCAAATGGGGTATTTACCAGCATCCATCTGGATCGTGGCGGGTGTCATACTTGCGGGTGCGGTTCAGGATATGACGATCCTGTTTTTTTCGACACGGCGTAATGGCCTCTCCCTAGGAGCCATGATTCGTCAAGAAGTCGGATTTCGCACCGGTATTCTGGCTAGTTTCGGGATTCTGGCCATTACACTGATCCTGCTGGCTGTTCTTGCTCTGGTGGTCGTAAAAGCTATGGCCATTTCACCGTGGAGCAGTTTCACTCTTTTGGCAACGTTGCCGATTGCACTACTCATGGGTATTTATTTACGTTTTATCAATGCAGATCACATCATAGCCATATCAATGACTGGGCTTTTTCTTCTCTTATTGGCCATTGTTGCAGGTCGATGGATTGCCAACGATCCTTACTGGGCCCATGTATTTACGTTTCAGGCCCATACGATTGGCTGGGCACTTATGGCCTATGCCGTTGCTGCTTCCATACTTCCTGTATGGTTGCTGCTCACGCCTAGAGACTATTTAAGTACTTTTCTGAAAATTGGAACGATCATTACTTTGGCATTGGGAATCCTTTGGGTACGGCCCGTTTTGCAGATGCCAGGTCTGACCCGTTTTATCGATGGCAGTGGCCCCGTTTTTTCAGGCAAGCTGTTTCCCTTTTTATTCATAACAATTGCTTGTGGGGCAGTCAGCGGATTTCATGCTTTGGTCAGCTCAGGAACCACTCCCAGAATGATTGAACGTGAGTCTCATATTGCACCCATTGGCTATGGTGCCATGCTCACTGAGTCCGCAGTGGCCATGATGGCTCTGGTTTCTGCCAGTATGCTTGCCCCCGGTCTGTACTTTGCCATGAACGCCCCTGGAGGGCTGATTGGTCACGATGTCCAGCATGCTGCCCAAGTTATCAATTCCTGGGGATTCCAGATCAGTCCGCAAGCCCTGATCCAGGCTGCGCACCAGGTAGGCGAACAGAGCCTGCTTTCCCGTGTTGGTGGTGCCCCGACTTTAGCCTTTGGACTTGCAACCATCATGGCTCAGTTGACTGGACCCTCCATGATGGCATTGTGGTATCACTTTGCGGTTCTGTTCGAAGCACTCTTCATTCTGACCACCGTTGATGCCGGCACACGGGTCGGTCGATTCCTCATTCAGGATTTGTTGGGACTTTTCATACCCCGTCTCGGTAACACCCGCTCTTGGATGGGAAACATTCTTGCAACGTTACTTTTTGTTGCTGGCTGGGGCTATTTTCTTCTGACAGGAATTGCTGATCCACTCGGAGGTATTCATACCTTGTGGCCGTTATTTGGCATTGCCAATCAGATGCTCGCAGGTATGGCACTCATGTTGGGGTGCGTCATTCTAATTCGTATGCAACGACAGCATTATGTCTGGATACCTGCCATTCCTGCACTTTGGGTTCTAATCAGTACACTCGATGCATCATGGCTCAAAATAAGTGATCCTGATCCTCATATTGGCTTTATGGCACAGGCAAGAATACTACAGCAAGCAATTGCCATGCATCATGTGTTGCCTCCAGCAGGCTCACTTTCCGAAATGCAGACCATGATACATAACGCTTGGATTGATACAGGATTATGCGGTATTTTTGCCCTAATCGTGCTCGGAGTATGTGGCAAAATGGTCGTACTTTGTATTCAGCTTTGGGGACAGAAAGGATTTTCCGCGCAGGAATCTGCACCAGCACTTGATAGGGATCAGGGGGCTTCATGATGAGCAGGCTTCAACAAATCAAAAACTATGTTTTGGCGCTTCTAGGGGCGCCGGATTATCCCGCTTATCTTGAGCACATGCAGCAGGTTCACCCCAACGTCACTCCTCTTGAACGCAAAGAGTTTTTCCAACAGGCACTCTTACGCAAAAATGGATCTCGTTCAATTTCACGTTGCCCTTGTTAGGCCCCCGGCACGCTGGCTCTATTCGGCTTGTTCTGTTTTCATCGGAAGTGGATCATGAATGAGTCAATCCATGACGAAATCGTTTAGGCAGATACCGGCTGATAGGCCGGCCAGAATCAAAGATGGCCAACATGCTG
>JAJZUM010000031.1 GCA_021848605.1 Pseudomonadota bacterium | reverse complement strand
CTCAAGGGTTGATAGGGGCCTTGTTCGATTTTCTGGATGATTCGTTGCGCCAGTCGTTCCAGGCTGGGATTGTCAATAGGGTCGGATACCAGCATGGCAAATTCGTCGCCACCAATTCGGGCGATAATGTCATAAGGACGAACCTGTTGGCGCAGGGCTTGGGCGACATCACGCAGTACCTGGTCACCTGTGTCATGACCGTAATGATCGTTGATGTGTTTGAACCCATCTAGATCCAGGTAGAGCAGCGCCATCGTTTCATGCGTTCGTTCCATACGTTTGATAAGTCGTTCAGCCTGTTGTTGGAACTGGCGACGATTAGCCAGTCCGGTTAATTCATCGATCATCGATTGTTGCTGCCATTCGGCAGATTGTTTCCAGTCCCGCCGAAGTGAAGCCAGTAAATAGAAAAAGAAACCAATCAGGATCAGAAAGAACAGAGCTGCAAAAGCAACAAAGCTGATGACGGCAGCGTGCAGTTGCTGTTGAATTTCCCGGCTTAGCTGGTTGTGTCGTTGTTGCAGGGTATGGGTCAGTTGTTGGTTAAGTGCTTCGAGTGAGTCGCTTTGGGCCATGCCGGACTTGATCAGCATGACCTGATTATATTCTAACGCGGGTTGGAACCAAAGCCTTAGCTGTTGTTGCCGTTTTGTGAACAGATCGAGCATACGAGACTGTGTTTTTTTGCCCTGCTGTACTTGATTACTGGCATTGAGCCACAGAATCAGGTCAGTTTTGCTGGCGGATTCAGCTTGGTTGAATTGCTTTTTGAAATCAGCCAGATGTGTCAGAGCATAGCCACGGGCACTGGCTTCCATGCGGCGTACATCCAGCATCAGATGCTCGCTGGCTTCAAGGGTATGGATGCAGTGGTCTTCTTCAGCAATTTTTCCAAGCAGACGTTCGGTCGTTTGAACCACTGTATTCAATAGGGCTAAGGCAAATCCTGACAGTGTTAGCAACAGGATCAGGCCGCGTCGGATCCATTGACGCTGTTGCTGATGAATCAGATCGAAGTCTGCTGTCGGACTCATGTTTTGATCCTTCAAGCCGATAAAAGAATCACTGAGAAAATCAGCATGCCAATATTTGCAGTCTAATGGACTATACTTAAATAGTTAAATTATTTTTTAATATTTAGCTATTCCTCTTTCATCATTCTGGATTGGAGGTACCGTAGTGATCTGGAGACCAGGTATTGCCTTTTACAACCGATTCCGATTCCAGGGTAAACTGCTCTGGTTGAGTGTCCCCATGCTACTCGCCTTGCTGGCCTTGGGAAGCCTTCAGGTTCAACATCGCTGGCAGGATGCCCAGAATTTGCTGAGGGAGCAGGAAGGTGTCCAAGCGGCCGATCGGGCTTTGCATCTGGTGCGTGCCGTGCAAGATTATCGATCTGCGGTCGCGTCAGGTGCCACGAATCAGGCTCAGCAGTGGGCAACGGTGTTACAGAGTGCCCAAGTGATTCTTGATCACCCACTGCATTATTCTTCTGGTTCGGATCGACAAATGCGCAGTATGTTGGCGGCTTTGGGTACGATAAACCAGGGAACTTTGGATCAACGCATTGAACAGCAGTCGTTGCTAATTATTCTTGCGATGCAAAGTATTCAGCAGATTCAGGTGGATGCCGGACTGGATATTGATCCTGATGATCAACGTTTTTACTTGCAGAATATTGCGTTGAGTATGTTGCCAGAAATCAATGAGACGGTTGAGTCCGCCTATGTTTCTCTGAGCCATCAGGGTGTTGGAAGTCTGTTGGAGGTACAACACAACCTGCTGCGTCTGGATGGCATGGATGTTCACTTGCAGGCCTATTGGCGACGGGCATCAGCAACCGGTGAGGCTGTTTATACGCAGAAAGCACAGGATATGTCTGACTTGATTGAGCAGCATCGACAGTTGCGTGCGGTGATCAATCAACCGAATATTGATGTACAAAGCCTGAAGCGTGTTCTCGATGGTGTACTGCTCGATTCAGTGCAGCATGGACGGGCGGTCAGTGATAGCTTGAGGAAGGCTTTGTTGATCAAAATGCAAGAGGGCGTTCAGGAAGCTTATCAGAGGATAGTCTTCTGGGTGATCGGATTTGTTGTCTTGTTGGCATATTCTTTGTACTCGATAGGTGCTTTGACGGCAGCTATCGAAGAAGCGATGCGGCGCAGCAGTATAATCCTCCAACAATTGTCCAAGGGCGATCTTCGCGTACGCCTGCATCTGGACAGTCAGGATGAATTACAGCAAATGGCGCTCAGTATCAATGCTCTGGCCGATGCCTTCCAGTCGGTCATTCGCGATATGGCTTCGGTATCTCAGCGTTTGGCCAGTTCTGCCGAAGAGTTATCAGTCTCAACGGAACAAACAAGTTCCGGAGCGAGGACTCAGAGTGAGCAGGCAGTGGCCGTCATTGATGCGGTTCGCCAGATGACTGAAGCTTTGCAGAATGTGGCCAGCAATGCTGAGGCTACGGCTCGTGAGACCCAGCAGAGTAAAGATCTTATGGATCAGGGACAGGGGAGGGTGAGTGAAACCGTTAATGAGATCAATCAGTTGGCGAATGGTATGCGTGCCACGGAAGAAATTTTCGAACAGTTGGGCAAGGATGCAGATGCCATGGGTACGATCGTGGCTGTGATTCGTGGCGTGGCTGATCAGACCAACCTTCTTGCCTTGAATGCTGCTATAGAGGCGGCCCGGGCAGGGGAGCAGGGTCGAGGCTTTGCCGTTGTGGCCGATGAAGTTCGAACCCTGGCAGGTAGAACCCAGGAATCTACCCAGGAAATCGATCTGCTCATTAGACGCTTACAAGACGGAGCTGAGCGGGCGGTTGAGGCCATGAACAAAATGCGGGGCAACAGTGAGGATAGCGCTGGTCGTGCGGTTGAAGCCGGTCATGCTCTCGAGTCAACCCGTGCATCAATTGATACGGTGGTATACAAAAATGTTGAGGTTGCCAGTGCGGTTGAGGAGATGTCTCAGGCTGCCCGGGCAATTAACGGCAACATCGAGACTATTGGCGACGTCACTCGGCAAAATGTTTTGGTCTTTGAAGAGACGGCTCAAGCCACCGCCGAGCTGTCTGGATTGGCCGATAGCCTGTCCTCGACCGTCAATCGTTTTGATGTCTGAAGGGGCCAAGGTATTCCCCATCAGTGCCACCATCAGCACTTGTGATGGCCTGGGTCGGTAACGGTTTGGTTTTGCAAGGTCCGGAATGTATTGGAACATCAAATCTCTTTTTACTCGTAGCGATTCTGGCAGTATCCTGCGGGCAGAGGCCATACATTGCCGCTTGTGTCGGTTAAAAATTGCCGCATGGCTTTTGAGAAGTGTTTGTCAGTCTTGTTCATGTCTCTAATATCTATATAGTTTTTGCTCTTGTTGTTTTTATGCTCACTCTTGGCGTGGTTTGTGCATCGACTATGACCTTATCCCATTGAGGAGGGGTGGATCATGACCGTCAGTAGTAATCTTAATGCAGCTTCGCTTTATCCATATATGAGTTCGTCGCCTGCTTCTCAGGTGGCCAGTTCAAGTCAAACATCATCACCAAGCAATGTTTATGGGTCATCGGGAGTACAAAGCATGACTTCGACCTCGGGCATGATGGGCGCACACCGTCATCATCATGGTGGTGCAGGTGCTGCCATGCTACAGAGTGTTCTTGCTGCTTTGGGACAGTCCGGGGTCAATTTAAGCGCTTTGGGTCAGGCTTCTGCATCAACCTCATCCTCTGGTACGGATGGTGATGGTGATGCATCTTCCGGGGCTTCCTCAATCACGGCAAGTTCTTCGACGTCACCGCAACAGGCCATGCGCGGATTTATGCAGTCCCTCTTTGCCAGTCTAAATTCAGCAGGCAGTTCGACATCCAGTCCTTACGGTTTTGCCAATGCCTATGGTTCAACCCAGAACAGTTTATCGGGATTGATGAATCAGCTTTCGTCGTCGGGCTCGGCATCGCCTGCACTGACATCCCTGCAGGCCAGCTTCCAGAATTTAACCCAGACCTTAGGTTCAAATGCTGCAAGTTCCCCTTCATTGTTGACTTTCTTGCAGAATATGCAGCAGCAAACGGCGGCACAGGGGCTAGGTATGTCTGTAACGGGCTCGATTTTGCAGCAGAGCGCCTGAAAGACTATTGGCAAAGCGCGTGAAACTATGAACCATACTGCGTGAGGTATGCTGCGCCAGAAATCAGGAGAAACATCTGTTACGCGGGTTAGATGATCGGTGTTGTGTGGGCTACTGCTGTTGCAATCAACAACACAGGTCTGCAAGCTGCATTCTAGCGATCGAAAGCATTCTATACTGAAGTCAAGACACGTGAGTATGGTGCAGGAGGGGTGTCATGCGTGTTGGTATTGTACGAGAATGCAAAAATCAGGAAGGCAGGGTTGCCTTGACTCCTTGGGCCGTTGCTGAACTGGTGCGGACTGGTCAAGATGTTTTGGTAGAATCAGGGGCAGGGGTTGCTGCCGGATTTGCTGATGCCATGTACCTACAAGCTGGCGCTCGCCTGGCTGCTGATGTGGCCATGGTTTATGCTGAAGCACAACTATTAGTTAAGGTTAAGGAACCCCAACCGCATGAAGTGGCCATGTTACGTTCGGGCCAGTTGCTCTTCTGTTATTTGCATCTTGCCGCAGATCCAGCGTTGGCTCAGGCTCTTGCCCATCAGGGTGTTTCAGCACTTGCCTTTGAGACCTTGACGGATGAAAAGGGACAATTGCCTTTGTTGGTACCGATGAGTCGCGTGGCTGGAGCTCTATCGATTCAGCTTGGGGCGCAGTTGTTGTGTCGTTCTGCAGGTGGGAAAGGTAAACTCCTGACAGGGCTGCCTGGATTGCAACCTGCCCAGGTCGTTGTGCTTGGTGGCGGTGTTGCAGGTACACAAGCTGCTCTAAGTGCTGCTCATCTGGGAGCTCGTGTATTGGTCTTTGATCGTAAACCCAGTGTTTGGGAGCGTCTTGGCCGTTTGCATACGGGCATTATTGCTCTTCCGGCCGAACAGGAGCCCATGCGTCAGGCGGTTGAGCAGGCTGATTTGCTCATTGGTGCTGTTCTTGTTCCTGGTGCGAAAGCTCCAAGAGTTGTGCCCAAAAACTGGGTCAAAGCCATGCAGCCAGGTTCGGTGATTGTTGATATTGCCATCGATCAGGGTGGTTGTGTGGAAACGATTCGTCCAACAACTCACTCCGACCCCTTTTATGTCGAAACTGGGGTTCTGCACTCGGCTATTACCAATCTTCCCGGGGTCGTGCCTCGGTCTGCTACGGAAGCATTATCCAGCGTCTTGTGGCCTTATGTCCTTGAGTTGGTACAGAATCAGCACTGGCGCACCCTAAACTGGTGTCATTCAGCGCTTAATGTTGATGCTGGCCGGATTTTATTGCCCGGGGTCTAGGTCACGGATCGGACATTTCAGGCAGCAAGATGGCATCGTACGGCGCACGATTCTTTTAGCACCGAATCAGCTTCTTTCGATCAACGTGTTGCAAATCGATGTGGGGCCATCTCTTCTGTCCGAAGGCGATTTCGGCTAACATGATGCATCGTTGCCGTTGGGGTAAGGTTGTGGTTGTGCAGGACAAAGATATACATGAGGCGTGGTGGGTCGCACCCTGGCCTAAGTTAAGTGCGGCAGCACAATGGACCTTGGCGTGTTGGCTGGTTGTTGCGTTGGTCACATATCATCCTGTTGATTCTGGCTGGAGCCAGAGTGGGATTGGTGTACCTCCTTATAATGCGGATGGCCGTTGGGGTGCTTGGCTGTCTGATGTCTTGTTCAGTGTTTTTGGTCCGGCAGCGTGGCTGATCCCTGTCTTCTTGTTTAAAGCACCGCTCCGTCCTCGACGAAGAGACTTAATGATTCCTTATCCCTATCGGGTACTGGCTTTGTTGGTGGCACTGGTCAGCCTTGCTGTTTTGTTTCGGCTGAATATGCGTATGCCGAGCAGTTTGCTTGGCAATGGTTCGGGTGGACTTATTGGTCAGGTTTTGGGCATGGCAGCTTGGCATGCCTGGGGTAATGTGGGCAGCAGCATTGTGTTTTTGGGTTGTCTGCTCATTGGCATGATTTTTGGTTTTGAACTGGATGTGATGTTCATGGCGGAATGGTTAGGGCGCTGGTTGATCCGGCTTGGTAGTGGGTTCAAGGAACTGACCTGGGATCGTTTGCTGCATTGGTGGCATGAGCTACGCTCGAAACGCACACTTCGGCGAGATTTTGAGCGTGAACAGGAACAATTTTCTTTGCATATTACCAATCCCAAGGTAAAAATGCAGCTCAGGACCGAGCCACCTCCCGTTTCAGAGCCAAAGGTCCAAATGCGTACCCGGCCAGCAGGCAAAGACACCAAATTCCCTGGTACGCCGATTTCTGAGCCTGAAGTCGGTATTTTGCCTGTTGAGTCTGAGCCGGATGGTTTTGATTTGGATCAGTGGTCTATGGATGATCTCAAGTTACCTGAAGCTGAGATCATTCAACCCAAGTTGACGGAACCATTGCCCAAAGAACCCGTTGCCAAGGCACCATCGCTGATTGTGCCACCAGCACCTCGACCCATAGTTTCACAAACCTCGCTGTTTGATGTTTTGCAAGATGGTTCAATGTTACCGAGTGTACAGTTGCTGGATCAGCCCGATCGTAGTCGTAAACGTGGTTATTCGGAGGAGGCACTTGAGTCACTATCTCGGCTTTTGGAACTTAAACTGCGAGAGTTCAATATTCAGGCAGAAGTTACTGCTGTCCATCCGGGGCCAGTGATTACCCGTTTTGAAATTCAGCCAGCGGCGGGGGTGAAAGTCGCCCGAATCAGTAACATTGCCAAGGATCTTGCACGTTCCTTGGCAGTTCTTTCAGTACGTGTGGTCGAAGTTATCCCCGGAAAATCTGTTGTAGGCATTGAGATACCCAATGAGTCACGCGAGATTGTCCGACTTTCGGAAGTGTTATCCTCCAGCGAATACGACAGTCGGGAATCCCCCTTGACCCTGGTGCTTGGCAAGGATATTGGTGGCCGACCCGTGGTGGCGGACCTTGCTCGAATGCCGCATTTGCTGGTGGCCGGTACGACGGGCTCAGGGAAATCAGTTGGCGTTAATGCAATGTTGTTGAGTATTCTTTACAAAGCAACACCAGAGCAGGTACGGTTGATCATGATCGATCCCAAAATGCTCGAATTGTCTGTTTATGACGGGATTCCTCATCTGTTGACCCCCGTGGTTACCGACATGAAAGACGCGGGCAATGCCTTGCGTTGGTCGGTGGCTGAAATGGAGCGCCGTTACAAGCTACTGTCCAAGGTCGGTGTCCGTAACCTGGCAGGATATAACAAAAAAATACGTGAATCTATTGAAGCTGGCACTCCAGTCCGGGATCCGCTCTGGCGGCCTCAGGATACGGCTTTACAGGATGAGCCTCCTTATTTGGAACCTTTACCTTTTATCGTCGTTGTGGTTGATGAATTCGCCGACCTGATGATGGTTGTGGGCAAAAAAGTTGAGGAATTGATTGCCCGAATTGCCCAAAAAGCACGTGCTGCTGGAATACATCTCATTCTGGCTACTCAGCGGCCTTCAGTGGATGTGATTACCGGGTTAATCAAAGCAAATATTCCGACGCGTATTGCTTTTCAGGTATCAAGCAAGATTGATTCACGTACCATTTTGGATCAGGGTGGGGCTGAGCAGTTGCTTGGGCAAGGGGACATGCTGTTTTTACCTCCGGGAACGGGTTTGCCGGAGCGTGTGCATGGAGCCTTTGTGGCGGATGAGGAAGTGCATCGTGTTTGTGATCACTGGCGATCCAAAGGTAGTCCGGAGTACATTGACGAAATTCTTGAAGGCAGTTTTGAGGGTGGTGGTGAGACAGGATTTGGCACTTCAGGGGGGGATGAAGAATCGTCAGCTGAGCAGGATCCCTTGTATGACCAGGCTGTAGCTTTTGTGCTTGAAACCCGACGACCCTCAGCATCTTTCGTTCAGCGTCGATTCAAGATTGGGTATAACCGTGCTGCCCGTCTGGTTGAAGCTATGGAAGAAGCTGGGGTAGTCAGTGGTATGGGGAGTAATGGGCAGCGTGAGGTTCTCGTTCCTAATCGGGATCACTAGGAGTTGAGCATGATTCGTGGTTTTGTAGTGGTACTGGGTCTGTCACTTTTGAACGTGGCTTTCGCCGATGACAATGCAGCACGGCAGTTGAATGAGGCATTACGCCAAATTGATTCGATGTCGGCCGAATTTGAGCAGCATAGCGAAGACCGAAATGGTGGGCATCGTCACGATGTTCAGGGGCATATGACGGTTGCCCGACCAGGTTTTTTTCGCTGGGAAGCCGATGAACCCTATGCCCAGACCGTGGTAGCGGATGGTCATACGGTCTGGGTTTATGATCCTGATTTGAATCAGGTGGTCATTCAGTCTATGGACCGGCAAGTTGGTAATACACCTGCTTTATTGTTGAGCAGCGACAGTAGCACTATTGACCATGCTTTTTCTGTCAAAACCATTGGGGCTTCGGCAGGTAATATCGCTTTTGTATTGGTTCCTCGTGCCTCTGATGCTATGTTCGCCAGTATGCAGCTTGTTTTTTCCCACAATCAGTTGCAGCGTATGAATCTTGTGGATCTTACGGGTCAACAGACTTCGATTACCTTCAGCAAAGTCCAGTATCATATCCATCCACCCGTGGCTGATTTTCATTTTCGAGTGCCGGCTGGTGCCGATGTGGTCAAGCCCTGACAGGTTCAGAACACCATTTTGATGGACCTATTTGCCCAGTCTCCCATACCGCCTCTTGCTGAGGCATTACGTCCCAAAACGCTTGATGAAGTTGTTGGGCAGTCGCACCTGTTGGGGACAGGCAAACCATTGCGGTTGGCTTTTCAGTCGGGGAAACCGCATTCTATGATTTTCTGGGGTCCACCAGGTGTGGGTAAGACTACCTTGGCACGATTGACAGCGTCGGCTTTCGGGTGTCCATTCATCGCCTTGTCGGCGGTCTTCTCGGGTGTTAAGGACATTCGTGCGGCCATGGAGCAAGCAGAGCAAAATCTGGCAATCGGCAAGCACACCATTCTGTTTGTCGATGAAATCCATCGATTCAACAAGTCGCAACAAGATGCTTTGCTTCCCTATGCAGAAAGTGGATTGGTCACATTCATTGGTGCAACCACCGAGAATCCGTCGTTTGAAGTGAATTCAGCCTTGCTTTCACGAGCACAGGTCTATGTGCTGAAGCCCTTGTCAGATGATGAGCTGAAGCAACTGTTGAAAAGAGCTCAAGAAATTAAGATCGGTCATTTAGAATTTAATGACCGGGCGGTAGACACTCTTGTAGGGTATGCTGATGGCGATGCTCGAAGATTCTTGAACTTGCTTGAGCAAGCGAACACAGCAGCCAAAGTATCCAAAACTTCAATCATCACCGCTGAGTTTCTGCAAAATGCACTGACCTTGAATTCGAGACGATTCGATAAGGGGGGTGATAATTTTTATGACCAGATATCGGCTCTTCATAAATCGGTCAGAGGTTCCAGTCCTGATGCGGCTTTGTACTGGCTCACAAGGATGTTGGATGGTGGTGCTGATCCCAGATATCTGTCCAGAAGAATTATCAGAATGGCATGGGAAGACATTGGGTTAGCTGATCCGCGGGCTATGCAGATTGCTAATGATGCCGCCACGACCTATGAACGACTGGGAAGCCCTGAAGGAGAACTGGCATTGGGTCAGGCTGTGATTTATCTGGCCATGGCGGCTAAAAGTAATGCCGGTTACAAGGCCTACAATCAGGCTCGAGCCTTTGTGAAACAGGATCAAAGCAGGGATGTCCCGATTCATCTGCGCAATGCCCCAACTAAGTTGATGCAGGAATTGGGTTACGGCCATGCATACCGTTATGCTCATGACGAGCCCAATGCCTATGCGGCTGGAGAGTCATATTTGCCTGAGGGGATGCAAAAGCCTGAATGGTATCAACCTGTAGCCAGGGGACTAGAAATCAAGATTGGTGAGAAATTGGCTATGTTGAAAAAATGGGATGAAGATTCGGGGCATTAACGGTCAATCCTAAGCCTAGACTCATGTTTGCGATGGGGTCTTGGCGTCGATTTTGATTATTTTTCATGGGGTGGTTCACATGCAACACGATGTGCGTGATAGGGTTCCTTATCGCTATGATATTGATCTATTGCGCGCCTTTGCGGTAGTGGCGGTGGTGCTGTACCACATCAGTACCCGGTTATTACCGGGTGGATTTGTCGGTGTTGATATTTTTTTTGTTATATCGGGCTATCTGATTACCGGTCAACTGGAACAGGCGCTGCAACAAAACCGTTTTTCTTTTCTGGATTTCTATACCCGCCGGTTTCGTCGTCTTTATCCAGCACTCATTCTGGTTCTGGTGGTGACAACCTTGTGTGCTGTTTTTATCCTGACTCCAGGTGCTCAAAACCAGTTTGGACGTGAGTTGCGTGCGGTTGCAACCATTTCGGTGAATTATTATTTTCTCGGACAGGAAAATGACTATTTTGGTTTAAGGGCTGATCAACGTCCTCTTTTGCATATGTGGTCGTTATCGGTTGAGGAACAGTTTTATCTCATCTGGCCTGTACTTCTTTGGACTTTGCAGCGATTGTTGCATGGCCGAAATGAACGTTTGCGTCTGGCTTCTGACCTTATGTTGATCCTGATGCTAGTGATATCCTTATACTGGTGTTTGTTCAGTAGTATTCATATGTCAACGCAGGCATTTTACGGGATGCCCTCTAGAGCCTGGGAATTTGCCGCAGGTGGCATCCTGGCTCTAAGCCGGTTGGCTACAAGGGATCAAGAGATCATAGGCCGTGTGTTGAGCGGGTTGGGCCTGTTGATCCTTTTATTGGCGGTTTTCTTTATCAATGGAAATATGGTGTTTCCCGGCTATGTCGCACTGCTTCCCGTAATCGGAGCATTGCTGTTTCTGGCTGGGGGGAGTCTAAATCGGCAAACAACAAAGGCGATGCTTGGTGGTTTGTTTATTAGGGCGTTACGTCATATTGGCCGCATCTCGTACAGCTTTTATTTATGGCATTGGGTTCTTCTGGCCTTGGCGCGCAACTGGTATTTGGAGCGTTTGCTCTGGCGCGATGCTCTGCTCGGTGGGGTTCTTTCGGGAATTCTGGCTCATTTGACCTATATCTTTGTGGAACAGCCTGTCCGTCAGGGTCGTACACCTTGGTATTGGCTCAATCATATGCGTTTTCGGCATGGATTCTATGCCATCCTTGCCTTGTATGTGCTTGGTAATGGGATCATGTTTCATCCCCTAGTGTTGACTCAGGCTCAACAGTTTGTTGACCGATGGGCCAATGATCCGGTATTGATGCCATCGGGATGTCGTCATATCCCGCAAGCGGGCGTGCCACTAGCCCCGATAGACTCATGCAGTTTTGGCAGTCCGAAAAATTCGGTACGTATTCTGGTGTGGGGTGATTCGCATGCTGGGCGGCTGGTGCCTCTGCTGGGTGCATACAGTGACTTGCATCATCTGCGTATTTTGCTTCGCTCAAACCCGGGCTGTCCCCCTTTGATCCATACATTGCCTTCAGGAAATGGGCAGGACCGGCCACAATGTCTAGCTTATGCAAACGCGGTGTTTTCTCAACTGGATCAGATGCAAAATCTAGGGGTGCGAGGCGTTTTGCTGGATGCACGCTGGTTACTGTATGAGGGTTCTACAGTTTCTGGTGGAGTTGGATTGCTGCCAGCGCCTGATCGTTATTTCAAGACACATGATCGATACAAGGCTTTGGATCGCCAGCATGCTCTTGACCAAATGCGTTTGGCTCTGGGACAAGAACTGGAACAATTTCGAATTCGACGGATGAAAGTGGCTCTGATGTTGCCCGAAGCTGAATTGTTGGTGCCGGCAGCAGAATGTCTGGCACGGTTTGACTCTTCCTATTGTAATCGTCCTGCAGCCGATTTTTTACTCCAGCGTCAGGAATTGGTCCAGATGATGCAAAAGCTGTCCAGTCGTTACCCGGATGAGGTGCGCCTGCTGGACACGCATGACTATTTCTGTGACCATCAATGGTGTTACGCACGATCAGATGGGATCGTCAATTTTGTCGATCAGGATCATATCAGTTCATCACGCATGAGAAAACTTGCGCCTTATTATGCTCAGGTGTTTGACTGGTTGTCTCAGCCGAATTTTTGAAATTGCTCTGATGACCAGCTACAGGCGTCGGGTTGAATCATTCCTTTGATAATAATCATGAAAATCTGGCAAGGCCTGGAGGCAAAATCCAGGCCAGGGCAAGTAATGAGGTTCAGGTGGCAGGTTTGTTCGAATTGGCACTTTGATTATCATTAATATAATCAATCATCAATACGATCTTGCGAATGTTCTTCAAGTCACTGATGCGTTCCGTTGCCTTATGAGCCTCAGCTTTGCTGACTTTACCCATAATATAGACCACACCATCATCAACGACGATTTTGAGACGGGAGTAGGGGACGTCTTGGTCAAACATCAGTCGCGACCGAATCCGGGTCGCCAGCAAGGTATTGTCTGCCTTAGTAAGATAATAATCGACAGCTCCTACCTTGAGCTGGTTGTAAACATGGACGACGCCACTGACTTTGTTGGCAACTTTTCCGGCGATCTCTTTCATGTCCTGGGCGGGGACTTGTCCTGTTAATAAAACTGTTCCATAAAAGACCGTGATGGTGACATTGGCATCATGAAAGCGGGCATCGGCGTTATAAAGATCGATACTGGCGGTATTGTGTATTTCAAGATCAGAAATACTCTGACTCCAACGACGATCATAATTGGGTTGATCGACGTTACCCGGTCCATTGGCATGCGCCATGATAGGCGTACAGCCGTTTAGATCAATAAAGCTAAGCAGCAGACAGACAGAAATCAGGCGGCGCATGGCGTGCTCCTTTATACAGTACAGTCGGGTCTGTTTAAACAGACGCCAATCATAGCCCCACCAAGATGGAATTGAAAAGTAGCACACTGTTATACTCATGTGCACAGAGGGTTCGTCTCGAGGTTAAGGAGCCCTGTTTCGTTTTATGAATGAATCATCCATATTTAAAGAAAATTGCCTACACTGATAAAGAGGTGGGTTTAAGTATGGGTTTATCAGTTTGTGCGTAATCCCCGTCATTTCCTAAGACCCTATTTTTGTCGGGGCCCACGTAGGCGGCAGTCGCAGACTAAGGGCGGGGAGGATGTCAACGCAAAAGTGTTATCAGAGATTCATTGTGCCCAGCGAGGAACCTTTTTTGTTTCGTCCTAAGATCTTTGATTTTTGTAGGGACGTTTTGCGTGCATTCCTGCGAGACCGCGGCCCTGAGCAGGCTGCCTCCTTAACCTTTACTTCGCTGTTCGCGATTGTCCCTGTGGGTACCCTTCTGTTGACCTTGTTCAGCTGGATGCTGGGTCATCAGGATGGCACTATGCTGTGGCCCCAATTATTGTTTCATGGCTGGGTTCCGGGTGTTGGTGCAGCAGCACAACCTTATCTTCAGTCATTTTGGGCACATGCCGGTCAATTGAACAAGGTTGGTTTGTTCATGTTGCTCACGACTTGTTTGTTGATGTTGATGAATATCGAGCGGGCGTTCAATTCCATCTGGCGGGTCAAAAAGGGACGTCTGGACCGTAGTGCTCTGTTGCGTTATTGGGGGCTCTTAACACTGGCACCCTTGCTGCTGGTTCTAGCTATTTTCATCAGTTCGACACTTGGAACCATCGGCTTGTTGCTGCAGGCGCAGCATCTCGTCAGTCACATTGTGCCAGGACTTTCATTATTAGCCAGTGTTTTGACGTTTGTGGGTTTTGTGATGATGTACCAGTGGGTTCCTCACTGTCGTGTACCCTTGAATGCCTCGCTGATTTCTGCACTGGTTGCCATGGTTCTTTTTGAGTTCAGTAAGCTGATTTTTGGCTGGTTTGTGGTACGTTTTACCAGCTACCAATTGGTTTTTGGTGCTTGGGCAGCCTTTCCATTTCTTTTACTCTGGGGGTATTTGGTCTGGATGATCGTTCTATTTGGGGTACAAGTGGGGCGTCTTTGGGCGGTACGTCAGCAAACAGGCGTTGAAGTTGGACCGGTTTTAATGTATTTCTGGATGTTGGAGCGATTGCAGCACTGTCATCAATCCGGCAGGATTATGAGTGAAGACGAAGCTTTGGTGCTCATGGGCAGTCAAGGACAGGCGGGCGAGGGACTATTGCAACTCCTGCTGGATCAGGGCTGGATTGCACGGACGGATCAGGGAGGGCTTGCATTGATTCGAGATCCTCAGACTGTTCTTTTTTGGGATGCCTTGCGCCAGCTACCCTGGAATTGGCCAAAGGCTGTTGACTTGGATGGTGTCAACTGGAGCTGGGTTGATCGATTCAGGTCGTTTATCGAGGATATTGATCGTATGGGTGAAGCATTGCAACCCCGCAAGGTCGGACAGCTATGGGAAGAACGTGATGCTTGAAGAAGTTGTGCTCTGGAATGCCTGTGGTCAACCTCAGTCGGCCTGGAAGGATGGTCGTGGGCGCGGTCCGTTGATTGTTTTATTGCATGGATTTCCCGATACAGAACAGACTTTTCTGGAAATGGCACCATTACTGGTGCGTGCCGGTTACCGTGTGTTGCTGCCCCGTATGCGTGGTTACGAACCGTCAACTGTACAACCTGATGATCAATATTATCTGTGGGATCTTGCTGAAGATGTTGTCTCTTGGTTGGATCACCTTGGTGAAACAAAGGTTCATCTGATTGGCCATGATTTTGGTGCCTTGACGGCCTTTGTCTTTGCCAGCCGCTATCCTGAGCGCCTACTGAGCTTGACCAGTCTGGCTATTCCTCCACTGCGTCGATTGGAACGAGGTCTGGTTCGGGTTCCAGGCCAGATGTTAAAATCTTCCTATCTGGTTTTGATGCAGATGCCGGCACAATGGTCTGAACGCATGATGCGCATGGACGACTGGCGATTTTTGCGTCTGCTCTGGAAACGCTGGTCCCCTGATTGGAATTTTACTGAAGCACAATGGTCTCGCCTGAAGCAGGCCATCAATAAGCCGGGTGTGGCCAGGGCTGCCAGCGGTTATTACCGTTGTTTGCGTAACCTTAATCAACGCAAGGGGCGTCAGAGCTGGGGCGCATTGCGCAAGGTGCCGCAGGTGCCCACCCTCCTGTTAACGGGCGTACAGGATGGGTGCATGGATACCCGTCTCTATGAATCTCTGGTTCAGCCGCGTGATTTTCAGGCCCAGGTTTTGACCGTACGTCTCCCCGGTTGCGGTCACTGGCTACATCGTGAACGGCCGGAAGATGTCTTGCGTATCTGGCTGGATTTTCAGCAGACTTTGGTGCATGATCAAACATGCTTGCAGCAGGATGCCTCCTCGCATGGCTGATTCACATTCTCCGTTTGATAGTGCCTATCTTGAACAACTCCGTCAGCAGATGCTTGGTTTTGCCAAGGCGCAATTACGTGACTTGCACCAGGCAGAAGATGTTGTTCAGGAAGCTCTGTTGGGTGCTTTGCGCAACCGGGAACGATTTGCCGGAAGATCGGCATTCAAGACTTGGGTCTTTGGAATACTGAAACACAAGATTGTGGATACGATCCGCCTGCGTCAGCGTCGTAAGGAGATATCTGCTGACGTCATGGCCGGTGAGGAGGGGGATGGTTCTGAGTTGAGCCTCTTTGATCGCAAGGGGCACTGGACCGAAGAGGCATGGCCCTCAAGTTGGAAAGATCCGGATCAGTCCCTGCAGGACGAACACTTCTGGTCTGTTTTTGAGTTGTGCATGCAGCATTTACCCGGCATGCAGGGCCGAGCGTTTATGATGCGTACCCTGCTAGGACTGGAGACGGATGAGATTGCTGAAGAACTGAATGTGACTGAAAATAACCTTCATGTTTTGTTGCACCGTGCGCGATTGCGATTAAGAGACTGCATTCAGAACGGTTGGTTCAATGATCATTCGGTATCGGTGTAAGTAATATTGAATGGATGCGACTAATATTAAGAGCCGGATAGGCCCCCCATTGAAGGCAGTCAGCTATTACTCCGGTGGAGTATGTCCATGTTAAGCTGTCAGGAAGCAACACGATTGATAAGTCTTCGGCAGGACCGACCGCTCACGGCTGCAGAAGCTGTTCGCCTGCGTATTCATGTGATGATATGTACGGGTTGTCGGCGCTGTGCGCAGCAGTTGGCCTGGCTGGATCAGCTGGCAGCACGTTATGCCCGTCGTGTTGACACTGATATGGGTGCAGAACAGCAACAGCAAGGTCATGATCGTCGCAACTAGTCTTTTATTGTTGGTCTTATGCAACAATGATTTGCAATAATCGATGTTTATTTGTTTTTTGAAAACAATTAGGATTCCAGTTATGCACCCGCATTGGGTGATCATGCAAGTAAGGAGTCCTGATTATGTCACAAGTCGTCATTGTTTATCATTCCGGTTACGGTCACACCCAACGCATTGCCGAGTGTATGGCTGAAGCATCAGGGGCGCAACTGATCGCCATCAACCCAGAAGGTCAGCTATTGGATACAGACTGGGAGATTCTGGCAGCTGCTGATGCCATCATTTTTGGTGCCCCAACCTACATGGGCTCACCGAGTTGGCAGTTCAAACGTTTTTCCGAAGCCAGTTCCAAACCTTGGTTCAAGCAGCTCTGGCTGGACAAGGTGTTTGGAGGTTTTACGGTCAGTGCAAGCTTGAACGGTGACAAGCAAGTCTCGCTAATAAGCATGCAGACCTTGGCTTCGCAGCATGGCGGGATCTGGGTCAGCCTTGGTATGCTGCCCAGTAACCATAGCGCGGCTACCCGTCAAGATATCAATAACCTTGGTGGTTCGGTAGGTTTGCTGATTCAGGCGCCATCGGATGCTGGTGCTGATGCCATTCCGCAAGGAGATATTGAAACCGCACGCCGTTATGCTTGTCGCATTGCCTCGATTGCGGATCGACTACGTTCCTGAATACTGATTTGGCTGGAAAGTCATATCGAGTGATGCAGGCACGATTTGAAGGGCTTGGAAATTCTTCTGGCCCTTTTTTCCATGAATCCCTCGCGCCAGGCGGGTTTCTGAATCGTTATGCTTTGAGTAGCGACATTGCCAGAATGCCCCGTTTTCATCATTTCCGCCTCCAAGTCTAAAACGGGCTTAGTGATGTGACATCAGGCAATTAAGGCAGTCTTTTATGGTTGTCATGCAAAATAAAGAATGCTTTAATTTGACACCGATCTATTAAAGACATCGTTCAATGGCTCGTACCACTGGAATTTATTTGATCTCCACGACCTTGGGTGAATCGGTACGTGCTTTTGTTCCCCACGCCCTGCCGCCGGTTGATCCTGCACTGTCCCCCGATGTGTACGCCGACCTCAATAGGCAGGCCGAGTTGGCGCTTGCTCGTTTAGCGGGCGTGTCTGGCTTGGTGCCGTCAGTCGATTGGTTACTGTACAGTGCCATCCGTAAAGAAGCTCTACTCACGTCGCAGATTGAGGGTACACAAGCAACGCTGACCGATCTGTTCGACGTGGAAGCAGGTTTCAATGTCAGCAACACCAACGACGTGGAGGAAGTGACTAACTACCTGCGGGCTTTCCGATGGACGCAAGAGCAACTGCGCGATCCTAAAGGGCTGCCTATTAGTGTGCGGCTGTTGTGCGAGGCGCACCGGCACCTGCTGGATGGAACTCGTGGCGCAGGCAAACATCCCGGGGAGTTGCGTCGGTCTCAAAACTGGATTGGTGGCACACGGCCTGGGAATGCGGTTTTCGTGCCACCGCCGCCGGAGCAGGTTTCAACCCTGCTGGCCGACATGGAGGGATTCATCCATAACGAAGCGATGGACCTGCCACCGATGGTCAAAGTAGCGCTTATCCACGCACACTTTGAAACTATCCACCCCTTTCTTGATGGCAACGGGCGTATTGGTCGCCTTCTGATCGCTGCTCTGTTTGAACATTGGGGACTGCTGTCAGAGCCTTTGGTGTACCTCAGTGGCTACCTTAAGCAACACCAGGCTGAGTATTACCGTCGCCTGTCGGCCATCCGCACAGAGGGTGATTGGGAGTCATGGCTAAGGTTTTTTCTGGAAGGTGTTGCCATTGCAGCGGGCGATGCCGAAAAAAATATCATGGACGTTGCCAGTTTAGTGGCCACAGACCGTAGACGTCTTTTGCAATCTTCCAAAGCAGGCCCAGTGAGTTATCGTCTTTTTGAAATGCTGCCCATGATGCCGCGCTTTACGATTGAGCGCGTACGCCAGCAACTGGACACTAGTTTTCCAACGGCGACAGTAGCGGTCAAGGTGCTGGAAGATTTGGGCATCGTGACGGAAATAACCGGGCAGAAAAAAAACCGAAGTTACAGTTACCAAGCCTACATTGATCTACTTTCTAGGTGACAGACAGATGATGCCCTGTAAGCTCCCATTGCTCATAATGGCAACTGAATCCATCCTGCCTGATGAACAGCAGGGCTGGGCATACATGGCTTATGAAAATCAGCATACGAACTGATGGGCCAGAAAAAAATCAGGACCTAGAAGCTTCGATGCACTGAAGAAAAAAGGTGCCGCAAGGCCTCATGCCGAGGCCTTGTTTAACTCCTGGACAGCAAACAGCACCTGTTCGGCATGCCCTTCTGCTTTGACCTTGCGCCACTCCTTATGCAACACGCCGTTGCGATCAATCAGGAACGTGCTGCGCTCAATACCTTGGGTTTCGCGACCATACATCATCTTGGTTCGGATGACATCAAACATCTGGCACAATTCAGCTTCGGTGTCACTGACCAGAGGGAAGGGCAGGTTGTACTTGCTGCAGAATTTTTCATGAGAACTGATACTGTCTCGGGATACCCCCAGAACAACACAGCCTGCTGCTTTAAAATCCTCATAACTGTCCCTGAATTCCTGAGCCTCTACCGTACAGCCCGGTGTATCATCTTTAGGGTAAAAGTAGAGAACCACAGGATATCCCCGTAATGCCGATAATAACACCATCTTGTTCTGGGTTACCGGTAGTTTGAAATCGGGTACAGATTCACCAACACATACGGCCATTTCAGTCTCCTTGTACTTCAGGCTTTCAAAGGTTCAATAAAGGCGTCCAGGTTGCGGTCATCACAAAAGAGCATAAAGGACTCACGTAACGAGGCCAGATGTACTCGACCAGGGATATTAAGAATCATGGTGAGGGCAAACATCGGCGAACCAGTATGCGGTGCTGCGTAGATCG
>JAJZUM010000207.1 GCA_021848605.1 Pseudomonadota bacterium | reverse complement strand
GACTGGTGTAGTTCTGTAGTTGTCATGTTGTCAATCCCACTGGGTATTTTTATTGCCTTGATAGGACTCTGGTTCACGGACATGTCGCTGAACATGATGACTTTGGGTGGTCTGGCACTCGCCGTCGGAATCATGGTTGATCAGTCGACCGTTGTGATTGAACATGTACATGCATCCAAAACGACCCACACATCCTACGTACAAGCGGTTGTTTTTGGATCTAGGCACACCATTGAACCCAATGGTGTTGCATTGGTCAGTATTTTGATCGTTTTTGTTTCTGTTTTTTTTATGCAAGGAACCATCCGTTATCTTTTTATGCCGATGGCAATCGCGGTTGCTTATGCGTTAGTCGCTTCCTATTTTTTATCGATTTCATGGGTTCCTCTGGCACTTTGCTGGTTTCATCAGCAGAAAAAAGCTATGACGGTTACCTTAGAACAGGATGGGTGGTTGTTACGCCGGTATTATGAACAGATGCTACGGTCGCTTTTTCGCTATCGTGGTTTGGTCATGCTTGTTTATGTCGCCAGCAGTACATGGGCAGGTATTTTTCTTTGGCCATCCTTAAGTGAGAGCCTGTTTCCTCGTGCTGATGGGGGAAGACTGCAGATTCGGTTGCATACACCTGCTGGAACATCGCTGCACTATACCGCCCAAAGGGCAAAGGAAGTCCTTGAGGTGATTAATCATGACCTTTGGCCCGGCAGAATAACGTATTCGTTGGCATTTGTTGGAACGCATAGTCCTTCTTACCCCATAAATGCTATCTATTTATGGACTTCGGATTCAAATGAAGCCGTACTCGGTGTGCAAGTCCAATCGCCTCATCACGAATCAAACAGTCAGATTGAAGAACACTTACGACAGGTTTTGCACCGAAAATTTCCTGATCTACGTTTTAGCTTTGAGCCTGCTGATCTTATGCAGCAGATTCTCAATCTCGGTGCGCGAACTCCCATAGAGATCAATATTGTCGGCTCTAACCTGAATACTGTTCAGAGCATTGTTCAAACACTTGAGCATAAATTGACTGCACTACCGTGTCTGCGTGATGTTCAACAAGAACAATTGTCTCAAATTCCTGCTGTCCGGGTTGATATTAACCGCACATTAGCTGCAGCATTAGATCTTCCCGTGCAAACGATCAGCAGGAATATGGCTGCAGCAACTGCATCCAGTCGTTTGACGCTTCCTAATTTCTGGTCGGATCCTGCGACAGGCATCAGTTATCGGGTACAAGTGCAAGTCCCTCAAGCCGATTTGTCCTCCCTGCAGGAATTTGAGCGTCTGCCGATTGCAAAAACACAGGCAGGCCCACTTTACCTTGGTAATGTAGCATCAATTCAGAAAAGTACTGTTTTGGGTGAACTGGATCGCATCAACATGCAGCGCACGCTCACAATACAGGCGAGTTATGTGGGCAATGACCTGGCGGGGGTGTACCACCTTATCGATCAGACCATCCATACCCTCAAGATACCTCAAGGTTATGAAATTCAGCTGCGTGGATTACATGAACCACTTAACTCCATGCTGGTTAGCCTGAAAATAGGAAGTCTGGTTGCCATGTTGGCCATATTCCTTGTGCTTAGTGGTTTTTTTCAATCCTATCGTCTGGCTTTTTGTGTTCTTGCCTGTTTACCGGGTGTTTTTACCGGTGTTGCGCTTTTGCTGGAACTTTCAGGGACCAGCATCAACATTCAGTCTCTGATTGGTACGATTATGGTTGAAGGCGTGGCAATGGCCAATGCAATTTTACTGATTCGGTTCTGTTCCAGCTTGCGTCGACAAGGTGTGAGTACCTATCGTGCCATGTTGCATGGAGCTAGTTCACGCATTCGCCCAATTTTGATGACTTCTTTTGCGATGTTGGCTGGCATGATTCCGATGGCACTTGGTTTGGGTGAGGGAGGGACGCAGTCTGCCGCCTTGGGACGTGCTGTTATGGGGGGGCTTTTAGGTGCCCTGCCAACAACTCTGGTTGTTTTGCCATTTCTTTTTGATCTTATTCAAAAAGGCACTCCAAAACATGATGTTGGCTTTTTGAACACGCAAAACACCGAGGAAGGGGAGCATGCGCACTAATTTTCTTAGCCTCATTATGCTTGGCTGTGTATGTGTGGCGATTCATGCCGAGGATTCATCGGCGATCTTCTGGCCAGGTACTGTGCAGCCATGGCGTTCAACAGATCTCTATGGAAAGGATATCGCCTATGTCACCGCCGTATTACATGATATAGGCGATCATGTTGCCAAAGGTGAACTACTGGGAAGACTTGAAAATCCGGAGCTTATTTCCAGGTGGGATCAGGCAAAATCCCAATTGTTGCAGGCACAAGCCCATGTACAGGTCGCACAGGGTCAAGTGGGTGCTGCAGAGGCAGAAGTAAAGCTAAAAGAAGTATCACTAAATCGGATAAAAAACCTGGTAGGCAGTGAAGCGGCTACAGCACAGTCGCTTGATGAGGCTCAGGCTGGCAGAGATGTTGCCACGGCACACTTAGATCAAAGCAGGGCAGAAGAATATGCGGCCCAAAAAGCGGTTGAAGTTGCCATGGCTGAAGTCTCAAGAATTGATCAACTCCTCAGCTATGATGCAATCAGGGCTCCTTATAGTGGGGTCATTACTCGGCGTTGGGTGAACATTGGCGACTTGGTGACTGCTGGCGGTGGGCTACACAGTACGCCACTATGGAATATTCAGGAACAGGATCGTCTCCGTATTGTCTGCTATGTGCCTGAAAAGGATATCGACTTCGTACATCGTGGAGCAATCGTTCAGATTGAGGGCCCCCATGGCCTAAAACGTCAGGCTCGGATCAGCCGAAGCAGCCGTCGTATCAATGAGAATAATCGAGGCATACGCATCGAAATTGATCTTCCCAATGTTGATCATTTTTTGGTGGTAGGCTCCTATGTTCGTGTGATTCCAACCATGAAGACACCAAAGATGTAAATAACCAGGCAGCTTAGCTCTCTGAGGAATACTCTCTATATGTGTGTATATAAAATCAGCTTGCGTTTGGTTCATAAACATTTGGTTCATAAACGTAGGTACCTGATACTGGTTCTTGGGAATCTGATGGCGTTATTATGTATTTCCTGTACGTCATCAAGAAGTTTACCTGCTCATGAACGGGCATTAGACGTAACAACGGCTGATTGGATATCGGTACCGGATCGTCATTTGGTCGTACTTCGTCGAGAAGATCTGCGTCCCTTACTGCTCAGTGATAATCTGGAAATTGCAGCAGCCAAAGAACGTGTCCACGAACATCAGGCGTTGTATCGCGCAGCATGGCAGCATGTGCTTCCAGTTCTTCAGCCAGGGTGGACCTCAGTCCATGTTGAGGGTGGAATTTCGAGTACCCATGGCCCGGTATTGACCGAAGAGTCCTATGCATGGACGGGTTCCCTGCTCAACTGGGTCATCAATCCAGGCCAGGCCGTTTATGATCTTTTACTGGCGCACCAGGCGTTGCAAACCAGCCGGGATCAGCAGCGTTATGTCACCAATCAACTCCTTCACCAAACCTTTAAGGCGTATAACGAACTTTAAATTAAACGGAGTGCCA
>JAJZUM010000030.1 GCA_021848605.1 Pseudomonadota bacterium | reverse complement strand
GGCCGTATGACCTGCAACATCGAACAGAACATGAACACCATCAGCATGAATCCGTGCCGCCAGTTGACCACCATTCATGCCTGATACATCCCGCCAGCACCAAACACTTTTTCGCAAGGCTCTCGACCACGTATCAGATACAGGACAGGTATCATACAGCACGATCTCAACGGGATACGCACGCAGACATTCCAGAGGTGCCCTTAAAAAATACCCCACAGGATGGGCACAAAAATCTCCACCAACCAAGCCAATCCTCAAACGCTCCGGTTGACAGCTGCATCGCCAAACATCATAGGTTTTACCACCTTTTTCACGATAAATGCGTTCCAGATTCTCACCCGCCGACCTAATCACTCCCATGCGTTCCAAAGGATCGGCACAAGGCATAAAATTGAGTAGAAACATATGATTACTGATGGCAACTGCATCATCTGGATCGAGTTCCCTTGCACGTAATATCGCCTGCAAGGCCTCGGACTCCTGCCCCAGATATTGTCTTGCCAGGGATAGATTCTTCCAGGCTGCGACTGAGTCTGGCTGGGCGACAACAGCTTTTTCCAAGAGCAAACATGCTGAATCATATTCATTCAATTGTAAGAGCAAAACCCCAAGATTCATGATGGTTTCAGAGTCTTCCTGCTGCGCTAGGGCATGTTCATACCAATGTCGTGCTTCCAAAAAACAGCCACTTTGCTGAGCGATAATTGCCAGATAACGGCTAGCCTCTGCACAATTTAAATCCTGCTCAAGAACCCTGAGACAACAGGTTTTAGCCTGATCGTATTTTTGCTGAGCCATGGAAGCCCTGGCCCAAGCCAGAAGAACGGCAACTGGCATAGGATGATCTTCAGTTTTTTTTCGCCAAAGACGCTCGATCACCCGACAAATGCGATCAACTTCAGGCCATTCTTGCCGCGCCAATTCCATCTGCAGCAATAACGACAAGGCATCTGCATGATTAGGCTGGGCACGAAGAAACTGCCGGGTATAGGCATATGCCTGATCAAGCCGGCGACCTTGCCATGCCTGCACGACATCAGACCAGCGAACATGTTTCATGCCAACACCTTCGGCGATTGGGCTCTACGCTGCTTCCAAAGCAAACGCAGTTGCTCCAGCCAGTTTCTCGACAGTGTATCTGGATCCAGAAGTGGTGATTCGTTCAAACGCTGTCGCAATCCCTGTCGAATCTCTGCTAGTCTGACCGTGTTTTCTGTCCAGTAAAGAGCTTTGGCAATATAAGCATCATCCGAATCGGCAAGAAATTCATGCATATTCAGATTGGCCAGAAGGTTAACTCCTGATCGCGACAACATGCTGGCACCCACCCGACTCAGCACCGGTACACCCATCCAGAGCCCCTCCATGCTCACCGTAGCTCCCGTGTAAGGAAATGGATCGAGAGCAAGATCAACCTTGGCATAGCTTGCCAAATAATCAGCATAGCTAGAAACGCCTTCAAGAAGGACACGATCAAGTGGCAGACCAGCATCAGCCAGTACCTGTCTGAATTGCTGCTGATCATGGGAATCGGTCAATTGACGGGCCTTCAGGAGCAGGCGCGTTGATGGATTTGCCTTCAGAATCGTACCCCAGACATGCAAGACTGCAGGATTCAACTTGTTCAGATGGTTAAAACAGCCAAAGGTAAACCTACTCTGACGCAATGCGGGAAGAGATGCAACAGGCTCATCATTCATTGGCACACTGAAACAGCGGTAGGTATTGGGCAAATGGATCGGCTGTTCAACAAAGGCATGGGTATCATTTTGTGGAACAACATGATGATCAACAAGAATGAAATCCATACACGTCAGTCCTGTTGTGGCAAAGTAACCCAGCCAACTTACCTGTAATGGCGCTGGTTTCCAGCAAAACATCCTTATACGGTTATAGCGCGTGTGTCCAGAGAGATCGACAAGAACCTGTATGGCATCTTGGTGGATACGCTCTGCAATCTGTCGATCGCTACAACCATCAACGTCAACCCACTCATCAAACAGGGCTCGAATCTGGTTTGCCAAAGAATCCTGACATGGGGCAGTAACATAGGCCGACAGCCTGAATCCCTGAAGAATCCGTAGGGAACGCAAAAAATCCAGCATGAAATAGCCAACAGGATGAGCACGCAGGTCACCGGACACAAAGCCAATCCGTACCAGCTCAGTATCCTCAAGGGCATCCCATTGTTCAAAGACGGGTGCCTCAGCCTCTGCCATGGACTGCAGTTGTCTTCCCCAATACCGCGCTGTTGTGCAATGAGCTTCTGCGCTCAGCTCCAAATCATAATTCAGTCCAAAGAGCATTGAACTGATACAGCTAAGATCGGCTGGATTACGTTGCAGAATTTTCTGAAACAACTGCTGAGCGCGACTGTGCGCACCGATTTCCTGTGCCAACAATGCCTGATTACGTAGATAAATCAAGTCCGAGGGATTCAAACGGCAGGCTTCCGTTGCCGCCTCCAGTGCCTCATGCCAGCGATTCATCTGTTTGAGTGCTATCGCACGATTAGCATGCAAACCAGCATGCCATGACCAGCGAAGCAGAGCACGATCAACAACGCCGAGTGCTTCTGCATATTTTGCACAATATAACAAGAGTGCTGTCCATCCCAACCAAATATCCGCATGGGTATCAACCGATGTTGCCGCTTTTTCGCAGCATGTCAGGGCTTCTTCCCATCGTCCCGATAACTGGTATGCCTGTGCCATGGCATAATGCACTCGGCCAGATTGTTGCGACTGCAAAGGAAGTGCCCGACGCAATGCAACCAATGCAGCTTTTCCATCGCCCCGATGCTGAGCCAGTTGGGCCATCATCATCCATGCTTCGAAATATCGGGGCCTCTTGCGAATAAGTCCTTGTAAAAGTGCATCAGCTTTTTGATCATCTTTTTGGGCTAGGGCCATACGGGCTTTTTCCAGTTCCTCTCGCTCGTTCATGACGCATGTTCCTGCCAGATCTGTTCCATAGCAGACATCCAGTTCTGCGCAAACGCCTGAGCATCCATAAGCACAGAATTCTGCAACCTCTGCCGCAAACCCAGACGGAGTGTATTCAAGGTTTGTGCCGAGCGGGTTTTCTCAACGGCCAGTGCAATATAGTGTTTCTCATCTGAGGCAACCCAATCCAGCATTGATAAAGGACCAAGTAGGTTCATGGGAGAACGGCTGACGAAATCATGACCACCCATGGCCAGAATAGGAACGCCCATCCAAAGACTTTCTACCGAAACCGTCCCCCCCGTAAATGGAAAGGGGTCCAGCAGAACATCCATTTTTCTATATTCCTCAAGATAGGTCTGACGATCCGAACTTCCCTCAAGTTGAACCCGATCAAGAGGAAATCCCAATCGGCCCAAATAGCGTGCATAAACCCGCCGGTCGTCCTCAGCATCCAGTGCATGCGTTTTGATGAGCAATTGCGCCAAGGGGATTGCATCAAGAATACCTTTCCAAACCTTAAGCACGGGCTCATTCAGTTTACTGAGATGATGCATGCTCCCAAAAACAGGATATCCATTCTTGACGATCGGAGCCGCCGCAACAGCAACCGATTCTACGGGCGGTGTAAAACAGCGATAACTGCCAGGCATCCGATAAATACGCTCCCTGAATCCATGAGAACTGTCCGTAGGCAATACCCATTCATCGGCCAGAACATAATCCATCTCAGGCAAGCCGGTTGTCGCCCAATAACCAAGCCAACTCACCTGGACAGGCGCTAACCTTAACGAGAACCAGGGAAGCAGCGTGTGGCGAGTATGCCCGGCCAGATCAAGCAAAACATGCACCGAATGATGCTGGAAACAGGCCAGGATTGCTTCATCATTCAAACCATAAAGCCGATGCCACTCTCTGACCCATGGACGTAGCCGATCCGTCAATGCATCCTGTTGCGGAGCATGATCAAAAACAACGAGCTGGATACGTCGCTGGTCAATTCTGGGCAAAAGAGCCTCAAGAAAGTGCCCCACGGGATGCTGGCGAAGATCACCACTCACCAATCCAACCCGAAGAACAGATCGTGCTTCAGTCTCCGCAATAATTTTTGTATCGTTTCCCCAACGGGCACGCCATAACGCTGAAACATGGTCTCCCCATGCCCAAGCCGTTGAATACCTTGCCTCTTCGGAAAGATCAGCACGATAATTCTGGACATAAACTTGGCTTGAACCTGCGGTCCAGTCTTCAGGTTCCTGGCGGGCAATGCGTGCGTAGGCGTATTCCGCACGATGGTAGCAGGCATGAGCCAACGCATGACGACCAAGCTCCAGCAAAGCCTGACGATCATAAGATGATAACTCCAGGAGTCGCTGCCAGACCCTGATCCATCCATCCAGATCTCCCATAAGACGCAGGGCCATTCCCCAACCCACCCATGCCTCACGCACAATTGCCCCTTGTTGATGACAAAGCGGCTCAAACGCCTTGGCTGCCTGTTCCGCACGGTCTAAACGCAGAAGAAGCTTGCCATACTCAAGTTGTAGAGCTGTCTGACCTGGCTGTTGCTCCAGCAATTGACTGAAAAGGACAACAGCCTCCTCAAGTCGTCCTTGACTCAAGGCCCGATGCAGTTGTTGTGTCGCGGTTGCTGCCACCGACCTTGTCACGGGGCGAAGTCGCTCACAACAATGTTTGAATTTGCGGCCGCTCCCACAGGAGCACGCCTCGTTTCGCCCTGTCATCTCTTGCTCCGTTCGCAGTAGGCCCGCCACATACCTCGACATGCAGCCTCCCAATCAGCAGCAAAGGCATCACCTCTGAACAATGCCGAATCTGTCAGACGCTGCCTCAAACCAGCACGGATTTGTTCCAGATCCTTCATCCGACTGGCCCACGAAACGGCTCGGAGGACATAATCATCTTCATCGCTGGCAATCCACTCGTTCATATCCAGACAACCAAGTAACTGAACACCCGATCGACCCAACATGTTTGAACCATGCAGGGTCAACACCGGCACACCCATCCACATCCCTTCCAGACTCACGGTGGCACCGGTATAGGGAAAAGGATCCAGGGCAATATCAACACGGGCATAGGACTGCATATATTGCGCAATGGATGAATGACCCTCAAGCTGAACCCGCTTGCTATCGACTCCGAACTGGTTGAAACGTCGCATAAAATCCTGGCGCCCTTCAGCAGAGCCTAACTGACGTGCCTTGAGTAGAATACGGGCATCCGGTTGACGTTCAAGAATTCTTGCCCAGACGCTCAAAACCTGGTCGTTGATTTTGCTGAGATTGTTAAAACAACCATACGTCAAAAAACCATTCGATGTACACGGCGCCTGTTGAACAGGCCATGTATCCTCCATGGGACGAAAACATCGATAGGAATCGGGCATAAACCAGCGACGTTCAATAAATTCATCGTGTTCATCGCAAGGAGACACCCATTCATCCACCAGGACATAGTCCATCTCTGCAAGACCAGTTGTGGCAAAGTAACCGAGCCAGCTGACCTGCAGAGGAGCCGGTTGCAAGGCAAACACGCCCAATCGATTACCGGAAGTGTGTCCACTCAAATCAAACAGAAGATGCAGCGAACGCCTGGCAATCAAAGCAGCCGCCTGCTGATCCGATAATGCACCAATCTCATCCCAAAAATCAGCCCGTTGACGTATTTGATCGGATACTTGATCATGCCGCTCCAGTGTGCTGAACACATGCAAGCGAATTCCGGGTCGTGACAGAAACGGCAGGAAAGACTGCAAGAAATAACCAACCGGATGTCGTCCCAAATCGCCCGAAACGATTCCAACATCCAGTAGGGCTGGTTCTGGATTGAATTCCGGATCCTTACGGCTGGGGCAACCCGCCTGACGTATTCGGGATGAAAACCCGGCAACAAGTTTTCTCGTTTGTTCCAAGCGAATCTTTCGATCCATGTTTTTAAAATTACTGACAAAAAGCAGCGAGCTCAGCGCAACGCCCTGAGAGGGGTCCATGGCAAGAATTGCTTCAGCTTCCTCCTGAGCTAATTCCCATGCCTGCAGATCAGTGGCGACCTTGACAATTTCCTGGGCAACCCGCAAGGGTTCGGGATGAAGGGCTCTGATGCTCTGGAGACGGCGAAGACTTTGGGCACAAAAACCCAGAATGCGTTCAACAACCGCCAAGGTCAGCACCAGCTCGGTATCTCGTGACTCAAGCCCCAACGCCATTGATAAAGCCCGGTGTGCCTCAGCATAACGCTCCATGCGCATAAGCACACATCCCTGATGAAAGTGTGGCACATACCACGACGGGCTCAACCTGATCGCCTGTTGAAAACATTCCAGGGCCTGTTCATTGCGGCCCTTTTCGAGACAAATGGTTCCATAAACATCAAGTAACAAAAACAATGGCTCATAGCCGAACTGCCGTGCACGATCCAACGCATCCAGCGCAGTATCCTGCTCACCATGGTAGCGGGCTACCATGGCTGCCACCATGGAAACACGGGGATCCTTGGGCCATCGTTGACGAATGCGCTCAAGCAATGATTCAGCCAGTATCCAGTCTGCAGCATTGACCGCCTGAACGGCCTTCTCAATCAGAGGAATCGCAGGCAATTTCATGGCCACCTCCGTTGCGGTTCAGGGTATAGTGTTGCACAGTTTTGAACGACTGTTGGTTCAGGAATGATCATGTACATGCGACGGTTCATTTTTATTATGGTCATATGGATCCAGCTTCCGGGTTGGTGTTTGCAAAACCTGCCCGTACTCCATGCCGACTGGTTTATGCTTAAAGATGACCATGATCTGGAAAGTGCCAAGGAACTGGAGCAGGAGCCTTACAAATCTTCATTTGTAGCACTAAAGCAACCCGTGGTTCAACTCGGTTTTTATCCTCATACCCTATGGTTACGACTGGTGATCAGCAACCCTTCCTCATCTGATCGTCAAGCTGTAGTGACCTTCAACAAGGCAAGTCTCGGCAATATACTTTTTCAGCCAGAACCCGGATGCATACAGTTTGCCCCGATTCTGATGGGCAGTCAATTCGGACGCCCTGCATCATTGCTTCCAGCGAGTGGATATGCCCTCAAAATCCATATTCCACACCAGTCAATCTGCAGCTATCTCGCTCGCATCAGATCAGACATGCCGATCAACCTGCACATGGAAGTCAATGATCCATACAGCGCCGGCATGAGTCAAGCCAACGAAAATCTCTTATTTGGAGCTGGACTTGGATTACTTTGCAGTATTTTTCTTTACCACATCCTTGTCTACATACGCACCCGGCAATCCAGTAACATGCACTATGCACTGTTCACGATTGCCATTTCCTTTTATCTTTCGGCAGCACAAGGCTACATCGGTGTCTATTATTTTGCATACCCATACCTGCAAAATCAGGCAGAACTTTTTGGCATTACCTTAAGCCTTCTGTTTGTATCCCGTTTCACCCAATCCTATCTGAATCTGAAAAATGGCCCAATATGGGCTAACCACCTGCTTTGGCTACAATGCGGTATTTGCCTGTTACTGCTTATGGCAATCCCAATCCTGCCTATTTATGCCCTAGCCCAGTTGATCAGTATCAGCGCACTAGCCGGAGGCATCGTCATTTTGCTGATCGCAGCACTCAGCATCACATCGCATCCGCACTCTGCGCGCAGTTTCGTCATTGCTGGTTCAAGCCTCATATTGATCATGCTGCTTAACTTACTTCAAGCTTATGCAACTCTACCGATTGGCATTGCTTCAAATGACCTCATGCTCCTCGCGGTTCTAATCCAGGGTTTTTTCATTATCCTGTCCATGAGCATTAATGTTTCCCGTATGCAGCAACATATCGAAAGCACCCAAAACCAGCTCGTTGTTGCAGAGCGAGACCTACAATGGCGAAACCGTTTGCTTGGACAGCTTAACTACGAACTGCGAACCCCCATGGGAAGTATTCTCGGTCTCGCAGAACTTCTTGCCGACAGTGCCTTAGGACCACGACAACAGGAATTTGCCCGCACCATCCTCGCCTCTACCCGAGCGATGCTTCGCACTTTGCTGGCTTTGAATGACTATGCCTCATTGGAACAGTCACCGGATACCGGTCCGCTTACCGAGCCTTTCGATGTAGACCAGTTGCTCGATGAGTGCATGGATTTTTTCAGGGAAAGTGCCGAAGAAAAACATCTTGAACTGATTGGTTCACGACATTCAGGACTCGCTCAACGTCTTCTGGGAGATCCAAGCAAACTTCGTCAGGTCATCAGCAGTCTGTTACGAAATGCCATTCAGTGCACACAACATGGTAATGTTGTGCTCGCACTGGTTCCCGGAACAGCTGAAAACACTCTTCGCTGTGAAGTCTCACATACGGGCACAGGCATTCCATTTGCAGAACTGGAGCGTATCCTGACACAGGATGCTGGGACAGGCACACTGGATGAACACTATAACCAAACCCACGAAGAACATCTTAACCTAATGTTCTGTAGCCGATTTGTTCGACTGATGCACGGTTCTATCGGTGCAATCCGGCACGAAGAACGTGGCTGTACGATCTGGTTCGAAGTACCCTGTCAGACCCATAGCGCACTTCACTCAACGACAAAGGCACAACACTCACCCTTGCAGGGACTCAAGCTTCTGGTCGTGGATGATAATGAAATAGCAGCCCGTGTCATTGAACAGCAAGCTCTTTCCTGGGGTACAAGAGTCAGTTGTTCGGACAATGCTGCTGAAGCACTGGCCTACATCCGAAACGCAGTGACCCTCAAGGACCCTTATCAAATTATTATTCTTGACCAGAACATGCCTGGAACGAGTGGTTTACAGCTAGCCACGCGTATTCGCGAAGACCTGCAAATGACCCACGATGTTCTGATGATTATGCTGACAAGCAACCGAATGACGGTCACCCAGACATTGGCGCGCAATGTTGGAATTCATCGTATTCTACACAAACCTGTCAGCGAGCGAGACCTTAAATCGGCCATTACGGAAAGTCTGGAGCGGATGCGACAAGTAACACATGGCACGTCCATGAAAACAGAGGAAGAATCCCTCAGACTACAACACACTAACATCCTGATTGCCGAAGACAACCATTTCAGCCAAAAAGTGATTCGCGGCATGCTGACCAAACTGGGCATCAGCAGTCAGGTTGTGGCCAATGGACGCGAAGCACTTGAGGAAATGATCCGACATCGCTACGACCTGATTCTGATGGATTGTGACATGCCACTCATGGACGGCTATCAGGCCACCCAAGCCATTCGTTCCTGGGAACGGGAGAGCGGTCGTAGCGCCATTCCCATTCTGGCACTTTCAGCTCATGTTCTGGAAGCTCAGGAACGTCAGGCACTTGATGCAGGCATGAACGCCTACCTCACAAAACCCGTAGAACTCTCGACGCTACGCGATGAACTTCTACGCTGGATATGATTATTGGCCAAATTGCATGCCGAGGTCTACTTCGATTGAAAAACTCCAACGGCTTTGTGTCGTTGAAAACAGCTCTTGGTTCTGAACCAGGTTCAGACGATTTGCCAAACTGATTGGTACGGTTGACATGGGAACATCATGGATGCGTGTATAGGCTGGACGAATTTCATAAAAGAGCCAGCGTCGCCAGAATGGCTGATGAAAAATCATCCCTGGCCCCCAGGTCAAATAACGATAATGTGGCTGAGATTCCCCTGCAACCGAGAGCCCTTCGGATAACTGAATATTATAGGGCAGTGTTTGAGACAACGACAGCGCATCAACCCACTGCATGCCCATCCCAGCCTGTATCTGCTGCCAGTCCCATGTTGACTGTGCCAACAAGGTATTGAAAGCCCCAATAGGTCGTTCTGCCGAAACAGAGGTATAGGATTCGCCCCGGGTTTTGCTGCCCTCAATAAAAGCCTGATGAACATGTCCCATCCACCATGAGCCGAGAGGCAGATCTTTATAGTATTGAGCTCGAACAAACAATTCAGGGCCACCTCGTACACCCGCATCCATGGTAAAACCGCTCCAGCGCTCAAAACCCGAACGTAATTGCAAAGCGACTGCACCAGCGGTATTAGCCCTGGACTGTTGTTGCAACTGAGCAGGCAAGCCCACTTGGACCGGATTGATGTCTTGTTGATTGCTTTCCACCAACAAGGAAAGTCGTTGCTCCAAGGCAGGCAGATTCACTTGCGAGCTCAGGCTGTGGGTTACATATTGCCCTTGTATCTGGTCCCAGCCAACGGAAGACAAAACCGTGATCAACGAACTAGCCTCGGCACCCACCTGCGATTGATGATGCGCAAACCAGCTATCAATCCAACGCGCCGTGGCATTAGCACGCCAGGACATCACACAATGCGTCTCATCAAGTACTCCTTCCACAAAACGGGGCTCAACCCAATGGACTGGATTATCTTTCTGTTTCTGCACAAACATCAGACCATCATGGCAATCCTCGGCATTGCGCCAGGCAACAACTGAAGTGATCGGCTTGGCACGCAAGGGAATCTGAACGGATTCTGCTTGCGGCAAATCAAGTACATCATTCAGGGAAACCGGCAACCATGCCTCCGTCTGGGCACAGGCACTATGAATGAAGCCGAAACTGATGCCCATACCGAATGCGAAACATTCCAATCGCCTACCAGCGAACGAAATGATCTTCCCAGAGTCCCTGTGCATCAATCGCATAACTCTGTTCATTCCGATAAATCACTCCACGATATCGCCCCTGCCACTGGGTAAAACGGGATGCCAGCAAGCCCAAATCAAAATGATCGTTGAACTGTGACATGCCATTGAAGTTCAATGCGACATGGGTACCTGACACGAAACATCCCTGCCCAGTTTGATGAAAAGATACCGAATCCAGTTTGCAAAGCCGGCCATCCAGCCAGAATGCATTTTCTGTCTGACCCGACTCATTGACTCCTAATGCCGCATTGAGGCCATAGGGTTGGTCTGCCTGCCATCCCATCAGCGAGCACCATTGCCAGGCTGTTTCGCGGCGCATTAGACCAAGACTGCGATCAACACTTGCCAATGCGCGTGAAAGATCACAGCTTTGACCATCAACTTCACATGACCCTGTCATACGCATCGCCACTTCCTTGCAGGTATAGGTCCAACCTGTTGCACCGGCAGGAACACACAAGGACAATGGTTCTACACGTTCCATCCGCAAATCACCCTTGACCGCAAGCTCGGGCAGATCGAAACAAAGGTTCAGTTCATGGGCTTGTGCCATCACCTGAACATAGCCCCGACGTGTCTGCAACAAGGTTTTCCCAGACTGAAAGCCCTCCGGCCAGTGCAAATTTATGCCCAATGACTTGAGACCCGGAGCTTTGACTTGCATTGAACGCAACTTATTCAAAGCAGGCTCAGCCACATAGGCAAACATTGAGCGTGCATACCCAAGATCAACCAGCGCCAATCCGATCAGGACATGCCCCAAATCAAGGCTCCAGAATTCCCAGCGTTTAAAACGAAAGATTCTTTGCCATCCTGGTTTTACCCCACCCAGAGGATCCGGAATACGTAATTGCGAGAGACCAAGATCACCCACCGCTTCACGCCACCAGCCAAAGGCCACACGTCCGTCGGGTTGAACAAGACGATCCGGTGCAGATACACATTCATGCCATCCGTTCATGACTTCACCGTTGCATCGCGCATTTAGTGGATTGGTAAATCCGTTGCCGCAAACAAAGCGTCAACTTCAGCCCGATTAGAACACTTCATTGCCTCCTCCACACGATCCCTGCTGAGGTGAGGAGCAAATTCCTGTATAAAGGCAAACATATAGGCACGCAAAAACATGCCTCGCCTCAGTCCAATCATGGTCGTGCTTGATTCAAAAAGATGCGCTGCAGAAAGGGCGACCAGATCGCTGTCCTGCTGCGGCTCAAAAGCCATGGAAGCAATAATCCCTACCCCCAAACCCAGCCGAACATAGGTCTTGATGACATCCGCATCGGTCGCTGTAAAAACAACGTTTGGAACGAGACCTTGCCTGCTGAACGCCTCATCGAGACGCGACCGTCCGGTAAATCCGAAGGTATAGGTTACAATCGGGAAACGCACCAGATCAGCAAGACCGACCTTGTGCATCCGGGCCAAAGGATGATTTTTAGGTACAACCACCGAACGATTCCAGCGATAACAAGGAAGAAGGACAAGATCATGAAAATGTTCCATAGCCTCGGTCGCGATCGCCATATCAACACTGCCGTCTGCTGCCATTGCTGCAATCTGCTGTGGACTTCCCTGCTGCATGTTGAGGGATACATGCGGGAATCTCCCGACAAACCGGCGAATAACTTCTGGAAGGCGATAGCGCGCCTGGGTATGTGTTGTTGCAACCGAAAGCTGACCCTTGCTTTCATCGGTAAATTCCAGCGCCACTTGACGGATACTGTCACATTTTCGCAAGATGTCGCCAACAATCGACAAAATGGCATGACCTGCCGGAGTAATGGTTGTCAAATGCTTTCCACTACGGGAAAAGATTTCCACCCCCAGTTCATCTTCAAGCAAACGAATTTGCTTACTGATTCCTGGTTGGGAGGTATAAAGACTCTGGGCCGTTTGGGACACATTCAGATCATGCTGGGCAACTTCCCAGATATAACGCAATTGCTGTAACTTCACCAGATGCTCCCAATACGGATTTTTCATTTCCCAATTATATCAATCCTATACCACGTCATCAGCAAAGGCAAAAAAACCGACAAAACGAATACAGTTATAAGCATATGATTATTTATTCCTTTCTATTGGAGTCATGATCATTTAACCTTAGCCTATCTGATCTTGGGGGCCGGCTATGCACGCACTCGCTCTACTTATGGGACTTGGCGCAGCTGTCGGGTTCTGCATCGGCCTAACGGGTGTTGGTGGTGGCTCCCTGATGACACCCATCCTGCTTTATCTTGGCATCCCCGCACCAACAGCGATCGGCACAGACCTTCTTTATGCCACCCTGACAAAATCCGGCAGTGCCCTCATTCACTGGCGACATCGCCAAATTCAGGGAACGATCCTGCTGACTCAGCTTATGGGCAGTATTCCTGCAGCCCTGCTCACACTCAACGTGATCAGCATCATTCCTGTTCCAAACACAACCATCATGTTGCACGTGTTGGCTTTCATGCTCGCCATGACCGGTGCCTCGCTTTTGTGGCGTCGTCGGCTGATTCCTGCGGCTCCGTCGCACGATGAAACTGCAGCCCTGGTTCTTTCCGCCAAACGCCTTTGGCTGACCTGGTTTTCAGGCGTACTTTTAGGCATTCTGGTCACGCTATCGTCTGTAGGTGCAGGAGCTGTTGGTCTGGTCCTCATGATGAAGCTCTATCCTGAACTCGGCATGCACCGCAGCACGGCCACGGATATCGGACACGCGGTCATTCTAAGCGCTGTTGCCGGAATCGGGCATGGAATCGCGCACCATGTTGATCTTCACCTACTCGCTGCGTTAACCTGCACATCTATACCCGCCATGGTTATTGGCACACGTCTAAACCACAAAACGCCTCAACATGTACTTCGCACGATCCTTGGCGGCATTCTTCTACTCACCGGCATGCGATTTATTCTGATCTAAATTAATCAGCCTGCCACCACGCTGGTCCAATGGGCCAGCGTGGTAAAACGAAATCTTCCGGATAAAGTACATCAACGAAATAAAGGCCGTATGGCGGAGCGGTCACTCCAGCCACGGTTCGATCCCGAGCTGCAAGCACCTCACCAACCCAACCCGGCTGCTGTTTACCCTCACCAACTGGCAGCAACACCCCAATGATGTTGCGAACCATATGATGCAGAAATCCATTAGCCTGAATATCCAGCAAAATCCAGGGCGGGCGGGCGATTAAACTGATGTGCTGTATGCAACGAACCGGTTGGCGAGCCTGACAACCCGCCGCACGCAAGGAGGAAAAATCGTGTTCACCTGCCAAATAACGTAAGGCTGCATGCATGGCAGGAACATTGAGTTCATGGTAGTGCCAGGTTGCTCTTTGCGACATGAGCGCAGAACGGTACGGATGATTATAAATCAGATATCGATATCGACGAGCCAGCGCCCGAAACCGGGCATGAAATTCATCCTGAACCAGAGTGGCCCACTGCACAGCGACTGAATCGGGCAGATAACGGTTGGCTCCCAAAACCCACGAACGCTCAGATCGGACAACGTGCGTATCAAAATGAACCACCATCCCGCTGGCATGCACACCGGCATCGGTCCTGCCAGCAGCAACGACGGACACAGGATGATCAGCCACCTTGGATAACGCACATTCAAGGGCATGTTGAATCGTGTTGGGATCATGCCCTTGAAACTGCCACCCACCCCAGGAAGAACCATCATATTCGAGACCCAGGGCAATACGCACACTTATCCAACCTGTTCCAGAAGTGCCCTAGCTTCCTCCTGTTGTTCTGGACTACCCTCACCAACCACTTCATTCAGAATATCCCGGGCACCTTCCATGTCCCCCATGTCCATGTAAGCTTTTGCCAAATCCAGTTTGGTGGCATTTTCATCAGCTTCAGCCAAAAAATCAAAATCATCACCAAGGTCCATAGGCTGCTCTGCAGCCATGGATTCGGGCGCAGCGAGAACGCTTTCTTCCGCAACAGTTGAATCTTCCAATGGAGTTGGAGGAGGAACGGAAAGATCAAAATCCTCAGGAAGATCAGGAATGGCAAAATCATCGTGCTCCTGAACAAGTCCAGTCAACTCGGTATCGACGGTCGCGACCGAATCCTCAAGGTCTGGCAGTTCAAGATCTTCCAAGGTTTCCTCAAGTGAGGCGGCAACTTCATGAACAGGCAAATCATCAACGGCCTGATCGATCCCAGATTTACCCAACTCAGCTTCAAGCTGGTCGAGACTGAAATCCAGGTCATCCATCGAGTCAGAGGAAGCACTAAATGCAGGTTCAACGGATGGTTCCTGCAAGGACATTTCCAAGGAAGACGGTTCCGTTCCAGCAAGATCTTCAGCCAATGCAGCGTTGTCGACAACGGGCGCTGGCTCTGACTGCAGCATTGCGTCAAGCGAATCCAGAGAAAGGTCATCCAGTCCCATATCATCAAGATTCAGTTCATCAGATGTGGCCGGTATGTCTTGAGTCACCTCGGGATTGATCTTTATCGGCTCATCAAGAGCAAAATCCAGATCATGGGAAAAATCGGACGTCGGTTTCTCGGTCGTAATCTCCGGGGCCATAATCTCCGAGGCCATGATTTCCGACGTCGTGGTCTTCGACTCTTGAGGCATCAGTGCATGCTGGTCCAACTCATCAAGATGAAAATCAAGTTCCTCGTGTTTAAGAGGACTTGGTTCCACAGCAATTTGCTCACTGCCGGCTATTTCAGCTTCAAGCGGAAAATCCAGATCCAGAGGCGGCAGCTCAACATCGAGATCTTCTTGGATCGCTTGCTGTGGTACAGCTTGGGGCTCTTCCAGAACAGCCGGTTGGGTCTGAGTCAATGAACGATTAAAATCAAACTCCATAGACTCAAGCGAATCAGCTTCCACAGCTGACGATAAAAATGAGTAACGAGCACGTAATTCAGCAACTTTAGCCATCACTGCAGGATCAGCTGACGACTTGAGAATATTTTCCTGCTCGGCAAAACTCTCGGCATCACGCATCTCAGCCTGACATTGCATCAAGCGCAAGCGCACATCATGACGCTCCGGCTGGTTCTTCAGGACACGGTGGAATAGTCCAGCCGCTTGAGGATAGCGACCTTTCTGCAAGAAACTTTCGGCTTCTACCAGAGGATCCTTTTCGGGCTCAGCAACCAGGTGGCTAAGATCAGTGACCTCGGTTCCAGCACTCGGTCCAGCGACCTGCTGGGGTTGTAACACCGATGGTGAATCCTGACGCCAGTCTTCATCAAGCCCAGGATCACGGAAACGTCTCCAGGCGATCAACCCACCCACCAGAGCGGCAAACCCCGCCAAAGCCACTCCACCCCAGAGCAAATAATTGACGGGCTGTGGTGGAGTAGCAGGCGTGGACGCTTGATTACTTGCAGCAGCCTGCTTGACAGGATGATGAACTGGTTGGGCAGGTGGATTTGGGACAGGATTTTGAGGCGCTGGTTGAACATCTGTCTTTGGAGCTTGTTGGTTCAATGCGGCAACCGTGCCAGTCGCTGCAGGTGTAGGCCCTGCAGCCGGGCCGGCAGCCGCAGGAGTAGCCGCAACACTTGTTGATGCTTTCAGCTGTTTGATGGCCGTTTCAAGCTCGGCAAGCTTCTGATCCTCAAGAGCAAGCATCTGCTGCTGCTGTTTAATCTGTTGTTGATCCTGCTCCAACTGGGCCTTGAGCAATTCGTTTTCTTTAATTAACTCATTGGCAAGCTGATTATTTTCGCTTATTTTGGCTCCAACAGCACCAGCCGTCTTATGCTGACCTGCTGTACCTGGAGCAATCAAATGGACTTCAGAACGAGCCGGTGCCGGTGTCGAAGGCGCCGTTGACTGTTGTGAAGACGCATTAACCTGAGCTGCTGCCAGGGGCTGAGCGTTAGCAGATTCCTGGCGTCGCCAAGCCTGATCCTGCTCGTTCACTGCCTGTGCCGCTTCACGAGCACCAATACGACGTATTTCCGTTGCTGCCGGAATCAACAAGGACCGGCCAGTATCCATTTGGTTGACGTTTCCGGAGGGAAACGACTGTGGATTAGCTTTCTGGATGGCCAACATAGTTTGAGCAACAGTCGTGCCTGATGGATGCAGACGATGAGCAACCCGCCAGAGTGTATCTCCCGAGCGAGGCCGGTAATGACGAACTGCCGATGAGGCACTGCGCGGCGCTGCAACAGGAATCGGTGTAGAAGCTTGAGCAACAGGTGGCTGCGCTGGAACCGCAGGAACAGGAGCTGGAGTTTGCGTTGCAGGCTGAACAACTGGAGCAGACGAAACAGGAGTAGCGACGGAATCCTCAGCAGCCGTTGAATTGGTTGAAGAAGATGGCAAATCGAGAAGTGCAACAAATTCACGCAAACTGGTATTGCCCGGCCAAGTAACGCGCAGAACAAAATCGAGGTCAGGCTCAGTAACGGGCTGATCCGTTGAAACCTTGATGACGGCCGTTCCATCATTACGTTTAATAACATGAAATTGCAGCTGGCTCAGTGACTGAGAGCGATCTACACCCATTTGCTGGAACTCGGCCGTAGAAGCCAGAACCACATGGATATCATCAGCAGACAAATCACCTACATCAGTCAATAACACTTCACCCAGATAGGGTTGATTCAGTGCTGAGCGTGTTTTGATATCTCCGATAGCCAGTGCATGAGCCAGATTGGGAACAATGAACCCAACCGCCGCCATAGCAACCACGAACCTACGCAAGACCATGTCATCTTCCTTCGATCAATTCCAGCCGACACTCGTTATGCTGACAGATACCAATGCCAGACAAAACAACACCGTTCTAACAGTGTAATGCATAATTGCTAAAGTGCTGTTCCGATTACACTCAGGATACGCAAAAGCTGGACGCCCAATCCATAACGAAGTTCATCCATAACCACACGAATGATCAGATTACAACTTCCAGGGTGCTCAACATGCACGCCTAACATCGGTGTCTCGTCTTCCTGACCCGCCAAATATTCGACGACGGACAGATCCCGGGCTTGCTGACACCATCGAATCGGCAGTCCCGACAACATCTGCTGCAGCATCTCCAGGGACATCGGTTCAGAAAAACCAACATCCATCACCAGCGTCATCCCATAAAGCAGAGTCGTTTGCTGACGAATCAGGGAAACATGAACAGACGAACAATCCAGACGCTCTTGCAAGGCCATCAGGGTGTGCTGCGTGTCCTCCGTGCCAACGGGAACCATGTTAAAAACACTTTGCCAAGGGAAAAAATCCAGTAACGCTCCTCGACCGTTGAGAAGACTCACCACCTCGCGCAAAGCTGCTGGCACAGCCGTATCTCCCAACAGGGATAAAGGCTCTAGAGAAACCACCGTACTGCGCTGCAAACCAGCACGGAGCAATGGGCGCAACAAGGAAACCACCACATCAACCAAGGCTGAACTTAAAACAAAGACCCGGGGATGCTGTACACCACAACAGGCATCAGGGACCAGAAGACGAACCTGATCCCACCGATCCAACAATGCATCAATGGACCCGCCAAGCACAATCATGACAGTTCCGGGAGCATCAATGACCTCATCCGAAGTGCACACGGACATAGGCCGATCTCGAAACAGGGGTGCTGGTGCCACCTCCTCTTCAATTTCAGACCAAGGTTCTGGCCGTTCCTCCATTAGTCCAAAAACAGGCAACGTATTCGGCAATCGCTCCAGCGCATTCAGAACCACGCGACAGCGTTCGTTTCGTTCATAACCACAAAGAATGATCCGCTCAGGCACCCGCCACACCCTCCTCGACCAGGATTCGAAGCATGCGGCGCAAAGGTTCAGCAGCCCCCCAAAGCAACTGGTCGCCACAGGTAAAGGCGCTTAGATACTCCCGTCCCATGTTCATTTTGCGTAACCGCCCAACGGGCACCTGCAAGGTACCCGACACTGCCGCCGGGGTCAGGGACTTCATACTGTCTTCACGGGTATTGGGAATCAGACGAACCCAAGCATTGGATTCTGCAATCGTTGCTTCCAGATCCACCATGGGAATATCCTGGCGCAACTTCAAAGTCAAAGCCTGAGCATGACAGCGCATGGAGCCCACCCGCACACAAAGGCCATCCACCGGAACCACGGGATCAAGTTGCAGAATCTTGTTGGTTTCAGCTTGCCCCTTCCACTCCTCACGACTTTGGCCATTTTCCAGTGGGCGATCAATATAAGGAATGAGACTACCCGCCAGGGGAACACCAAAATAGTGTTGCGGGAAATCATCAGCGCGCAGCGAAGCGCTGACCTTACGATCAATATCCAGTATGCTGCTTGCCGGCTGAGCCAGATCGTCAGCAACCACCTGATGCAAAACCCCCATGCCCTGAAGCAGCTCGCGCATGTTCTGAGCACCGGCCCCGGAAGCCGCCTGATAGGTCATCGCACTCATCCACTCGACCCAACCTTTGCGGTATAGCGCTCCAATTGCCATTAACATCAGCGACACCGTGCAGTTGCCACCGATAAAATCCTTGATCCCTTGCCGGATTCCGGCTCGGAGTACATGATCATTGACCGGATCGAGCGCAATCAAGGCTTGATCGTGCATACGTAGTGTCGATGCGGCATCAATCCAGTATCCTTTCCAGCCCTCCTGACGCAGACGTGGATATACAGACTGGGTATAATCACCGCCCTGACAACTGATAATGACCTGCATTTTTCGCAGTGCCTGCACATCAGAAGCATCCTGCAAAACCGGCAAACCTTCGCCCGCAAAGGTTGGCGAAGGTTCCCCTGCCTGGGACGTCGAGAAAAATACCGGTTCAATGATCGAAAAATCCTGTTCTTCCTGCATACGCTGCATCAGAACCGAGCCCACCATCCCTCTCCACCCAATCAATCCCGTTTTCAGTGTCATCGTACCGTTCCCCAATCTTTCCAAG
>JAJZUM010000029.1 GCA_021848605.1 Pseudomonadota bacterium | reverse complement strand
TCCGATCTGCTACACCACCGGTACCACCCTCAATGTTGATGGTGGTTACTTGATCGCTTAAGTACGTTCATGAGTCCTCGTCACCTTCGACCTGTAAACCAAGTTCCTTGATTTTTCGGGTCAAGGTGTTTCGGCCCCATCCGAGCAATTCGGCAGCATCACGACGGCGCCCCCCGGTACGGGCCAGTGATTCCAGAATCATCACCCGTTCCAGTCGGGGGATAGCCTCATCAAGGAGATTTCGGCTTCCATGTTCCAGTTCCTGTCGCACCCAGCAGGCCAGCAACTGCTCCCAATGTTGAGGGGGCACCACAGTCGTTGTATCGGATTCATGGAGCGTCATTAATTCCGGTGGGAGATCATTGATCATGACTTCCCGGCCTGAGGCCATAACCGTCAGCCACCGACATGTGTTCTCCAATTGGCGCACATTGCCTGGCCAGGGAAGTTCCTGCAAAAACTGAGCGGTCTCTGGCCGAAGTACTTTGGGTTCGACACTTAGCTCCCGGGCAGCGCGTTTCAGGAAATATTCTGCCAGCATGGGGATGTCTGTTTTTCTTTGTGCCAGGCGTGGAATATGGACCCGAATGACATTCAAACGATGAAAAAGATCTTCACGAAAGCGGTTTTCAGCCACCCGTGCCTCAAGATTTTGATGAGTTGCGGCAATAATGCGCACATCAACACGAATAGGGGTTACTCCCCCCACTCGATAAAACTCACCATCAGCCAAGACCCTGAGCAGACGTGTTTGCGTCTCAAGCGGCATATCCCCAATTTCATCCAGAAAAAGAGTGCCACCATTGGCCTGTTCAAAACGACCCAATCGTTGACTGGTCGCACCCGTAAAGGAGCCTTTCTCGTGTCCAAAAAGTTCCGACTCCATCAAATCACGCGGAATGGCTGCCATATTGAGGGCAATAAATGGCTTACGGGCACGCGGAGAGTGGCGATGTAAAGCCTGGGCAACACGTTCTTTACCCGTTCCAGATTCGCCGTGAATCAAAACCGTAATGTGCGAGTTTGCCAGTCTTCCAATAGCCCGGAAGACTTCCTGCATGGCGGGGCTTTCACCAATAATTTCCTGCGGCTCTTCATCGGCTGGCACCGAAACCGTCTCGGAAGATTGGGTCTGTTCGCGATAGTGACTGACCGCCCGACGTACCAAGGCAACAGCCTCATCAACATCGAAAGGTTTGGGCAAATATTCAAAAGCACCACTTTGATACGAGGATACCGCCGAATCCAGATCAGAATGGGCCGTCATAACGATAATCGGTAAATCAGCGTCGTGCTCATGCAGTCGACCCAGTAAGGCAAGACCATCCATACCCGGCATACGCAAGTCAGTAATAATCGCTTCCGGTTGATCACGTCCAAGATGTTGCAGTGTTGAACGCCCATCCTCAAAACATTGTACCGAGAATCCAGCCTGACCCAGCGCACGCTCAAGAACCCAGCGAATGGAACGGTCATCATCGACAACCCAAATCTTTGCATTCATCAAACCACCCCCGTAATGGGTATATAAATACTGAAGCGGGTCAACCCCGGTTGACCATGACATTCAATCAAGCCGTGGTACTGACTGATGATATCCTGTGCAATAGCCAGACCGAGCCCTGAACCGGAAGGTCTGCCACTGATCATGGGGTAGAACAGGGTATCAACCAGTTCAGGAGGAATTCCTGGACCGTTGTCTTCAATGTCAATTTGTAACACTAGTCGGTGCCGGACAGAGGCAATGGTATACTGCCGCTGCGAACGGGTTTGAAAGCGGATTCGGTCCTGGCGCCCACGCTCAGGATTTTCTTGCAAGGCCTGCATGGCATTGCGGGAAATGTTCAAAAAAACCTGAATCAGCTGATCCGGATCAGCCTGTATTTCCGGCAAGGATGGATCGTAATCACGGATCAGTTCGAGTGGACATTGAGATTCAGCCTTAATCAAATGCCGAACCCGCTCAAGACATTCATGAATATTGATCGGTTTCATGGAGGGAACCGTTCGGGGACCCAGCATACGATCTGCCAACTGCTTCAAACGATCCGTTTCTTCGATAATGACCTGGGTGTAGTCGCGCAAGGATGGTTCAGGCAAGGCCCTGGAGAGCAGCTGAGCGGCTCCACGAATGCCACCGAGCGGATTTTTGAGTTCATGAGCAACACCCCGTATCAGCTGGCGGGTTACCTGATGATTGATGCGCAGCGACTCTTCTCGAGCGATCCGCAATACCCGATCCATTTCCTGGATCTCAAGTAAGAGGTAGGTTGCCTTATCCCTCAGCAAGACTGGAGTTACCGCATAATCAACCACAACCTGTTTTTGTGCCATCCAGACATGAGCTTCGCGTTTATTGAACGGGTGGCCAAATTCCAGAGTACGCTGAAACGTCTGGTACATTTCAGCATGTTCCTGATCGCTAAAAAAATGATCCAGAGGTTGACCCAGTGCTTTTTTGCCGGTATCGAGCAAAGATTGGGCCGAAGGATTCAAATAGTGAATATGTAGTTCACCATCCAGCAACACAATACCGGTGTTCACATTGTCCATAATCCACTGGAAATCAAGTTGCTCAAGCACAGTTTATAATCCCCTGGTTCACTCCAAGCTCCCTAGCAAAAAACAAACCAACCGCAACCGTATGATATCGCCCATTCCAGAGACACACATCATTATTGTTGCACCAATAATGTGCATAACACATTTTAAACGCACCAAAATAATTCAGGTTTTTTTGACCAAGCTACAGTGGCATCATCCCGGCCCCAAAGCAGATTAACCTGTTCAATTTATGTTAACATGCGGCTTTGCCAAATCAGGGGATCATTATGAACCAGCCTACTGACCAGCATCATCAGCCCCGGGTCGGCTTTGTTTCCTTGGGATGCCCAAAAGCACTGGTTGATTCGGAACGGATCCTCACCCAGTTGAAAACCGAGGGCTATGAAATCGCTCCTGATTACCAAGGCTCAGACTTGGTGATTGTAAATACCTGCGGGTTTATTGATCAGGCAAAAGCCGAATCACTTGAGTCGATTGGTGAAGCCCTGCGGGAGCATGGTCGTGTCATTGTGACCGGATGTATGGGTGCTGAACCGGAACAAATTACTTCTGTTCATCCCAAGGTATTAGCAGTGACCGGCCCCCAGCGCTATGAAGATGTCATGGCAGCTGTTCACCAGCATCTTCCTGCGCCGAAGATTGAGCATAATCCCTATATCGATCTGGTACCTCCGCAAGGTATTCGACTGACCCCACGCCATTATGCTTATCTCAAGATCTCTGAAGGTTGCAACCACCGCTGTTCCTTCTGCATCATTCCTTCCATGCGCGGTGATCTGGTGTCTCGACCCGCAGGTTCGATCATGCAGGAAGCCGAGCAACTTGCCCGTGCCGGGGTGCAAGAACTTCTCGTTATTTCCCAAGACACCTCGGCATATGGTGTTGATCTGAAGTACCGAATGGATTTCTGGAACGGGACGCCGATAAAAAGCCGCCTCCTTGAATTATGTCAGGCGCTTGGAAGTCTTGGAGTCTGGGTGCGACTGCACTACGTTTATCCCTACCCCCATGTGGACAACATCATTCCCCTGATGCAACAGGGTTTGATTCTTCCCTACCTGGATATTCCCTTCCAGCATGCCAGCCCCTCCATCCTCCGCGCCATGAAGCGTCCAGCTCATGCCGAGGACACCCTGGCACGCATTGCTGAATGGCGTCGTATTTGTCCGGATATTGCCATACGCTCCACCTTTATTGTGGGCTTCCCCGGAGAAACCGAGGCAGATTTTGAGGGGTTGCTCGACTGGATGAGCGCTGCCCAACTGGATCGGGTCGGCTGCTTTACCTATTCTGCGGTTGAGGGTGCTGCTGCCAACGAACTTGCCGATGCTGTCCCCGAAGAGGTCAAAGTCGAACGTTATGAGCGGTTTATGGAACATGCCCAGATGATTTCGGAGCAGAAACTCCAGAAACGCATCGGTCAGTCTATGCAGGTTCTGATTGATGAACTTGATCTGGAAGCCGGCGTTGCCATAGCCCGAAGCCGCTACGATGCGCCCGAAATTGATGGCAATGTGTTTATTGAAGATGCCCCGGTGGCACAACTGCGCGCCGGGCAAAAGGTATGGGTACGTATTACCGATGCGGATTCCTATGACCTTTACGCCCATCTACAACAAGAGCCCTGAAGCATGACTGTGCATACACAATCTGAACAAACACTCAAGACCGCAACCCACACACTGGCTATTTCAGCATTGGGAGTCGTCTTTGGAGACATTGGTACCAGCCCTTTATACACCATGCAACAGATTTTCAGTGGTACCTACCATCCGGTGCCATTAACCCCGGATCATGTTTTGGGTGTGCTGTCTCTGATGTTCTGGTCCATCATGGTTGTTGTTTCCTTCAAGTATGTACTGTTCATCATGCATGCTGACAACCGTGGCGAAGGCGGAATCATGGCACTTATGGCCCTGGTACTTAGGCAGGGGGGGCGAACCGCACGGGTTCTAATGCTGTTAGGATTATTTGGTGCCTCGCTTTTTTATGGAGATGCAGTGCTGACACCAGCGATTTCAGTGCTTTCAGCGATTGAAGGCCTTAGCATTGAATCGCCTGCCTTTACCCAATACGAAGTTCCGCTTGCCCTGCTCGTGCTTATCAGCTTGTTTATGGTTCAGAAAAATGGCACTTCTGCCGTTGGACGCTGGTTCGGTCCTGTCATGATCGTCTGGTTTTCTGTGCTGGCCGTGCTGGGTATTGGGCAGATCATCAAGGTACCGATGGTCCTAACCGCCATTAACCCCTGGTATGCCTTGCGTTATTTTCTGCATGATCCGATTGAGGGGTTCTTCTCTTTGGGAGCCACGGTGCTGGCCTTGACCGGAGCTGAAGCACTTTATGCCGACATGGGACACTTTGGACGTAAACCGGTGCAAAGAGCATGGTTTTTTGTCGTTTTTCCAGGACTTATTCTTAATTATTTTGGTCAGGGTGCCCTCTTGCTGGCACGTCCTTCTGCTGTGCAAAACCCGTTTTATCTGATGAGCCCGCACTGGGCACTTCTTCCGCTGATTGCATTAAGCACCATAGCGACAGTCATCGCTTCCCAGGCAGTCATATCCGGCTGCTATTCAATGACCCAACAGGCCATGCACCTTGGCTATAGCCCACGTATGGCGGTACACCACACTTCTAGAGACGAGATTGGCCAGATTTATCTACCAGGAGTGAACTGGGCACAGATGACCGCGGTTGCTCTTCTCATCATTGCCTTTGGCAGTTCTGATAAATTAGCTGCCGCTTATGGCATTGCCGTAACCGGAACCATGTTGATCACCACCATTTTGGCCTATTTTGTGGCTCGCCACATCTGGGGTTGGCGCCTGTTGCCCAGTCTGGCCGTTGTGTCTATCTTTTCGAGTGTAGACTTGGCCTATTTCAGTGCAAATATGTTTAAAATCAATCAGGGTGGATGGTTCCCACTGGCCCTTGGCGTGAGTATTTTCCTGTTGATGACTACCTGGAAAAAAGGAAGGTCTCTGCTGATTCGTCAACTCAAGGCCGACTCAATTCCGCTGGTACAATTTGCGACCCAGTTTGATGGTGCACTCCCTACAGTGCCCGGTACGGCCATTTATCTTTCCACCAACAGTAATGAAGCGCCGCACCCATTGTTGCATAGCGTCAAGCATTTTAAATGTCTACATGACCGTGTGGTTGTCCTGAGGGTAGATTTTCGGGATGAACCCCATGTTCCTGATCATCAACGCGTACAGGTTTTTCGAGTTAATGACCATTTCTTTCGGGTTATTGTAACTTTTGGATTTATGGATCTTACTGATCTGCCTCGCGCCTTGACGCTTTGTGCCGCACAAGGCTTACCCCTTGAAGCCGATCAAACATCCTTTATTCTGGGACGTGAAACCATTTTGCCGCAACGGAGCCCCGACATGTCCCTGTGGCGCGAACGGATTTTCATTACCATGTTCCGCAATGCCGGCAGCGCGGCAAGTTACTTTCATATTCCCCCAAATCGCGTGGTCGAACTGGGTTCGCAAATCACACTTTGATGATGGCCGTGCACTTTACGCTCCTCGGTAGAGCAGCCAAATAGTCTAAATCATGACCTCAGTCGGCTGACTGCTAAGAAATCTTCTGGCGATGTGAACGTTCAGGGTCGTACCTTACAGAAAGGCCATGACCCTCAGACGATGAACGGAAACTGATCAGGCCTGTGCCTTGTGCAACGCTTCGAGATAGCGCACTTCTTCGGCAGCACCAAGCATGACCGGCACGCGCTGGTGTAATTTCTCGGGTCGCAGATCCAAAATACAGCCATGCCCAGTACTGACTCGCCCGCCTGCCTGCTCAACAAGCCAGCCCATTGGATTTGCCTCATACATCAGCCGCAATTTGCCACCTTGGCTCAAGATACGCTCATCAAGAGGGTAAAGAAAAACCCCTCCCCGGGTAAGGATCCGGTGTACATCAGCCACCATAGAGGCTACCCAGCGCATATTGTAATTTTTGGCACGAGGACCCTCTTTGCCTTGCAAAAGTTCAGTGACATACTGCTGGACAGGCCGCTCCCAAAACCGTTGATTGGACATGTTAATGGCAAATTCCGCAGTTGCCTCAGGAACGTGCATGCGCTCCTGGGTCAAAACAAACTGAGATGTCAACGGATCGAGACTGAACTGATGAACCCCTTGACCAACTGACAGGATCAGTTGCGTTGACGGGCCATAAATGGCATAGCCCGCTGCCACCTGGGTACGCCCCGGTTGCAGCCAAATGCCTGGATCGGTCAGCTCATTGGCTTTTGGCGCCAGCAATACTGAAAAAATGGTTCCTACCGAAACATTGACATCAATATTGGATGATCCATCCAGTGGATCAAAAACAACCAGATAAGGTGCCTTTCCAGCAGCCAACACGGGATCTTCCATTTCCTCAGAGGCCATGGCCGCAACGGCCCCACAGGCCGCAAGTTCATGGAGCAAAACATCATTGGACAGTACATCCAGTTTTTTCTGCGTTTCCCCTTGAACATTTTCTGATTCAAGAGCACCAAGTACGTCGGCGAGTGCTCCCTGACGCAAACTCGTACTAATTCTGACACAGGAACGGGCGAGCGCCTCAAGAACTCTGATCAGCGACTGATCCTCGATCTGTTGTTGCAGAAATACGGACAATCCAGTGTGTTTCATTGCGACATCCAATCCTCTAATTAATCGTCAAGCTAACCCATGTACTAAAAGTTTAGAGATCTTGTTTCCAAACACGACGCACAATTCGTCTTCTTTGGGTCACAAGTACACCCCCACACAGTATGATCCAATCATCAACACCCATTGCCCCTCCTCCTTGCCAGGGAAGGTTCTGGTTCTTGGGAAGGACATTGACGGTCGCCGTATTTGAGGTCAATCCATCAATATCATTGACGGTATAGCTGAACTGATCCTGAAACTTCGCATAGTTGTCAAAAGCCTGATAGGTGATATTTCCACCTGGGCAAACGGTTTTCCCGGTACTACTCAAAAGAAATGAAGCTGCCCCAGAAGGATTACAGGTGATTGAGCCGGAGACCGGAAAACCGACGATGGTCACCGTGTTGGGATCAAGCCTGTTAAAGCTATTAAATGTAGTCGACCCGACTGCACCACCATCCTGATCATAGTCGTTCGCCAGCACATTGATGGAGGAAGGTTCATTGCCAAGAAAATACAAGGTATCGTCGTTGGCCTGAGGCGGCTGATTCGAAATCGTAATCGATACCTGAGCCGGTGGTGAAAGCACTGAACAGGCGGTATCACCACAAAGCTGATACCCACAGGTCACCGACTTGCTTCCCGATCCAAAGTCCCCTAAAGAAGAGCCATCAAAACGAAGCAAATGCGCCACAGGATCCCAGCTACAGCCACCCGTCACATTAGTTACGCCCCAGCTTTTGAGATCCTGCACCGTTTTTTCTTCAGGAGCCTCATCGTTGGAGAGAATATCAATGGCTACCTGACGGCCCGTTCCAATCGTGGGTTTTTGTGGTGTATTACCGCCACTATCATTGTTGGCCAACAAACGCTTGCGTTGGCCTGCACCAATATCACATCCCAAAGGCGCAGGAACGGTCCGACTAACTCCGCGCTCATCAACAGCAGTACAACCACCTAGGGATGTCGACCCTTTGCCTAGAATCATACTTGCTTGTGCCGTTGGCAACATGATGGGGAATGGCAGGGTATCAATCGGATTCTGGGTACTTGTGACCCATTGTAGCTGACCCGAAGATTGAGCCGGCAGAGGTGTCACAGATGATGGGGGTGTCTCAGGTGATGTGGCCACATTCGAGATTGTAGAACCGAAGCCTTGAGTACCATTGTTATCCAGCCAGGAACCCAAGGTTCCCCCTGTTACAGCATGGGCTCCACAACTGCTACCAAAAAGATTATTTCTTGCTCCTGAAGGGGCAATCGGTGGCGCCTGTCCTGCTCCATAAATTGAATAATCACAATCGGTAACATTCCAAAACAAAATCGAATTACTGAGATTGATCGTCGTAAAGTTTGGCTGAAGAATCTCGAGTCCCGTTTGATTATCAGTTATAGTTACATTCTGAATTGTTGCCGTTGAGCCCGGACTGATCGCCATAAAGCTCAAAGCAGCGCCAGGGCCTTGCTGCTCCATCGTCGTATTCGTCATGGTTAAACTCAGCTTGCCACAAAGAGCAATGCCCGAAGCACCCATTGAAGCGGAATTCTGGTAGAAGGTCGAACTGTCTGAACTGAATGAGATCGAATTAGCAACTCCATTGAAGGAACAACTGTTGGCAAGGTCTAACTTCGAAGGGCTGCAGGACCCATCTGAAGTGTTAAACTTGATTGGCCCAAAAAACACTGCTCCGCCACATCCGTTTGCCTGATTATTATGCAGGTATGCATTGGTGAGGGACAAACTCGTATTATTTCCATAGAGCGCAAAAGCACCGCCATTACCAGTAGCCTGCCCTCCGTAGACCTCCACATTACTTAAGGACAAAGCTCCTCGGGAAAAAATGACTCCGCCATCGGCAGGAATAGCGCCGTCAGGGACCGTTTCCGCTTTGGCGACTCCACCATCAAGGATAAGATTACTTAAAAAGAGAGCACCTCCCGACTCAACATAAGCGATTCGACTCGCTGGTGTTGTTCCACCTGCAGGGATGGTGGTAATCATTGTGGTTGGAGGGGCGCGCAAAGGTGCCAGTCCCGTAAAAGGGTCAACCGTCGATGCATTGGCCTTTGATGAATCCGTCGTGATGTCATATCCCTTGATGGTCATGCTACCCTTGATGTCCAATTCACCATGCGTCAAAACGTAAGTGCCGTTTGGCAAAAGAATGGTATCACCGTACACACAGCCACCAAAATCCTCACTGAGTGCATTGGACAGAACGGCTTCACGCAAAGAACAGTGGGCCGGGTCCTCCCCCATCTGATCATCAAAGGTATTGACTTGAATATACAGAGTGGCGTGGCTTGGAATGGTCAATACCATCAAGAACAGTGCCAACCATCCACGTCTGCGCTTCAGGTTCCTGCGTCCGATCCAAAGCATCAATCCTGCGAACAGACCACCAAGATCCATCAATCCCGAACCTCCTGCAGTAAACTGTCCAAGGGTTTTATTACTCAAGCCGTTCGCTGGCTCTTCGGTAACCGTTACCAGATCGGTAATGAATCGTTGATTAGGGTCTGCATTAAACATGGTTGATGTCGTTGTCAGTCGCAAATTAAAGGTCGAGACTCCATGAAAGGTATAGGCTGGTGTGAAAATCAAATTACCCGTTGTTGGATCAAAACTTACTGACCCGCGCGTATCGGTCGTTGGTAGTCCACCCGATCCACCCGTTAAAGCATCGGGAACCAGCCAGGCACAGCCAGGTTGCGTTGATGCTGCTTGCTGGGTCAGTGGGGTACCCCCGTAGAGCAAAGAACCTGTACATACCCACTGGGTCTGAACTCCGCTGAGATTAGCTGCTGTTGGAACCAAATCCGAATCACCCAGTAAACTCGAAAGATTATTGGCGGTTACAGGCTGTCCCTCAACCCCGGTTACTGCCAAAGTGCCGGAGGCAATCGGAAATTGGTATTGATCAGCACCGATATCACACAAGGTTGTTCGGGTAAAGCTACGGGCATCGGTTGTGGCACAACTATAGGTAACAGGGCCAAGTGTTCCTTGTAAGGTAGGGCCACCTCTGCCAATAATGGGTGATTGTTCCCGGGTACTGTAATCCAGCGTAAATCGTGGCTTCATCGTCCAGGCATTTCCACCATAATTAGCAATTGGCGCCAAAATCCCAAGATCAGTCACATGCATCGGGGAAGGCGCCAGCAAAGCCTGATCCGGCTTACTCAGATCAAGCAGCACATTGTCATCGTTATCAATGTATTGAAATCCAATCAACGGCGATGGAGTGACCGCATTTGGATTTGCTGCCGTGAACGGACACCCCCCCGTTGTGCTAAAGACATTGCCCGCTACAGCGAGTAGTTCAGACTGGGCACCCAGTGAGCCTGGATTCAGAAAGTTAATACAATCCATTCCGGCAGAACCATTACCAGCAACGATACTATTGACAAGCTCAATCAACCAACCATAAACGTTAAAACTGTAATTTGCGGCTTGCAGCGTTGACTGACTTGGCAAACTGATACCCGACAGGTTGCCAACCACAGTCAGGTTGGTCAGATCCAGTTTTGCTTCATTGTAAATTCCTCCGGACAGATTACTCGCCACGGTCAGATTTTGCCAAAGCAAAGGATTGGGAATAACACCATTATGGATGGCGCCAACATTGACCAAAGCATAATCATTAACACCAGCTGGACAGCCAGCAGGCGCCGTCGCCGGGGGGGCAGCCTGAGTGTTGCATTGATCAAAAATACTGACAGCACTCAGAGTGACCAGTCCATTATTGATGTAGACCCCAGCACCGTTGCCGCTACTTCCTGTCACCGCGTTGCCCATGATGTTGACCGAATTCATGGTCAGTTGACCGGCAGGAGCTACATAGATCCCACCTCCAAAATCAGAAGCCTGCGAACCACGAATGTCCACATTACTTAAGGTCAGGCTTGCAGACGAACAAATAGCGCCACCATTTTTTTGCGAAAGTGGCGTTGTTTCATTGTCTACGAGGCTTATGCAATCATCCGTTGCGGTACCACCGACAACCGAAAGCCCAGAAAGCGTATCCTGGTTGAGTACCAGACCCGTAGCGGTTGGGGTTGATGTAGAATCCACTGGTGTCGATGCGGATATAAAAACAAAAGCACGCTGGCCAACTGGAGCAATGATACGCGTTTCATTGGTTCCCAAACTTCCATCCTTGTTCGCTGCCTGACCTACCCCTCCAATGGTCACATTGCCATTAATCACTTCGGTATGATCAAGTTGTATCTGTCCAGCGGGAAGGTTGATCGCATTCGTCGAACTGGGCGTTGAACCTGAACTCGTACTGCTTGAGCCACCTACCGACGTACAACCGCCCGGATTTCCAGGGGAAAGTTTCAAATAAGCAAGTGCATTATCCAGAGTACAGTTGCTACCGACCGTCACCGTATCCGACCAGACATGCAGACACGACACGACAACTACCAGAAACCCAATCCGCCTCAGGAGCAGCCACATCATCCTTTTTATCCTCATTATGCTTCCTACAGGACAAGCACCCAACCTGTCCCAACGCTATTGTGATTCATTACCCATCAGGATTCTGTTGTATTTTGTTGCTTGAATCGATCATTCAATTTTTAAGCTGCTCCAGCACCCGTCGCAGCGTATGCCAATTCATCTGAGTTTGACTGCGCAATGATTCTTCATCCAGGATATCAATGACCCGCACCATCATCTCAGGTGTTCTTGCAACCCTCTGGAGTATATAATCTCTGTGGGCATACTCCAGTGTCATACCTCGAGACTGGGCCATTTTTGCAAGAAAATCGGATAAATCCCGATCGTTCAGGCCATCAATCGCAAAAACCAGACCACTCATCAATCGCGACTGCAAATCAGGTATCTGTGAAAAATGATGTGGCAACCCTGAAGCCGACACAAGCCAATACTGACCCGGATTGGCCTGAAAACGATGAAACAACTGCTCTTCCCAGAGACGATTGCCAAGTACAGCTTGCAGATCGTCCAAAATAAGCAAGGGCATATGCAGATCATCAAGCAAATCTGGTTTTAGGTCCGGTTGACCGAGGGCAAGAAACATCCATTGATCTGAATCTGCACGCACCGTCAGTTCTGCTGCGACTGAATGCAGAAGAAAGGTTTTTCCGGAGCCTGAAGCACCATAGAGATAAATGATTCGCGGCCCCTGATGTTGCATCCAGCTTTTCAGGGCAGGTACAACAACGTCACGTCGTTCTTGACCGATCACATGATTCAATCCTGTATCAGCAGGGATAGGAATCCGCAAAACCATCTGATCAGCCATGATTTCCCCTGTTGTGCGCTTGCTGATGCCAGCGCTGACCATAGCTCACCAAACTGATACAACTTAACAAAACGACAGCCCATGCAAGAAAATCCATCGAACGCACTCTCATGAAATGCCTTTGCCAGAACCCTTGACCAACAAGTACCAACTCGATCAACAACATCTGGGCTGCAATGGCCATTTTTCCAGACATACTAGGCCGAACAACCAGTGCAGTCCCCCGCCAACGTTGTACAAGTGCCATAAGCCAGAGCAGAAAATCGCGACCAAGTACCGCCAGTGCGGCAAACAGCGGAAATTGCCCATCGTAAGCCAGAAATCCTGTTAAACCCCAAAGCAAGACCTTATCCGCCGTGGCATCAAGCCAGGCTCCAAACTGGGACTCAACTCCTAGCCGTCGCGCGAGCCAGCCATCAAGGGCATCTGAAACCATAGCCACCGGAAATAATGCTGCCACCCATGGCTCATGACCACATTGCAAAAAAAACAACATAGGAATCACCAGCACGACCCGAAGCGAGGTTATGGCATTGGGGATCCATGCGTAAGGCGTGGCTTTAGGGTGGCGATGTTCATCCATGATTAGAGATGTTCGTCCATGATCAGAAAAGCAGCCCGGAGGATGTCCAGCGCATATAAATTCGCGCCGACCCTGACGACCATGCCTCAATCCAGCGACGAGGCAATTTGCCAGCAAGAGGTTGCTGAAGAACCAGTCGATGCAGAGCATCAAGGCTGCCCGCCCCGACACTCCAGAAAACCTGGCTACCATCAAGCCGTTGCAATTGAAGATCATGCAAACCCAGGTTCTGAAGATTCTTCTGACACTTTTGCAAGGCATCAAGACTGGAAATTCCTGAAACTTCGATATGCCCTAATGACGAATCTCCGTCATCCTCTTTGCTGTCGACCAGCACTTCGGCAACCTGATCAGCAAGGTAAGGCCACAGGCTAATCACATCATCGACCGGATGATGAAAGCTACGGTCGACACGACCGGTCAGAATGCGCCAAGAGACTTGTGATTGCGGATGTGTCGTGTCCATCTGAATGAGTACAAGGCCATCCAGCCCGGAGCGGCTTGCCAGATCACGCCAAAGTGCTGCAGGAGCCGAAAGCAAATGCTCACCTTGTTGCAGTAAGTGGGCATCGGCCGAACCGGACGCACTCGCTGCAAAATCAAGACCACGATAGCGTGCCTCCGCCATGAATGGGTGCAGCAAGGTTGGCGGCATGGATGTCAGGCCATTGTCCTGTATCCAAAGAACGAGCAAATGAGGACGATGAACCCAAACCGGATATCCGGCGTGGAACAAAGCATCCGTCAATGCCGTCGAATTGAACTCAACGGCAAGCTCAGCAGGCCGACCTGCATGCGCAGGAATCAGACTGTGGCTGCTCACCCAATGTTCTGGATTTGCAAGAATGCTGCGGGCAGCAGGTTGACGGAAAAAGTCTACCGACCCAAGCACCCGAACCAGCACTTCCTGAAGAAAAGCCCGCAATTGCTGGGGATCCATACCTGTGCCCGTTAACCGAACCGGGCCTTGCGCCCACCACATAACCGGACTGCTCGCCAGCGCCCGGGGCGCAAACCAGAACCCCACGACCAGACAACAAAGGACCATGGTCATATACCTTAGTCCTGGAACCTCAATTTTGCACCGCACGATGACCCTGCTTCCCATCCTGACAAAGCTGGATCATAGCGCACTTTGTATTTTTTTTCGCATGCGGCTGCACTACTGGTAGAATGTATGTTTAAACGGGTTGAACGATGCAAGGATTTTTCATGACAAGCGACAAACCTTCACTGAGTTACCGCGATGCTGGTGTTGATATTGAAGCCGGTGATGCCCTTGTTGACCGGATTAAACAGGTTGTTCGTAAAACCATGCGCCCTGAGGTCTTAGGTGGATTGGGTGGATTTAGTGCACTCTGCCGGATTCCGGCCGGTTATCGCGCCCCACTGCTTGTTTCAGGTACGGATGGTGTCGGTACCAAACTGCGCTTGGCCATGCAGCTGAAACGTCATGAACACATCGGTATCGATTTGGTGGCCATGTGTGTGAATGATTTATTGGTCTGTGGTGCAGAACCACTTTTTTTTCTTGATTATTATGCCACTGGCCATCTGGATCTGGAAACGGCAGCCACGGTCATTGCCGGGATTGGCAAGGGTTGTGAAATGGCAGGGTGTGCCCTCGTTGGCGGCGAAACCGCCGAGATGCCCGGAATGTATCATGGTGATGATTACGATCTGGCCGGTTTTTGCGTCGGGGTTGTAGAAGAGGAAGATGTTCTGGATGGACATCAGGTACGGGCGGGTGATGCCCTGATTGCCTTACCATCGAGCGGCGTCCATTCCAATGGCTACTCCCTGGTTCGCAAAATTCTCGACGTGGCCGGGACTGACCTTAACCACCGCTTAGCTGGAGGTTCACTGGCTGATGTCTTGATGGAACCGACCCGGATTTATGTTCGGCTGATACATGAACTGATGGAGCACTTTCCACTTCATGCCATGGCTCATATCACCGGTGGTGGCATTCCAGGCAATTTGCCGCGTGTACTGCCCTCAGGAACCTGTGCCCGCATCGACACACAGAGTTGGGTCTGGCCTGAAATCTTCCGCTGGCTGCAACACCAGGGAGGGGTTGAAACCGATGAAATGTATCGTACCTTCAACTGCGGTGTTGGCATGATTCTGGTCATGCCCGAAGAAGATGCACGTGACGCGATCAATTGGCTCAATGACCGTGGCGAATCCGCTTGGATGCTGGGACAGATCATGTTGAGCAAAGATAGCGAACCACATGTCGTGATGGCCTGAAGCCATGAGACTGGTTGTTCTTATTTCCGGTAGTGGTACCAACTTGCAGGCGATCATCGATGCCATCGGTTCGGGCTCATTGCCCGCTGAACTAGCTGCCGTCGTCAGCAATCGCCCCGACGCCTTCGGCCTTGAACGAGCCAGACAAGCAAAAATTCCGGCACTATGTTTGGATCATAAGACATTTTCTGATCGCAGCATGTACGATCAGGCACTGGTTGATCTGATCAAACCTTATCAACCTGACCTGATTGTCCTGGCCGGGTTCATGCGTATACTGACACCTACATTCATTGATGCCTTCAGCCCAACGATCATTAATATCCATCCCTCCCTGCTGCCTGATTACCGGGGACTACATACGCACCAGCGTGTGCTCGATGCCAAAGAATCTGAACATGGCTGTACGGTCCACACAGTCACGGCTGGACTTGATGATGGCCCTATCCTTGGACAGGCTCGTCTCAATGTGAATCCGGAGGAATCAGCATCACAGCTTGCCGAGCGTGTCCACGCCCTTGAACATCAGCTCTATCCAGCTATTATTACAGCAATCGCCCAAAATCGCATCTCGCTCAAGGAGCCCCCTGGTGAATATTTCCTGCGTTTTGCTGCGAGTGCTGATCTTCGTTTGCTGCCCGTGTCTGGCCCTAGCTGATTCCGGGCTGCAATTATTCAGTGCCGACTATACCTTGAGCGTCGATGGTCAGGTCGTCGGTCATGGAACTCGCAGTTTGCGTGCGCTTGATGACCATACTTATCAGTTTACCACCACGGCTGATGCCGGCATGTTGGCGCACGCGGATGAACAATCCACGTTTGTGCGTTTACCCACGGGTGCCTTACAACCCCTGCATTATCAACTGAACCGTTCCATGCTGTTCAGCCATCGTCATACCGACTTGGCATTTAACTGGCCTGAAAAAATACTGACCACCCAAACCGAACGTGACCCACAAAGAACCTTCAGGTTAATGCCTGACACCCTGGATAAACTCGTCGTTGAAATTCGAATGCGCCAGGATCTCGCCCAAAACCGTACGCCACTTGAATATAATCTTGCCGATGCTGATGGCATCCGGACTTATCGTTATGTGCGCGGTGCTCATGAAACGCTGAAAACGGCATTAGGCGCATTAGACACGCTTCGTATCGAACACCCTGAACCCAAAGACTCTCCTCGATCAACCGTATTCTGGGTTGCTCCCAGCCTGGATTATATTCCCGTTCAAGTGACCCAAAACGAACATGGAACAATTTTTATACTCAAAATCAGTGCATTGCGCAAAACAAACATGACACAACCCATCTCTGCCAGCCAAGTACCTCCCAACAGTCAAGAACCATCTCTGGATAATTTGCATCTTCCAGACATTCCGAAACCCACTCCACCCTAATATCTGATGTTCACAACACATTGCTGTGGTTTTCTGCGTTGATTCGGGGGGACACCATGAAAAAAAGACACAGGGATATTGAGCCTTGGTACAATTCAGCAGCTGAAGAAATCTGTCCAATCTGTGAACGTGTGATTCCGGAGGCACAGCGGGATGAGCATCACCTCATTCCAAGACTTAAAGGTGGCAAAGAAACCCGATCGTTACACCGAATTTGTCACCGACAGATTCATGCACTGTTTAGCGAATCCGAACTGGCCCGAAACTACAGCACCGTTGAAGCCTTGTGCGCTCATCCCGAGATACAGAAATTCAGCCAATGGGTAAGATCCAAACCCAATGACTTCATGGAACGTACACGAAAAAGCCGACATCGCGACTGATGCGATCACGAAAAGCCTAACTGTTTGTCCAAGCAAAAGACGCACGGTATTTGACCCGACCGAATCAACACGCTAGTATGGAATTTAGAGGACAACTGTGTATTTCATCAATGGTCCTTTTCGACGCCTATGTTGGGCAGTTGGTCAGCGGTTCGTTTTTTCCTCGGTTAGTTCCGCAAAAGTTGTCATTGAGTAAGGGTCATCCAGGTACATGACCCAACCAGGAGTTGATGTATGTTGCTGCGAACAAGGGTCAGTCAGTTACGTAAGGCGCTCGAAGAATCCACACAATACAGTGTGTGGTGTGAACGGGCCCAAGAACTGGATGCACTTCTGGGTCTTGATTTATGGCGTCTTGAAAATGAATCGGATGATTATGATTATGTGCTGATTCGAGAACGACTGCAGCAACTGCGGGTCTACCAGCAACAACCTGATCTGCAGAATCTGGTTCGTGCCTTACGTGAGGGCTTACACCATGATCTCGGCAATATAGGCAACCCTCTGCTTTACAACCGATCCCATTTCGGCACAAAAAAACTGATTGAAGATTATATCGACCAAGTCTGTGAGGCGCTTAACTTTGTTGCAGACCATGAGATTCGCAATTTTGGATTCGACCGGAAAATCAAGTTTTTCAAGGAAACGGCGCAGAGCTTTGGTCAACCTGCACTGATGCTCTCTGGGGGAGCGACTCTTGGACTTTTCCACATCGGCGTCTGCAAAGCCCTGCACGATCAGGATCTGCTGCCTGAAGTGATTTCAGGGTCAAGTGCAGGCTCGCTGATGGCTGCCATGATTGGCACCCATACCGATGACGAGCTTCGATCCCTGTATGATGGAGAAGGCTTTTACATGCACGCCTGGAACTGGAAACGCTGGTACCGGGGATTTCTTGGAGAGGGTTTTGCGGAACAAGCGCAGTTGGAGCGATTCCTGCGCGCCAACATTGGTGAATACTCCTTTGAAGAAGCCTATCAGCGTACTGGGCGACATATCAATGTTACCGTATCGCCTATTCAGGTTCACCAAAAGCCACGCCTGCTCAATGAACTAACCGCCCCTTATTTGTTAGTCTGGAGCTCTGTACTTGCATCCTGTGCCGTGCCCATGATCTTCCCACCCGTAACGCTGACGACCAAGGATGGCGAGGGCAATTATGTACCTTATATGCCAGGTCAACGCTGGGTGGATGGTTCGGTGAAATCCGATCTCCCCCGTACCCGGTTAACCCACCTCTATGATGTCAATTTCTTTATTGCCGTGCAGGTGAACCCCCACATTGTGCCTTTTATGGAAACCGACCGAAATCGCCTGGAACGTGCCCGACTGTCCTCCTGGCCAGCCCGTATTGTTCGTGAAGAACTCAAATTCCATGGCACCGGAGTATTCAATTTTCTGCGCCACCAATTCAAGCATGAAGCATCCCGACAACTGATGGATCATGCGTATTCGATTATTGCCCAACGCTATTATGGTGATGTCACCATCGCACCTCCAGGCTACTCGCTGGCCCACTATCAACATATGTTGCAAGATCCGGACACGGAATCATGGCGCTGGTTCTGCTTGCAAGGTGAACGGGCAACCTGGCCAAAACTTGCCATGATTCGCAGTCATATTCGCATTGCCCGCACTCTGAAAGCATGTATTACGCGACTGGAAAATCGTCGCAACCGTCGAACAGCTGATTTAGGAGAAGAACCACTCAGCCAGACAGGTACGGCTGTTTCCTGAACATGAGCAACAGGGACACTTCGACTCTGCAATTTCCTGGTTACAACCTGGTACGTCAACTTGGTCTCGGAGGGGCTGCCCAAGTCTTTCTGGCGACGGATCGTGCATCAGGACATGCGGTAGCCATCAAAGTGTTGTCCCGCCAGGGCGACATGGAAAGCAGGTCCCGTTTTGAACGGGAGATTGCATTGATTCGCAAACTGAACCATCCTGGCATCATCCGTATCCTCAACACAGGACAGGTGCATCAACAACCCTATCTGATCATGCCATTCATGGCCGGAGGTGATCTGGAACTGGAACTCGGAGGGCATCGGCCTCTTCATCCGGATCGTATAAGCTCGCTCATGACTGAGCTGTGTCGCAGTCTTGCTTATGCTCATGAACAAGGCATCCTGCACCGCGACCTCAAACCTGCCAACATCCTCTTTGCACAGGACAGACTCAAGCCTATTCTGAGTGACTTTGGCGCCGCAAGGTCTGAAGCTGTCGAACACGATTTGACCCATGTCGGCATGACCGTGGGTTCACCCGGCTACATGAGCCCAGAACAAATCCGAGGACATGCCCTCGATCATCGCACCGACATCTATGGCCTCGGGGTTATTTTCTATCGCATGTTGACAGGCGCTCATCCTTATCAGGGCAAAACTGCCTTGCAGGTTGCATTGGCACATCTTGAACAGCCTATACCGCAACTACCTCCGGCATTGGCCCATTGGCAACCGATCCTGGAGCGTTGTCTGGCGAAAAACCCACAACAGCGCTTTGCAGATTGTCTGGAAC
>JAJZUM010000206.1 GCA_021848605.1 Pseudomonadota bacterium | reverse complement strand
GCATATCAGACTGATCAACCGTCGGAATGCCGCCTGCTCTGCAACCTATGCATGGATGTGATCGCGAAAGGAGAACTGAAAATAAAGATCAAAATACAAGTTGACAGGGTCAATACATATCAGTTCATTGTAGTAAAAACTTCATCGAAGTGTCATAGCAAATACACGTTGAGCCCTTAATTTCGTACAAGTGAAAAACGTTTACGAGTTGAGGGTATAGTCATGCTGAATGTGACGATTGACAGTACAGCACAGAAGAACGGCAGTTCCGACCGCGGGCGCAACCGAAGTCGACTCGTGGCAGAACTGGCTTCCAGTCCGTCCGCAGTGCGTGAAGCCCAATCGTTGCGCCATGATGTCTTTAAGGCTGAGTATGGTGTCGTGTTTGATAGTGGTGATGGGCTTGACCACGATGATTTTGATCGTTGGTGCCGTCATTTGCTAGTGCGCGATCAGGAGTCTGGTCAGGTTGTTGCAACAACCCGATTGATGACCCGCTACCACGCTGCCCGTGCTGGGCGGTTTTATTCCGAACTGGAATTTGATTTGTCCGGTTTATTGCAACATCTGGAAGGCTCCATTCTTGAAATTGGACGAACCTGCGTGCATTCGGATTATCGCTCCGGTGGTGCCATTGCAACCTTATGGACAGCACTTGCCGAGTTGCTGATGGAGGAAGAGCACCAATTTTTGATGGGTTGTGCCAGTATTCCTCTGCACGATGGTGGTGTTCAATATGAAGCTATCATGAGGCGTCTGCGTGAGCAGCACTGGTCGGATGAATCGCTGCGTGTCCAGCCGTTGCTTTCTGTACAGACTTCAGTGTCTCCAGCCGAAGTTGTTCCGATGATGCCACCGCTTTTACGCACCTACATGCGTATGGGGGCTACAATCTGTGGTGAAGGCTGTTGGGATCCAGCCTTCAATTGTGCCGATGTGTTTGTACTCTTGGATGTGGCGCGTCTTGACCAGCGTTATGCACAGCGCTTTATGGGGCGCTCGGTAGCATCGTGTTCGGTATCAGCATGAAGGAAAGGGGTGGTTTCAACCCTTTCATTTGTCTCTCTACAGCAGTATGCTGTTCTGCTTTTTGGATCATTTACCTATAATGCCATAGACGTGCTGGTTGTATTTCCTCGTCCTTAAATGCCGGGCTACCGGGGTATTGCTATGAGTGATTCTGAACGCACCTCAGGAGCGTTTGATATCCAGAGTTTGTTGCAAGGGTCTGACCATGTACAGGCCCGTCGGCAGGCGTTGATGGGGTCTGGGGCCGTGAAAATCGGCTGGCGCGAACGTACTCGTTTGATCGTGCGTTTGTCTGCCCTGATGTTGCATCTTGCGCTTGGGGGTACTCTGGCCTTGGTGACGGGCATGATCCTGATGCCCCATCATCGTCGCTATCGCGCTTTGGTGCAATGGTGGCATCGGCGTCTTTGTCGCATGCTTGGTGTACGTATGGTTGTATATGGTCAAAGTTCGGTGTGTTCAGCGCTATGGGTCAGCAATCATGTCTCATGGCTTGATATTCCGGTACTCGGTGCTCTGTTTCCGGTTGTATTTCTTTCCAAGGCTGAGGTGGCGCGTTGGCCCGTTGTGGGGCAGTTGGCTCGTGCCGCAGGGACGGTATTTATCAAGCGTGGTTCAGGAGACTCGCGCCAGGTCAGTAATCAATTGGCTGATTTGCTGCGTGTTGGGCATAATGTTTTGTTTTTTCCAGAAGGAACGACTACGGATGGTCAGGCATTGCGACGTTTTTTTCACCGGCTTTTTCAGGCAGGTCTGGATGCATCAACGTTTATTCAACCGGTGTTGATCTGTTACCGTCGAGAAGGCTCTCTTGACCCATGGGTGCCTTTCGTGGGTGATGATGAGTTTGTCCCGCACGCACGCCAATTGCTGATGCTTGATAGGGTTCAGGTCGAGGTGCACGTGCTTCCCGCACTTGCCGCACAAGGCCGTGATGCTCGTGCACTAGCGCAGCAGGTTGAGGCGGGCATGCGCCAAGAACTGGAAAAAATTGTCCAGGCATCAGCAACAAGATCATAAGGGAAGGGATATCGGTTTATTGAAAATCAGAATAACGCCCAGAAGGACCAGGCGTTATTGCACAAGTCATGATCATTGAACGCGATCAAAAGGAAGGCGGGAATCGTGAACCACAAGCCGGCAGGCTCAAGCCATTGACTTGATATGCTCGTTCAAGCGGCTCTTGTGACGAGCTGCCTTATTCTTGTGAATGATGCCCTTGTCAGCCATGCGGTCTACAACAGGTACGCAGGCAGCATAGGCAGCAACAGCCTGTTCCTTGTTTCCCGAAGCAATGGCAGCATAGGTTTTTTTGATGTACGTGCGCACCATTGAACGCAAGCTGGCATTGTGCTGGCGCTGCTTGTCGTTTTGGCGGGCCCGCTTTTTGGCTTGTCGTGTATTGGCCAAGGTAAACTCCCTGAAACGTATAGGTCAAACAAGAGAACCTGACTACATGCAGGTTCAGATATTAGGGGCAGTATTGTCCTATCATGCAGCGTATATGTCAAGTATAACTTCTTGCCTTTCAAAGTATCCAAGGGGATATCCTTACACAGTTGTGCATCTCGACCAGTCACCTGTGATAAAATGATCTGTCTTTCAAGCATCGAAGGGATTTTGTGAATTCCCCAGCCCCCCGTCGTCTCTGGCGTTCTACATTGGTACTCAGTTCCATGACCATGCTGTCTCGTGTAGCGGGTCTGGTACGGGATATGGTTTATCTGGATTTGTTTGGTGCCAACGCATTGATGGATGCATTCCTGGTGGCATTTCGTATTCCCAATTTTCTGCGTCGTCTGTTTGCAGAGGGTGCATTTGCCCAGGCATTTGTCCCCGTGCTGGCTGAATACAAAGTCCAGCGTGGTGATGCGGCGGTGCGTGATCTGATTGCCAAAGTGAGCAGTGCTCTCACGCTTATTCTTGGTGGGTTAGCATTGCTTGCCATGTTGGCTTCGCCCTGGATTATTGACGTATTTGCTCCCGGATATATGCATGACCCAGTTCGGCATCAGTTGGCGAGTTCCATGCTACGTCTGACTTTTCCGTATTTGCCGCTGATCTCCCTAACGGCCTTGGCAGGTGCCATTCTCAATAGTTACGACCGGTTTTGGGTCGCAGGGTTTACACCGGTCTTGCTGAATCTGTCCATGATTGCTGCAGCGTTATGGCTTTGCCCGAAGATGCATGTTCCGATTACCGGTTTGGCGTGGGGGGTTCTGATCGCCGGTTCAGTCCAGTTGCTTTTTCAAGTGCCGTTTCTGGCCCAGATCGGCATGCTGCCCAAATGGCATCTCGACTGGCACGATGCAGGCGTGCGCCGGATCCTGAATTTGATGGTGCCGGCTCTATTTGGGGTCTCTGTCAGTCAGATCAATCTGCTGCTGGACACGATCCTGGCAACATTTTTGCCAGCAGGTTCGGTCTCATGGCTTTACACGGCGGAGCGTATGACGGAGTTGCCACTTGGACTGATTGGTATCGCCGTTGCAACGGTTATTTTGCCATCTCTATCGCACCGCCATGCCGAAGCCGATCACGATGCTTTTGCGGCCACGCTGGATTGGGCGCTTAAGGTGGTCGTCATGATTGGTGTCCCGGCTTCCCTGGCGATGCAGGTTTTGGCAGAACCCTTGCTGGCGACTCTGTTTCTGCAT
>JAJZUM010000028.1 GCA_021848605.1 Pseudomonadota bacterium | reverse complement strand
GACTGAGTACAGCACCAGATACTTGGGCTTGTTCAGGCTGAAGGTTGTGACAGGGGTTCGCCTTTTTTGTTTTGTCCAAGCAGGCGGGCCCTGAGTTTGTGCAGTTGGCTGGAAAGTCGTGAAGACAGAAGTTGCTCACGTATTTCCGGGATAGGTTCCACCAGCCTGTCGGCAGGAATGACCGGTTTGCTTCTGCTCAGCTCCTGATGTCGCAACAGTGACGAATCGATGGATTTGCGCAGTAGTCCTGCCCGAGCTGGTTTGGGTAAATATCGAAACACTTGTGCCTGATTGATCAGTTCGACAACCCGTCGAGTATCTTTTAGATAGGTCAACACCATGGTCATGAGGGATGGATTTTCCCGTTTCATGGTTTTGATCAGCGTGGCTGTGTCCTGACCAGGAATTTCCAGTTCACAAATGAGTACGGCAACCGATTCACTGGAGAGAATGAGCATCGCCTGTTCCAGAGTCGTGCAATGCAAGACCCGGTAATCGGAGCCAACGGCTTCACGGACCGTATTCAACGTTTCAGTATCGTGATCAAACAGCAGAATACTGTGCTCGGCTCGGGATTTTGAAGAAGCTGTTACAGGACGTTCAGGTTCCGGTGGTACAAGCATGGTCTGGTGTGCCATGTCGGCGGCCAGTGCCACGGTATCGCGTAGTTCTTTGGGGCCCCAGGGTTTGTTGATGTAGCGAAATACTTCACCCTCATTGATGGATGCAAGACTGGCCTCGACATCGGCATAGCCCGTGAGCAGAATGCGTACTGTATTTGGCGATATACTGCGGGCCTGACGGAGTAATTCCGTGCCGGTCATTTCCGGCATGCGCTGATCAGACATCAGAACATGAAAGGTCTGCTGCTGCAGTAATTTCAGCGCCTCGGAACCGGAGGTGGTCGTTACGACCTCATACTGCATGCGCAACAAAAGGCCCAGGCTGCGCAGGATGCGTTCCTCGTCATCGACCAGAAGAATTCGTAACTTGCTCATGGTGGTGACTCCTAGGCAACAGCCTGCTGTTGTTGGCGTGGCAGGGTAAGAACAAATCGGGTACCTTTGCCGACAACGGAAGCGACCTGAATTTTGCCTCCATGCTGTTTCATAATGTTGAAACTGATTGAGAGCCCAAGTCCCGTTCCCGTTCCTACCGGTTTGGTGGTAAAAAACGGATCAAAGATACGCTCCAGGTGCTCTGGAGCAATACCGCAGCCGGTATCCTGGATGGAAAAGTACACGAAAAGATCATCCGACCATGATTTCAGCAAAATTTTGCCACCATGAGGCATGGCCTGGGCGGCATTGGTGAGCAGGTTGAGCAAAACCTGATTGATCTGTGAGGGGACGCAACGCACTGGAGGCAGGACCTCATGACGACGAATCAGTTCAATGCCGTATTTGAGCACGTTACGAGCAATCAGCAAACTGTTTTCCAGACACTGATTCAGGTCGACGTCGTCAACACTGGCCTGATCCATGCGGCTAAAATTCTTGAGCCCCATCACTAGCTCACTGACCTGGTCCATGCCAAAACAAGTGTCCTGGAATAATGAACTCAGGTCTTCTTCCAGAGTATCCGGCAGCAATTGAGTGCGATCCTGGTGCAGGGTTTCAATACGCTTCATGAGTTCTTCAAAATTACTTTGAGGGTCAAGCAATTCTTGCAGCAGCGATTCGTAGCGTGGTACCAATTGCAAGGGAGCAAGGCAAAATTCATGAAGCATTTCAACATTGTTGCGAATATAGCCAAGTGGTGTATTGATTTCGTGGGCTACCCCAGCAACCATTTGGCCAAGAGCGGCCATTTTTTCTGATTGAATCAGCTGACTTTGGGATTGCCGAAGCTGATTGAGGGTCTTGGAAAGATTGGCAGCCGTTGAGCGGAGCTGTCCTTCAACAGCACCGAGTAATTCAAGAACAGCACCCAGTCCAAGGTAGACTCCTTCCCGAACGATTATAAAATCAACCGAAAGTGGCATGCGCATGTTGCGGGTAATGTAGCTGGCCGCTTCACCAAGCCCGGAAGAGATTTCAACAATGAGCGGTTCGGTGTCCATGAACTCTCGGGCCGGCTTATCGCCATAGAGCTCACGCCCAAATCGTTTCAGGAAAATCTGGTTTAACTGATGTCGACTGATCGTGCCGACCGGTTGATTGTTTTCGACAATCGCCAATGAAAGTACGTACTCATGTTTGGGATCGAGAAATGCATCAGCAATTGCTGTAACGGGAGTCGATGCATCAAAAGCGGCAATAGGGCGCATCAATTCCTGTAACGAACGAACGGCAGACATCCAACACTCCCGAACTCATTCAGAATATTTCACGTTATAATCATTCTAATGTCTGAGTATGACAGTATGTTGAATGTTTAAGACTGTGTCTGCCTAAAGGCTAACATGCCTCTGTTGACGATCTATGTGCCCGAGTGTGGAGTGCTTGATACGCCAACCAACACCTCAGCTAGCAATGAGAATAGGGGGAAGCGGCCGGGATCTCAGGTTCCAGAATTCCCGGGCAAACGATGGCCTTTGAATAGGCCTCGCTGCGGTGGTTGAAAAACAACCCGGGTTCGGGAGAGACGATCATGCAGGCAGAGGTTTTGTCGGTCAAAAAGCTGCCACCAGTAGCCGATTCCTGCCATACAAAATCCAAGAAGTGCCCAGAAAAACCGGCGCAGTGCATCAAGCCACCCCAGGCGATCGCCATCAATAGATTCAACCTGGATGTGCCAGGTTTGCATGCCAAGGGTCTGCTGGTTTCTAACCCAGAAAAAACTGTAGAATAGGGCAGTTGTTAGCAGCATGGCAGGCAATAGCACCATGTGTCGTACACTGTCTGAAAGGACAAACAGGGATTTGTTTGCTGCCGCAGATGCTGGGGTCAGCAGGCGGATCAGGAGAAAGGCCACCAGAAAATTGATGGCGAGCAACAACAGGCCGTCATACAACATGGCAGCCAAACGGCGCCAGAGGCGGGCCTGAGTTCTTGGCAAGGGTTCAATGCTGTTCAGGATCATTCTCCACGAGGGTCATGCTGGACGAAGGTTGCCATTTTTTGCAGTAGAGCTCAAGTAGTTCTGTGTTTTCCCCGATATAGGGCGTGTTGTTGGATAGGAATTAGGATCATGTATGATGGTGAGCGTCTAAACAGTATTACCCATCTGGTGGGGGCGGTGCTGAGTGTCTGGGGGTCCGGTGCACTTATGGCAGTTGCCGTACTGCATCATGATGGCTGGCGAACCATTGCCTTTGCGGTTTATAGTCTGACCCTGATTTTGCTCTATACCTTCTCGACCCTCTACCACAGTTTTCAGGGAAAGCTAAAAAAAATATTTCAGAAGCTGGATCATACGGCTATTTACCTGTTGATCGCCGGCACGTACACGCCATTTACACTGGTAACGCTGCATGGCGTTTGGGGTTGGGCCTTGTTTGGCAGCAACTGGGCGCTGGCACTGATCGGCATGATTCAGGAACTTTGGTTGGGCAAACGAACCCGGGCACTTTCATTGGTGATCTACCTGGTCATGGGCTGGATGGTGGTGGTGGCGATTCGTCCTTTGCTGCATGCCTTGGCGCCGACAGGTATGGCATTGCTGGCGGGCGGAGGCTTGGCCTATACCCTCGGCATTGTCTTTTATGTATTGGATGACCGCATGCGTCATGCCCATGGCATCTGGCATCTTTTCGTATTGACCGGAAGCATCTTGCAGTATCTATGTATGCTGTTGTTTGTGGCTTGAGCCGATTTTGTGTGACCCGGATCAAGGCCCTTGTCGGGTTGTTGGCTTATGCTCGTTGGATTAGCCCGAAGAGGTTTATCGAATGCCTTCCAAGTTTGCCCTGACCCCCGAGCATGTCTTTCCGGATTTTGTGTTGAAAAGGCTGCCAAGTCCCCGATTCTGGGCACGGGTTCAGCGTTGTTTGCCGGCTGGGTTTCGGCAGAGGATCGCCCAGGAATTGCTGAGTCCAAGGTTGCTCGGGCAGTTACCTGCGGATCGAATCCGTTTTCTGCAAGGCCGGACTTTGGCGATTCAGTGTCTGGATATGGATTTGCGTCTGGTTTTGACTGTTGAACAGGACCAAATCCGGGTACTGGATGAGAAACAGACTGCAGATGCAACGGTTGAGGCTAATACGCTTGATTTGCTGTTGCTTGCCAGTCAGCTCGAAGATGCAGATACCCTTTTTTTTCATCGTCGCCTGCGTATGACCGGCGACACTGCGCTGGGTCTGCAAGCGCGCAACCTTATGGATCAGTTACCCATTGACCAGATCAACCCACACCTTGGGTTGATGCTCAACCATTTCAGCCGGATGGCCAAGGCAGCTCATCGGGCGCGCTATGCAAACCCACATTAATCATCAGTAGACGTCAGGCAGGTTCAACCCAGTGCATTCCGGCTTGGCCATGCCAGGCACCGTTGCTGCTTCCCGTGCGGGGAAGGTTTTGCTGCGTACGAATTGCCTCAGACCAGGCATGGATGTGTACATGGATATCTGTCTGAGGTGAAAGACGAGCCAGATTGATCCCGTTGTGCTGCAATTCGTTGAGTTCGGGGCCGAGGTCAACCAAACCTTCACCGAGGATCTGAATGCCGTTGATGCGCAGAAATGCCTGACCCTCCCGGGTTGTAAGCGCGATTCCCTCTGGATCTTGTTCGCAACAAATCTGGCAATCATCCTTGCTGCGCTGATGGGCACGAGCAGAAAAGCAACGTGCTGACCAGGATAATGCTGGGCGTCCGTAGGCAAGTACTTCAATTTCCGGGAGCGGCCGTCCTTCTGGCCAGTACCTACGAATCTGCTGGATCAGATCAGCACCCTGATCGATGGGAAGTACCCAGCGATACATGCCTAGATCCTGAAGGTGTTGCAGTGCTTCATGGTTGTACAGACTCAAGCCATGTCCTGCCACAAAGGGAACGTTTAGAGTCGCACAGTGGTGCACTGCCGCCATATCATTGGCTTCAATATGAAAAGAGCCGTTCTCAACCAAGCGGCGTAGTGAGGCCAGTTCTGATTCGGCCTCAATAAGGGCAAGGCTGGAAAGAAGGACTTCCTTGCCGGCCTGTTGAAGTTGGTTGGCGATTTCAAGCCAGTCATGGCGGCGTAGCGCACGTCTTTTTGAGCACACTGTTTCACCAAGGTAAACAACATCCACGGGTGATGCAGCAATCTCCTCATAAAAACGGTAAACGTGCTCACGGGGCCAAAAATAATGGAGCGGTCCCAAACTGATACGCATGACAAGTTCCTCAGATTCAATGCCAATCCCGTTGGTAGGGACCAAGAGTGGTTTGTTTGCCTTCTGCTACATGAGCCAAAGTTTGCTGCCAGGAAGGCGCCACAATAAATGAGCTACGTTGATGGGCCAGCCGGTCAATGGCTTCCCTCCAAACTTGGGTGACCTGTCCAACATAGGCAGGTCCGCGCTGACGTCCTTCGATTTTGACGGCAGCGACACCGGCATCGGCAAGTAATGGTAAAATACTCAGGGTATTCAGGCTGGTTGGCTCTTCAAGTGCATAGTAGAAACCCTTGTCAGCCTGATAGCGCCCTTTGCAGACCGTTGGATAACTTGCGGCCTCCTCCGGCTGAAACTCGTCAATGAGAACGTCTCCAAGCCGAACGCGTCGCTTGCCGCCTGGTATTTCCTCCCAGGTGACGGATTCGGCTGGCGAACAGACTCCGTCACAGTTAGGAGATTTTCCGGTAACATGGCTGGAAAGCTGGCAGCGTCCTTCCACCATGATGCAGAGACTACCGAAGGCAAAAACCTCGAGGGCTACCGGTGATTTGCTGGCCAGACGTTCCACTTGCTGCAAAGACAGAACACGAGGGAGAACAGCCCGACTGATACCGTAGTGCTCATGAAAAAATTGCAGGCTGGCGAGATTGGTGGCGGAGCCCTGCACCGAAAGGTGTCGTGGAATTTGTGGCCAATGTCGCTCAGCATGTCGTAGCATGCTCAGTTCGGCAATAATGAAGGCATCGACACCTGCTTGACCTGCTGCATCAAGTGTGGCTTGCCACTCGGCAAGATCCTCAGGGCGGGGGTAGGTGTTAAGTGCCAGGAAGACTTTGCGATGTTTGCCATGAACCTGCCGAACCGTCTCAGAAAGATGATCAGGAGAAAAGTTGAGGCCTGGAAATGCACGGGCATTGCTACGGTTGTTGGCCCCAACATAAACCGCATCAGCGCCTTTTTCCAACGCGGCTTTCAAGGCTGCCGGGCTTCCGGCTGGACAAACAAGTTCTATCATGTATCGCCCCCAACGACGAGTTCAACCCCGATCACGGAGTTGTCAAAGATCTTCTTGGCAAAGAAACGGGGATGATAGCATGTGGATTGAAAGGAACAGGGCGCGATACGCCCTGTTCTTGATCTGTATCAATGGTTGGCCGGATGCAACGATTTACTGGTATTGGTTGCGGAGGTTGGCTTGCTGCCATTGACTGGATGCAGCCACTGATTGATATCGACCAGGATGTTGCCAGCTTCGCGCAGGAAACCGTCTTTCTGAATCTCGGCGTCGCTGGGCGTGATGCCCATGGTATCGGCGTCATTGTTGTCAGCATCATCCTTGTTGTTCAAGGAGGTCAGCGGTGGCAATCCTTGCAGAGCGCGTTTGTGGTTGTCGATGGCCAGTTGCTGTTTGTCCAGACTCTTTTGTTCAGCACGCCTGATGCTTTCTTGAAGACTAATGAGGGTCTTATTGCGCTGATCACGAATCAGGGCCAGTTCTTCATTGGTGTAAACAAAATCAGGGGCGTAACGAGTGCGCTGTTGATCCAGTGTCCTCAGTCGGGGAAGTATGCTACTGAAGTCGCCGACCGGCTGGTAGTCTACAGCAGCGATGCTATCCCAGGGCATGGCATTGGGCTGGGCGCTTTCGCCGATATCCTTGTCGTCAATGAGGCTTGGAAAAGCGATATCTGGAATGATGCCCTTATTCTGGTTGGAACCACCCGAAACACGGTAGAATTTGGCTTCCGTGACCTTAAGCTCGCCATAGCTGAGATCACGCAAGGACTGAACAGAACCTTTGCCATAGGTTGTTGAACCGACGATTAGTCCACGATGATAATCCTGTATGGCTCCGGTAAAGATTTCCGATGCTGATGCACTTAAACGGTTGACCAACACCACCATCGGTCCGGTGTAGATGGCTGCACCATCCGGGTTGCCGAGGACTTCAACATGGCCTTCGGAGTCTCGTACCTGGACGGTTGGACCCGGTCCGATGAACAGCCCCAGCAACTGATTGGCTTCGCGAAGTGCGCCGCCACCATTATTACGCAGATCCATGATCAGTCCATCGATGTGTTGCTGCTCCAGTCCTTCAAGAAGAGCCTGAACATCCCGGGTCGTACTGCGATAATTCGGGTTGCCGTCCTGTTCAGCCTGAAAATCGGCATAAAAGGCAGGAAGCTCAATAATACCAATGTGGTAGCTTCGACCATCGCGCTGAATGTTGATAACATGGCTTTTTGCGGCCTGGTCCTGCAGAGCAACCGTATTGCGGGTAATGCTGATAATGCGGGTTTGATGTTCATCATGTGCGCCGGCAGGCAAAACCTGCAGGCGAACGACAGAACCTTTGGCGCCACGAATCAGGTCGACGACTTCATCAATACGCCAGCCGATGACATCGACAAAATCGCCTTTGCCCTGGGCAACAGCCACAATGCGGTCACCGGGTTTAAGCTGATGGGTCTTCTCGGCAGGGCCACCGGTGACCAAGCGAACCACTTTGGTGTATTCGTCGTCTGATTGCAGGACGGCACCAATACCCTCAAGACTGAGACTCATGTTGATGTTAAAGTTCTCTGAGACTCGGGGAGAGAAGTACTCCGTGTGCGGATCAATACTCTCGGTCAGAGAGTCCATAAAAATCTGAAAGGCATCATCCGGACGTGTCTGATAGAGATGACTGAGTTGGGTCTGGTAGCGTTTGGTCAACAGGCTGAGAATCTTTTCCGGTTTTTTACCAGCAAGTACGAGACTGAGCTCTGTTGCTTTGACACGTTTACGCCAGAGCTCGTCCATCTGCTCCGAAGTGGCAATCCAGGGTGCATGCTCCCGATTGGTTTCCAGAGATTCTGCGGTTGTAAAACTCATCAGATGATGCTTCTGAACGAGCGACAATTCAAAGTTCAGCCGGTTGATCATGCGTTGTTGAAACCGGTTGTACATCGCAAAGGCAGGCTGCAGATTGCCATCCTTGATGCCGACGGCAAGCGTGTCCTGGTACTTCTGGAAGTCCTGAATGTCCGATGCCGTAAAGTAGCTGTGGGTTGGATCCAGATCCTTCAGGTAACGCTGAAAAACAACCTGGGAGAAATGTGCATCCAATGTGGGCTGCAGATAATGATACCTTTGCAGATCCTTGGCGACTTCAGCGGCGGCCTCCTTTTCTTTAGGCGTTGGGCTAAGAACGGACATCGTTGCCTTGTTGACGGACAAGGTGGTTGATGCCTCAAGGCAAAGCGCCAGCAGGGTTGCAGAGACGAATACAATACGACGACGGGTATGTAGGGCAAGAAGCATCACGAATTCCGACAAGACCGGGCATGACCCAGGAAAGGGCATCCTAACAGAGTGTAAGTATAGGCACTTGCTTGACGACCTACAATGCTTTGAAGGGATGTCATATCATAAAATTATCGGTTGTTGCTGCCTGCCATCGAGACAGGGGTGGTGGTCGCATGTTTTAATCCGATCCATAAGTCAGGGCAAGGAAAATGTTTATGCTGCGCGATGTTTTGATGCTGGATCTGGAAGGTCCACAACTTGGTCAGGAAGAAGCAGAAATTTTACGTCATCCCGGTGTGGGTGGTGTGATTTTATTCAGCCGCAATTTTGTTAATGTTGAACAGGTTCAGGAGCTGGTCAAAGCGATTCGGGCCCAACGGCCGGATCTGCTTCTGGCGGTAGACCAGGAAGGAGGACGCGTTCAGCGTTTTCAGGAAGGGCTAACGCGTCTTCCGTCCATGGGCGCCTTGGGCGATTTGTGGAAACATCAGCCGCAAGAAGCTGAAGAAGCGGCTCGATTGCTGGGGTGGCTCATGGCGACCGAAATCCTGACCCTAGGTATTGATATCAGTTTTGCGCCGGTCCTTGATCTGAATCCGGGTGTCAGTGACATCATCGGAAGACGTGCTGTGCATGCCGACCCAGGGGTTGCCACGGCAGTGCTGCAGGCTTATGTGCGCGGTATGCACCTCGCTGGCATGGCCGCAACCGGCAAACACTTCCCGGGGCATGGTTCGGTTGCTGAAGATTCCCATGTCGCCATTCCTGTCGATCGGCGCTCCATGGAAGCCATTGAGGCCTATGATCTCAAAACCTTTGCGACCTTGGTCGATCAGTTGCAGGGGATTATGCCTGCCCATGTTATTTACGAGCGTGTTGCTCCTGAACCCGCTGGGTTTTCCACATTCTGGTTGCAGGAAATCTTGCGCGGCCGGTTGGGGTTCTCTGGAATGATTTTCAGTGATGACCTGAGCATGGAGGGTGCAACCGTCCTTGGTAGTTATGCTGAGCGTGCCCATGGTGCCTTGCAGGCAGGATGTGACATGGTTTTGGTGTGCAACCATCGTGCTGGTGCACTGGAGGTCCTGGCTGCACTTGAGCATGAAGACATGCCAGTGCATGCCTGGCGAAGACGGGCTATGTTGGGACGCTTCGGCATGACCCGGGAAAGTATGGGACAACATCCGGAGTATCAGCGGGCCTGTGACTGGGCCAACCGTCTAGTTGCCCTGTAGTTCCCGAAGCAGCTGAATAAACCGTTCAATCCGGGCCTTGGGGTCGCTCAGGTCCTGGATGATTTTCAGGGTGTTCCCTCCCTCAAGTTTGAACCTTGCCGGGCTGTTCTGGATCAGTCGAATCAACCGGGTTGGATCTACGCGGGTTTCAGACCCAAATTCAATACGTCCACCTTGGCTGTGACCTTCAATTTTGCGGATGCCAAGCTGGTCAGCCAGAAAACGCAATTTTTGAACCTCAAAGAGTTGTTGCAGGGGCTGAGGGCAAAGACCAAAACGATCAATCATCTCCACTTTGATGTCATGCAGATGTTCTTCCCGATCGGCAGAAATGATGCGTTTGTACATCTGCAGACGCAAAGGGACATCGGGCAGGTACTCATCAGGAATGAGGGCGGGGACACGTAACTGGATATCACTGTGTAAATCAAAGGGCTGGTCGGCCTGGGGAGTACGTCCTTCGCGAATGGCCTTAACGGCACGTTCGAGCATTTCCATGTACATACTGTAGCCAAGGGCATCCATGCTGCCGCTTTGCTCTTCACCAAGCAGTTCTCCAGCGCCACGAATTTCCAGATCCTCACTGGCAAGCACAAAACCTGAACCGAGTTCCTGGGCTCGCTCGAGGGCTTCAAGCCGTTTTTGGGCATCTATGGTCAGTGTTTTGCTGTCAGGGGTGAGCAGATATGCGTAGGCCTGATGGTGGGAGCGTCCAACTCGTCCACGCAGCTGATGCAGTTGTGCCAGGCCGAGTTTGTCGGCCCGTTCAATGATCATCGTGTTGGCAGAAGGAATGTCGATACCTGTTTCAATGATGGTGGTACAAACCAGCACGTTAAATTGCTTGTGGTAGAACTGCTGCATGATGCTTTCCAGTTCGCGTTCGCGCATTTGTCCATGGGCAACGGCAATCCTAGCCTCAGGAACCAGCAGAGCTAGGCTTTCAGCACAGCGGCCTATACTACTGACGTCGTTATGCAAGTAGTAGACTTGTCCGCCGCGCAGCAGTTCTCGCAGAATGGCCTCTTTGATCAAAGCGGGCTCATGCTCACGGACAAAGGTACGAATTGACAAGCGGCGATTGGGCGCGGTGGCGATAATGGACAGTTCGCGCAGTCCGGAAAGTGCCATGTTCAGGGTGCGTGGAATTGGGGTTGCGGTCAGGGTCAGCATGTCGACCTCGGCCCGAAGCTTCTTGAGCGCTTCTTTGTGCTTGACACCGAAACGGTGCTCTTCATCGACGATCATCAGGCCAAGTCGGGCGAAGTCAATATTTGCCTGGAGTAGTTTGTGGGTTCCGATGACAATGTCGATCTGTCCTTTGCTCATGGCAGCAAGGGTTTGCTGGATTTCGTGCTGGGAGCGGAAACGGGACAAGACTTCGATGCGAACAGGCCAGTCTGCAAACCGATCACGGAATGTTTCGAAATGCTGTTGCGCCAGTAAGGTGGTTGGGACGAGTACTGCAACCTGGCGGTTGTTGTGAACGGCCACAAAAGCTGCACGCATGGCGACCTCGGTTTTGCCAAATCCAACGTCCCCACAGATCAGACGATCCATGGGTTCGGCGCGCGTCATGTCGTTCAGGGTGGCTTCAATGGCTGCAGACTGATCGGCGGTTTCTTCGAAGGGGAACCCTGCGACAAAGCGTTCGTATTCAATCGGTTCAATGACACAGGCTTGGCGAGACCGAGCCGCTCGGCGTGCATGGATATCCAGAAGTTCAGCAGCTACATCATGAATCTTTTCCGCCGCCTGCCGTCGGGCTTTGCTCCACTGATCACTCCCGAGGCGATGCAGGGGGGCATGTTCCGGGTCGTGCCCAGCATAGCGGGCGATCTTTTGCAGGTGAATGACCGGAACATAAAGTTTAGCATCATCGGCATAGGTCAGCAGCAGGAACTCCTGAGCCAGTCCTTCAATGTCGAGCACGACCAGACCCTGATAGCGGCCAATGCCGTGATCCTGATGCACCATTGGACATCCCGGTGTCAGATCAACCAGTGAACGCAGGGCGAGCTCTTCCTGAAAATCCTGGTGACTGCGTCGACGCTGCCGGCGTTGCATGACCCGTGTACCAAACAACTGGGTCTCACTGATGATTTCAATATCATCAGTCATGAATCCACGTTCAAGCATGCCTAAACTGACTGCCAGTGAGGCTGAAGAAGCCTGAAACTCCTGCCAGCTGGAGCAAGGGGTGCTGGCAAGCCCAAAACCCTGTAGGTGTTCCCGCAGGCTTTCACGTCGTCCGGCGGTTTCGCACAGGATGAGTGCCTTGGGACGGGGGGTACGGCCCAAGTGTTGTCTGAGCGCAGAGAATGCTTCAGTTTCACCGGACTGAACCGGCAGGTCTGGCGATGGTCGTGTGCCGAATTCCACGTCGGAGGCATGTATCGCCGTGCTGCTGCTCATGCGAATACGTGGTAATTTTTTGAAATGGTGGTTGAAATCCTCTTCGGGCAGAAAGACTCGATGAGGTGGCAGCAGTGGGTGGAGGTGATCGGATAGTCGTTCCTGGTAGCGTCGTTCAATTTCAGTCCAGTAGCCGCGCATGGGGAGCAAAATGTCCTCGACCGTTACGATCAAGCTACCTGCCGGTAGATAATCAAACAATGTACTGGTGCGATCAAAGAACAAGGGCAGAAAATATTCCAGACCCGGGCTGTGCAGGCCCGTCTGCACGTCCTGATAAAGGGGACATTGGCGTGGGTCCGATTCGAGAAATTGCTCCCAGTTGCGCCGAAAGCGCTGCCGAGCGCTGGCATCAAGAGGGCATTCCCGGGCCGGTAAGAGTTCGATTCGCTCAATCCGGTCAGCTGATCGTTGTGTCTGGGGGTCAAAAGTACGGATCGAGTCGATTTCATCATCAAAGAATTCAATACGAACCGGCTGGTTTGAACCGATGGGGTAGAGATCGAGTAAGGCGCCACGCACGGCAAATTCGCCGGGGCTATAGACTGTCTCAACCGCTCGGTAACCGGCATCATCGAGCTTAGTACGCAAGCTGCTAACAGCGACTCGTTCGCCTTTGATCAGTGGCTTGGCCTGCAAGGTGAGATAACCGACGGGGGGGAGACGAGTCAGTGCGGCGTTGAGTGATGCGAGTATCAACCCATGCGGCATGGAGGGCATGTGGCAAAGGGTGGCAATACGTTCCGACTGGATATCCTGATGCGGAGAAAACCGGTCATAGGGCAAGGTTTCCCGATCCGGAAAGACTAGCAGGGGCAGAGGCTCTTCCTTCATAAAAAACTGCAGTTCGGCGTGGATACGCTGCAGTTGCTGGCTGTCGGTACAAAGCATGAGCAGAGTGAGCCGATGCTGCCGACATGCTTCCATCAGGGCGAGTGCCTGGGCAGCTCCATGAATGGATGTCCAGTTTTGATAGGAACCAGGTGCAGGAAGTTTGGAAGGTATGGGCAACAACACGTACAGGACTCTCTAGGCGATGAACGTTCAAGCTGGCATTATGCGGTAATTCTGTTCGGAGGCAAGTGACATGCGCGTCATTGAAACCAGTTCCGGGTCCGTGGGACTGCACCAGCAAGAAGGTGTATGGCAAGGGCTCGGTATTTTCTATGCTGAGCCCTTGCAGGGAGTGGATCGCATTCGTGCCCCAAAACCCCGCCAACCCTGGCAGGGTGTCTTGGATGCCCGTTCTTTCGGATCAGCCTGCCCACAGTCTTTTCCGCAAGCTTGGGGCATTGATCACGTGTCTGGCGATTGTTTGAGCCTGAATGTCTGGACTCCGCAACTGGAGGGAAAGCGGGCAATCATGGTCTGGATTCATGGGGGTGGCTATCTGGCCGGGTCGTCCTGCCAGTCCGTGTATCATGCTGCCGCATTATGTCGTGAACAGGATGTGGTGGTGATCAGTATCAACTACCGGCTGGGTTTGTGCGGTTTCTCCGATTTCAGTCAGGTGGAGGGTCTGCAGGCAGACAGCAATTGTGGGATTAGGGATGTACTTCTCGCTCTGGAGTGGGTACGAACCCATGCCGAGCTTCTAGGAGGCGACCCGGAACAAGTTACGCTTTTTGGGCAATCGGCTGGTGCCATGCTGGTAGCCACCCTTTTGGCGGTTCCGTCGGCCCAACACTTGTTTCAGCGCGCCATCGTGCAAAGTGGCAGTGCGGACCATGTTCTATTACCCGAGGTTGCACAGTCTGTCGTGGATCGGCTCAGTGCCGGGGTGGGCAATTGGCGGCGTTTTTGGGAGGAGGCTTCCTGGGATGAGGTGTTGCTGCAGCAAAACAGTTGCATGGATATGAGTTTGCCAAGGGCTGATTATCCCTTTGCCGATTTGCAGTTCAGCATGCCGGCTATGCCGGTTCTTGATGGTTCGTTGCTGCCGGAGCTGCCTCTGCGTGCGCAGATTCGTAAACCGTTACTTATCGGTACCTGTCGTGATGAGTGGTCGGCTTATCTGTGGATGCCACAATTGGTTGGAGGCCGGCCACGCCGCAATGTGACGCATGATCAGGATGCCTGGCATCGCTTACTGCAGCGTGGGGTTCCTCATGCTCATGAGACACTGCGCCATGCCTACGATGAGTACATGGCGGATACAGATTTTGCCGAGCGCATGGTGGCTGAAGAGACGGATCGGATTTTTCGGCACAGCCTAAGGGTGCTGGCACGCCAGAATGCATCGGTGAGCCATGTCTACCGGCTGGACTGGTCTTGTGTGGGCTACCGGCGTCTCGGTGCTTGTCATATGATGGATATTCCTTTTGTTTTTGCTCAGGAAGATTCGGCGCTGGGTCAATTTTTGAGTGGTAATAGCCCGCAGGCACGGCAGTTAGGACAGAGCCTGCGACACAATTGGGGTTGTTTTGCCCGTGGCGAATCCCTTTTGCCACATTGGCCTGATTATCGGGAACAGCATGAAGTTCGTATCTTTGGAGAAGCGGAACAGGTTGAAGCAGGTAAAGATGAAGTTGTTCTAGCGATGTGGGATTCCTTGCGCAGTTTTGTAGATGATCGGTAAATGATATGAACTTTCAGAAAAATCTGCGTTAAACTTGCTGGAGATCAGTAAACAATCAGGATAACGATCATGGACCCGCATCAGCAGCTGGAAAAAATGCTGAACCGGAATGTGGTATTGATGTCGCGTCGAACGCTTTTGCGTGCTTCAGCCGCAGTAGCGACCCTCGTTGCCACAGGACTGGGTACGACTAGGACTGCTTTGGCCGACGATGAAATCATGGCGGTACCCGCTGATTTCCAGTACCTCAGCTTGCTTGAATACCGTGTCCTTAACAAGATTCGTCAAATCTTTATTCACCCTGAGTTGGTGGGCATGCCGACCACCATTGATATTCCGGTCATGCAGAATATTGACCAGATGGTGGGGCGCCTCAGCAAGCCTGTTCGAGAAAACGTCAATTTGGCCGGCAAGATTTTTGAATATAGCCCAGCCTATCGGCTGACCCGTTTTTCAGCGATGGATGCAGCTACGGCTGAACGTTACATGGAGTCCTGGCAGCATGGACTCTTCTTTCAAAGAGGATTGATTACAAGCTTGAAGTCGGTGGTGGCTTTGGCCTACTGGCGTGACGCCCGTGTTAATCCCTATCTGGATTATGATGGTCCGGTATCGTTTCGTTGGGGCGTGCGCAAACTCGGTAATGCTCCCTTGCCGACCGATGTCTAGGAGCGGCTCAGAAATGGAGTTGGTAGCATGATTTTTCGTGAAGTACCCAAGGATGGAATACCGGTTACCCAAGCCCGTGATTATGTGGAAAAAAACCGCAGAATCCGCGCTGATGTGGTCGTAGTTGGTGCAGGCTGTGGTGGATCCATCATGGCTTTTGAATTGGCTAATGCCGGTTTCAAGGTTGTGGTGCTCGAGTCGGGTCCCTATATCCCAAGCAGTGACATGCATGAGGATATGGCGGAGACTTTGCAACGCAACTATGTCGATGGGGGTTTGCAGGTCAATTCAACCTTTGATGTCCCGATATTTGAAGGACGTGGCATGGGAGGTTCGACCGTTATTGATGCTGCGGTTGCTTTTCGGGCACCCGATTATATTTTGCAACGTTGGGCCAAGGATCTCAAACTACCCGCCATGGCACCGGATCGGCTTGAGCCCTTTTACCGCAAGGTTGAACAGCGCTGGTCGGTTCATATCAATGAGCCTCATGAAATCAATGAAAATGCCAACAAGGTGATTCAGGGTTGTGATGATATGGGTTGGTCCTGGAAGCCGCTGGCCCGAACGGTCAAGGAGTGTGCCTTGACTGGACACTGTCTCGCTGGCTGTGTTTCTGACCGCAAACAGTCTAGTCTGGTAACCTATCTTCCCTGGGCTGTTGCGCTCGGCGCCGAGTTGTACTCGGATTGTCATGTCTGGAAAATCCTGATCGAAAATGGCAGGGCTGCTGGCGTCATGGCTAATATTGTTGACCCTGAATCAGGGGAAATGGTGGCTGAAGTCCGGGTTGATGCCCAATTGGTTGTCGTGGCCGCTGGAGCGATTCAGTCGCCGATGCTTTTGCAAAAAAGTGGGCTTGGCGTTCAATCAGGCATGGTGGGCCACAATCTCTATCTGAATCCTTTCGTTTCCGTGATTGGACGATTCCCTCAGGCAGTTTATGGCTGGCGTGGTGCTTTATCCGGTGTTTGTGTGGATCAGTTTCTGGCACCGCATGATGGCAAGACCTTCATGATCTCGGGTCTTCCCGAGCCGGTACAACTGTTGTCGACCGGTGGTCTGGGTGTACAGAAATCTCACTTGCGCTTTATGGGTGAGTATCGCTACTACGCTATGTTGCAGACCTTTGTTCAGGATGAGGGACAGGGGTATGTGCATTGGGAAGGGCATCCGGTCTTGGGCAGCAAACATATTGACTGGAATCTGAGTGAAAATAATTTCCGTGACCTGAAAACGGCCATTACCAATGCCGCTCGCATCTTTTTTGCCGCAGGTGCTGAAGCAGTCCTTTTGCCGACCTTTGACCGACAGGAAGTGGATTCGGTATTCAACCTGGACAAGGCCATGGCAACCATCACGATGCCTCCCAAAGGCATGTATGCCTTGCGGGTTGCGTCACTGTCACCACAAGGGACATGTCGTATGGGTGCTGACCCGTTTAGTGCTGTCGTCAATGAAGTCTGTGAATCCTATGAAGTTCATGGCCTGTTTGTGACCGATGCCAGTGTACTGCCGGAATCCGTAACCGTGGCACCGAAAATGACGGTTGCAGCGATTGCTTCTTATGTCGCTGATTATATTGTCAAGAATCACAAAAGCTATATTTGGACCTAGTCTCTGCATATGCCTGCCGTGATGGATGCGGAGCAAGGGCTCGCCTGGCTTGACCAACGTATGCAGCGGCAGGTTTTGATTGCTGGACCGACCCCGCTCACGCCTTGGAATGATGGCACAGGTTCAGTGTGGATCAAACGTGATGATCGCAGTCACCCCATCTATGGCGGCAACAAGGTCCGCAAACTCGAATACATTCTTGCCGAAGCACTGAGGCAGGGTGTCGGCCGCATTGTAACCTTTGGTGGTTTGGGAACTCATCACGGCGTGGCGACCACTCTGTTTGGGCGTATGTTGGGACTGGATACAACGGTGATTTTGTTTGATCAGCCCTGCACGGCTGCCGTGGAAGAGAGCCAGATGTTGATGCGGTACTGGGGTGCCGAGCTTTGGTTTCGGGGAAATCTGCCCCGAACCTTGTTGTCTTTTGCCGTGGAGTCCCGGTTGCGTTACCCTCAGGCGATGCGTCTTTTTGCCGGAGGCTCTTCGGTGGAAGGTGGGCAAGCCTTTGTTCGCGCTGCCTTTGAACTGGGAGTCCAGGTGAAACAGGGTTTGATGCCCCGGCCGGACCGGTTGCTGGTTGCTGTCGGGTCATCGGCGACCATGGCTGGACTTGCCACCGGTTGTGCACTTATGGGCTGGGATACTTCGGTGACGGGCGTGCGTGTAGCTCCGGCACATGTTGGGATTTTTGATGCTTGTACTCCATCGACCGTGATGCGACAGGTCAGGGTGTTGGCGGGTATCTGGCAGAACTGGGGGGCAGATTCATTCAAAGTCTGTATCGATTGGGATGATGATGAGTTTGGTCTGGGTTATGGTTTGGCAACGCCTCAGGGTGATGAAGCATCCCGGTTGTTTCTCGCCCAGACGGGTGTGCCCCTTGATCCGACGTATACCGCCAAGGCATTTGCCGCTGCCTTAAAATGGCACCGCAAATTTCCCCATGAAGTCCAGCTTTATTGGCACAGCCTCAATTCAGTGCCGGCCAAGCAGGCGATGCAGAAATTCTGTTGATGAACGTGCTGATCTCTTGGGCTAGGTATTGGTGCTGCTGACGAATGATCCAGTGTCCGCCGCTTAGCTTGATCAGGGTACGATCTGCGACCCAGTCTTTGCTGATCTCCACCAGGTGTGGGTCAACAAAATCATCCTGCAGAGGCACGATCAGTTGCACCGGACAGGTGGTTTTTTTAGGTTGGGGCTGAATTAGTCGATTCATAATGTTGGCGCGATACAGGTTCATGCCGTGCAGGCCATTATTGAGTAGCTGTGAGGGGTTAAGGCACTCCAATCCTTCGCGATACTGCAGGTAGATGGGCAAGAGATGGCGGGCGATGCCAGGCCAAATCCGTTCGGGAAGCAGCGGCAGATGGAACATGCCGATGTACCATGATTTGAGCAGTTGCCTGAGCAGCTTTCTCGGGCTGGCTTGGAGACGCAGCCAGTAGCCCAGATGATCCAGCGAAGGACCGGAAATGCTGGTAAACGAGCGGATGTGGGGCTTGAGGCGAGGGTCGGTTGTATGTGCCCAACCCTGTATCGATCCCCAGTCATGTCCAACCAGGTGCCAGTCCCGATTGGGAATCAGCTGGTTGGTTATACAGAACAAATCATCGGATAAGGCAGGCAGTGTGTAATCGGCCAGCGATTGTCCCGGCGAAGATCGACCGGCGCCGCGAACGTCATATGCCAGAACATAAAAAGAGTCACACAGATTTTGGGCGATATCTGACCAGACAGCACTGTGGTCGGGAAAGCCGTGGATCAGTATGATGCAGGGGTGTCGGGGATTACCCCAGCTTTGGACGTGTAGTGATCCCCTGACCGTAGTTACCTGGATAGGACATTCCATCAATCACCCTCCGGCAATACATGTCATTAGCGAATGTAACGTTAATTAATGACATTGTCGATGCCGTAATGGGTCAGAATTTGTCAAATCAGGCCATATTGGCTCAGAGACCAAGCTGATCCAGATCATGGTTGAGCTGTTCAGCAGGCACTACCCCGGAGCGTGCAGGTGTGTGCATCTGTAGATGGGCATCCAGCAAAACCAGTGCGGGTGGGCCAACCAGCTGATACTGGTTGAGAAGCTGGTTGCTGGCAGCGGAACTGGCACTGACGTCGACCCTGATGCGGTGCAGATGATTCAGGCGCTCCAGCATGGCTGGTTGATCAAGAACCTGATGTTCCAGTTCCCTGCAGCTGATGCACCAGCTGGCCCAAAAATCGAGCATAATGGGGCGGTCTTGGTCGTTTTTCAGGACAGCCTGCAATTGCTGTAACGAGCGAACGGTTACTTCCGGCATAAACGTGGTCATCGGACCAGGGTGAGCAGCGCTGTTGAGGAATGATGCGGGGGCGAGCGGGGTCGTCCCTTGATCCGCGGTTCCAAACTGTTGCCATGACTTTAAAATTCCGAGCGTGCCGAGCAGGACGAGGATAAGTCCCAGGGCCTTGAGGGTTCGCGGCCATCCCCAGTCGGCAGCTTCGAATGCACCAAGGCTGACGCCACTGCCAATCAGTAAGCTGCTGTAGAGCAATATGCTGAGCCAGTCCGGCATGAGTCGAGAGAGTATATTAACGGCAGTGGCTAGCAAGGCTACGCCAAAGGCTGCCTGCACGCCTTTCATCCAGCTTCCAGCCTTGGGCATGAAGTGGGCCTGGGATATACCAAAAATCAGTAGAGGTGTGCCAATCCCCAAGCCCAGGACAAATAGGGCACTAAAGCCGGCCAAGACAAGGCCGAGCTGGCTGACCAGCACCAGGGCAGCTGCCAGCGGTGCTGAGACACAGGGCGAAACCACCAGGGCCGCAAGGGCACCCATCATGAATGTTCCTGAAAAGCTGCCAACGCGTTGTTGGCGGCTCAGTTGATCAATACGGTTGCTGAGCGAAGTTGGCAGACGTAGGGTATAAAGGTCAAAAAGACTGAGTGCCAAAAGAACAAAAATAGCGGCCATACTAATCAGCCAAACGGGTTTTTGAAACCAGGCGGCCAGGTTAATTCCATGACCAAGCCAGGCAAATAGCGCACCGATCAGGCCGTAGCTGAATGCGGTGCCAAGCA